>DATJSB010000315.1:0-26613 GCA_035504315.1 Occallatibacter sp.
GATCCGGCACACAGGCCTGGCGGCGTCTGAGTTCATCAATGAGTCCGGCCCCGAGATAACATGGCGCGCGGGATTCCCCGCGAACAGCGCCACACTTTTGGTAAACGGCAAGAAAGTCTCCGCACAAATCGGAACTCGCGCAGGAGGCTCAACAGAATCGTATTGCGAGGTTCGCGTCAAGCCTGGCGAATCCTTCACCGTATCAGTCCAACCTGGCTGATTCGAAAAGGCGAGTTTGCCTGAATCGACCGGCTCGATGGATATCGAACTATAACCGGCACGAGAAGAGATAAGGTGACAACGATGAGAAACGGCTCTACCCGCCGCGAAATGTTGAAAGCTACGGCGGCCTCATTTGCTCTGGCGGGAATTCCGGCTGCACTCGAAAACCCCGCACTCGCGGAGCTGCTCACTAAATACAATTACGCGCCAAAGCAACGCAATGTGCCCTTAGGCCTGGCTCGCGGAATTTATCCGGGACGTGTCGCTTGGGTCCGCGATCCTAAGGCGGCTCACTGGAGTGGAAATAGGAACTCTGTAAGCGATCAGTGGTGGATGGATGCCAGCACCGATCAGATGCGTGTCGACTCGATGGTCTCGCTGCTGATTCAGAAAATTACCGGCGCCAAATCCGACGATGAAGCGTGGCGGGCAATCTTCAACTATTACGGTCAGCGCTACAAGGGCACAAATAAAAACTCCTACCGCCAGGGCGAGATTATCGCAGTCAAAGTGAATCTGAATAACAGCAAGCCCGTCGTTCCAACAAATCTGGTCAACGTTTCGCCGCAAGTCACTTTGGCTGTTGTCCGCCAGCTAGTGCGTCACGCGGGCGTGAATCCGGGAGACATTATTGTCTACGACGCGCAGCGCGACATCTATCCCGGCTTGCTGAACAAGATATGGAATGAGTACAAGGATGTCCGGTTTGTGCAGCGAGATGCGCCTGATCCTGACCATCAGGCTCATCCGGCATATGGAACGATTCACGGCCTGGAACAGGCGCAGTGGGTCGAAGGTCAAAGTTATTCTGCAAATCACTACGACAACGCCCGATTCATACCTCAACAAATCAAGAACGCAACCTATCTGGTGAATGTCGCTCTCGTCAAAGGCCATTCTTATCCTTATGCGGCTGCAGAAGGCGGCGACGAAGGGCAGACTGGTGTCACGCTGACCGGGAAAAACCATTTCGGTTCCATCAAAGGGCCGGGCGAATTGCATTCGATCATTAATACAAATCAGGGCGGAACGCCTCACGCCTATTCGCCAATCGTCGATCTTTCCGCTTCGCCAAATCTCGGCGCAAAAACAATTCTTTATCTTCTCGATGGCCTGTATTGCGCTCGAAGGCACATGTCTTACCCATTGCATTTTCCGAATGCGCCGTTCCTCAACCGCGTCGAGCCGTACGAGAATCAGGAATGGCCGGCGAGCATACTGGCATCGCTCGATGGGGTTGCGCTCGACTCGGTCGGGCTCGACATCCTCTATTCACAGACTAAGAACAACCTCGATGAAAACGGTCATCCCAGAATCATGATCCGTGAGAATGCCGACGACTATCTGATGGAGGAAGCTCTGGCAGAGAAACCGCCTTCTGGAACCCGCTACCGGCAGAACGGCAAACCGGTCACCAGCCTCGGCGTCTTCGAGCATTGGAATAATGAAACCGACCGGCAATACTCACGCAATCTGGACCCCGCTAATGGCACTGGGATTGAGCTCATTTACCTTCCCATGAGTTGACGCGCCTGTGTGCCAGTTCACGCTTTTTTGGAGTCCTCGTTCCATTGCTCATAGAATCTGAGCCTCACGCCGGTTGCCTTGATTAATCGAGTCCACATGGAGGGTTTTGCATTGCACCATCCAGGGTCAGACCATTTCTTTGCGCCCCTGAGTTTGCGACACATCGCGAGCGTTTGCCTGCTCTCGGCAGCCTCTCTGCAATCGTGCTGTCTGGCTGCGGCGCAGTCCGGCGCTGCTGCGTCCCCTTTCCCGGCTTATCTCGCTGATGATTTCGACTATTCCACCTTAACGCGTTTTGACGCACCGGCTCCGCCGAAAAGCCTCATCTATCAATCGAACGGCTTTATGGCTCTGCAGGAATCCGGCTTTGGAGCGCAGCGGGTGATCATTCCCGTCGCCGGTGCGGCCGCGCCCACCAACAGCAGCGACAGGCTGTCCGCGCTGACGATCGAAGCGCCTGTGATCACTGACGGCTCCGGCCATACCTGGAAGTTGTCTGACAGCTCCGCCAGTCGGAGCCTGACCTACTTCGCCGACCGCACCGTCTATCAGGCCGCGTTCGATGGTGGTCCCGAAGTCTCGCTCACCGTGTACCCGGTCTACGGAAAGCCTTTGGCCGTAATTCGGCTCCGAGTCGTTCGCACCTCAAACCCGGTTCAAGTCTCGATGGCCGTGCATGAAGACGGTCTGCAACTCATTCCAGGCAGCGACGAGCGGAGTTCCACCTACGGTTCGCACCGCTGGCCGTATCGACTCATCCTCGCCGGGCGGCCTGCGGCAACCATTCACCAAGACACATTCGAGTGGAATCTGCGAGCCGACAGCGAAGTTGGTCTCATGATGACGCTCGGCGGCACGCAACAGGAAGCAGCGGCCGCCCTCACCCAACTGCAAGGTTCCTCCGACCTTCTCGACCGTGAAACTCATCGCCTTTGGAATGCCTATCTCGCGTCGGCGCCGCTCGTAGCACCGGCTGCCCCAATCAGCTTCACGATTGGCGCCACAGGCGAACGAAGGAGCATCAGCCCAGAAGATCTCGTGCGCAGCGAGCTGTGGTTCTGGCGTGGTCTCCGCAACACCACCTGCCAGGTGCCCTACCTCCCTGCAACTCCGTTGATGATCGCCGATTGGAATGTCTTCGTGGGCATGTGGAGCAACGACGGCATTGCAGAGGCGATTTCCCTGGCCGCCACAAACGAGAGAGATGTTGCTCGCGCGGCCATCCTGAACTGGTTTCGTTACTCGGTTAATGCGCAGGGAGATGGAACTTCGGCCTGGACGATCTTTCCTTCTGGCCACAACACGTTCCAGGCAAAGGGACCCGAACGAAATACGCAGGGTGTTCCCGTTCAGGCTTCGCTCGTCGGCGAATATGTCCGGCTCACAGGCGATACCGGCATCCTTGGTGAAAAGCTCGGCGGACTCGCAGCAGATCGCACATTGTGGCAGGCACTCGTGGCCTACCAGAATAACCTGCCGCGCGTGCGCGATTTCAATCACGATCATCTGATCGACTGGTTGCACACTTATGAGACCGGTTGGGATGATAAGGATTCCCCTTTCATCGATCTCCATGGTGATCCGACCAGTGCCGTCAACGAGCAGGTCTTTCAGCTTTGGAGCCTTCAGGAGATGGCTTGGCTCGCGCGGCTTCAGGGCGAGGATCCGTCGCCGTGGCAGCGGGAATTCGATGTCACCCGCCAGGCCGTCCGCGACAAGTTATGGGATCCGGCGACCAAATGTTATTGGGATCTCGACGTCAAGACCGGAAAGCTCTGGACGCAAGGGGAAAACCTCGATGCGTATTACTTCCTCTATTTCGAAAAGGATCCCCAGCGCATTGCCGCGATGCTGCGGCGTCTCGACGACCCTGCCAAATTCAATGGACCGCTTCTGCCGACCTTGGCGTTTGACACCCCTCACTGGGGCGGATATTGGCGCGGCCCGGCATGGCCCAGAATCTTTTCTTACGTCGGAATGGCCCTCGCGCGCTCGGGTCACACCCAGGAAGGCTTCGATTGGCTCGCCAGGGCGATTAACTCGAATCTCGGTCCGCTTCTTCCTGAGAACGTCGATCCGAAAGCGTATCCGCCCGGCGAACATGCCATCGGTTCCGTGCGCATCATGGGTTACGACGCACTGGATGCGCTGGTGCTCCCGGATGTTGTCGGATTACGCACCTGGGGAGGTCAAGACTTGACCGTCGCGCCCGATGCTTCCCTCGGAACGGTATACATCCGCGGTCAAAGGTGGCGCGGCGATCGGTACGACGCCATTTTCTCCCCAGGTCAGCCTACCCGAATCTGGCGCAACGGTCACGAACTGTCACCGCTGCTCCCAGGGCACATCTGGCACGCTCAGAAAAAAGGCCAGACGGTGCATTTCTACGCTGAAGACCAGCAGGCGGGAAAACCCAACGAGTGAAGTCCGTCATTGAAATGATGTACCCGCCGTAAACCTTCATCAAAGCCAACAACGCATGGTGAAGTTGATGAAAGCTGCCTGCCCCGTGCCACCGTGGACGCGCCGCGCACCTTCGTTGAGGTGACGCGTTTCTTCGCGCTCCGGAATGTGAATGACGTGCCAGGCTCAAGGAGCGGGTTTTACGCGCATATCCAGAACTTCAATCGTGTTTGGCGCGATGCGGTGCGCCCAGTCGCCGGATTCGATAGACTCTATGCCCGCCACGGGAATCGGTCGAGCTGGGCAGGAGTGTCACGCACCCGCGGCCGGTTCTATCGTCAGAATACTAATTTGCTTCAAGCCGTACCGGAAAATGCAAATACCGGATGTTCATGTTCGACGGGCATACTGTAATTATGAACTGCAAGCCGGGCCGGATCACTCTTCTCCTGAGCGCCCCTCTTATCTGCGTTTACCCGCTTCTCAACGCTCAGACAAGCGTAAGCGCTACGTTACCCAATGGCCGCGTGATACATCCCGCGGGCAACTGGATTCCGTTGGCTCCTTACCCCTTCGCGCTCGCGTTGCGACCCGGCGACGGCCAGATCGCCGTCCCGTCAATCGGTTTTCCCTTTGCGCTGAACATCGTTGATGATCCTGCCGGCGCGAACCCGGCGGTAAAGCGGATGCCGGCGAAAAGTGAGAGCGATCCTGCCATCGAGGTTCATGCGGGATTGGTTTACTCGCGCGACGGCTCGCTGCTCTACGTCGCCACCGGCGACTCAGGTAAAGTGCGGGCGTACCGGACAAGCGACTGGACCCCGGCTGGAGAAGTTTCGCTTGACTCTCCGTTAGCGGGCAAACAGACCAATGGAAGCTTTGCCGCCACGCTGGCGATCTCAGCCGATGGAACGACGCTGTATGTTCTCGATCAGGGAAACTGGCGGGTTGTGATTCTGGACGCTGCGACGCTGAAGCCGCTCGCGGAGATTCCAACCGGAAGCTATCCGTTTGGGCTGGCGTTGTCGCCCGACGGCAGCCGGCTGTACGTGACCAACAGCGGTCTCTTTGAGTACCAGCCAATCCCTGGCGTTGACCCGAATCGTCCACTGCAAACGGGGCTGCATTTTCCTCCGTTCGGTTATCCGTCGCAGGCGGCGCGCCAGGGGACGGTCGCGGAAGGCAAAAAAGTGCCCGGACTGGGTGACGAGAACTCGGTTCGCGGCAGCTCGCTTTGGACGTACGACGTGCGCGACCGCGAACATCCTCGAGTTACGGCAAAACTCCGGCTGGGAGCGCACGTCGCCGAAGATGGTGACGCTGCGATAGGCGGAGCGGCGCCCACCGGGGTCATCGCCGATGCGCAGTCGGTTTACGTGTCGCTGTCACATGATGACGAAGTAGTGAAGCTGAGCGCAGACGGCGCCCGGTTGCTGAGTGAAATTGCGCTGACGCCGTTCACCGGACCGCGATTCCAGGACCGCAAGGGCCGGCCGTTGCGCGGTGTCATGCCCAGCGGACTGGCCCTGGGCGGCGGCCGGCTTTATGTGGCTGAATCCGGAATCGATGCCGTTGCCGTTATTGACACGATAACCAATCAGGTTGTCGAGCACATCCCGGTCGGATGGAATCCTTCGGCGCTGGCGCTCTCGCCCGATGACGCTACGCTCTATGTCGTCAACACCAAGGGAAAAGGAGCCGGACCGAATGCGGGCAGCGGGCACGATCCTGACGCGCCCACCTACGTTGGTTCTCTCGAATTCGGCAGCCTCAGCGCGATTCCAATCGCCGGTCTCGCGGCTCCGGAGAGTTTGACGCAGACAGTGATTGACGGCAACACCGCTGCGCTTGCGAAGGAACCGGATCTGCCCCGGCTCAAACATTGCTTTCTCGTAATTCGCGAGAATCGCACCTTCGACGAGATTCTGGGAGATGTGAAAGGGGTCAACGGCGATCCCTCGCTGGCTCGCTACGGACTCGATGGTTGGGCCGAAGAGAATGCGGCGGCAACCCACCTGAGAGTCACCCCAAACCTGCATGCGCTGGCGCAGCAATTCGCCATAAGCGACAACTACTATGTCGACTCGGATGTTTCGGCCGACGGGCATCGCTGGGTGATGGGCATCGACCCCACGCCGTTCTTCAACACGGCGTGGACCTCCGGTTACGGCGACCGCAGGCACGGAGGTCCCGATGCGCCGCAGCCAGGCCGGCGCGCGATGTTCGGCGGGGCCGACGCGCCTATGCCTGAAGATGAGCCGGAGTTCGGATCCTTGTGGGAGCACGTCGCTGAAAGCGGAAAAGGGATTCTCAATTATGGCGAAGGCCTTGAGATCGAAGGGAGCGATGAGATCGATGGCGCTAAACCCGAAGGACAACGTCTGTTGCTAAACTCGCCCCTGCCGCTGCCGGTTTTTGAGCATACTGACCGCCGCTACCCGACCTTCAATCTTGGAATCCCCGACCAGTTTCGGGCGTCGGAGTTTGAACGTGATTTCCGTTTGAGGCTGTCCACCGGCAATATTCCCGCATTGATCGTCATCCGCCTGCCTGACGACCACACCGCCAGTCCGCGGCCGGGCGATGGCTATCCTTACCGCGCTTCGTATGTTGCCGACAACGACCTGGCGTTGGGTCGGATTGTCGCGTTTCTGTCGCAGACCTCGATCTGGAAGGACTCAGCCTTGTTCGTGACGGAGGACGATGCGCAGAGTGGAGTGGACCATGTCGACGCACACCGCAGTCTCCTGCTGGTCGCCAGCCCATGGGTCAAGCCGGGTTCGGTTTCACATCGGCACACCAGCATGGGATCAATCACGCGCACGATTGACGAACTGCTCGGGCTCGGGCCGTTGAATCTCGAGGACGCGCTGGCCGGGGAAGTCACCGGCATCTTCGATACCGGACCGCATCTGGAATCATTCAAGGTCCGGCCTTCAGATCTCCGTGTCTTTAGCCCGGCAAAGGCTCGCTTTGCCAAGCCCAAGTCAAAGCAGGAAGCGGCTGAACTGCTTGACGTCGACGACGCGCAACAGATACGTAAGGAGATGGAGAAGGCCGCCGGAACCTTGCGCAAACGCGGCGACGACTGACGGCTGGACAGAATTTGCTTGCAGACAGTGTCAGGCTTCTGGCATTGTTGTGGATAAGTCATTCCATTCCCCGGGATTTTAAGACTGCGTTAACAATTACTGGGCAAAGCTGAAACAAACTTCCCCTACCCTGAAGTTATATGCCAGGTAATCGAGTTGAGAGCGGCAAAGTTCTGAACAGATCGTTATGTTTGGGCTCAGGCAGTCATTAGCCGCAATTTCGACACGCAACGCCATATCTGCGCGAGGCAAACGGCACCTTCCCCGTCGCAACGACAGGGCTTTCTGACGGCTTTTAGCTTCCCTGAGCCGGCACCTGTGAGCCGAACCTCTCCGCAGCCAACAAATATTTTTGGAGACAGTGCACCATGAAGAAAGTCAGATTTCTTGGCCTGCAGCCCTTCGCACAGATTTACTTTGGAATTCTTGGATTGCTCTTCGCGCTGATTTGCGTACAAAGCCTCGCGCAGACAACCCAGGGTTCAGTCATTGGTACCGTCAAGGATCCCCGCGGCGCTGTGGTTCCGGGCGCAAGTGTCAAGCTCACTAATAATGATGAGGGGACCTCGCGCACCACCACTTCCAATGGATCGGGAGACTACCGTTTTCTCGACGTGGTGCCAGGCCATTACTCGGTCTCGATTTCGGCCGGGGGTTTTGCAGATTGGATGGTTGCTGGAGTTGACCTCCAGGTCCGCCAGGAGTTGCGCGTTGACGCGAGCCTCGCCCTGGGCAGCGTAAAACAGGATGTAATTGTCACCGCTGACTCTGTAAGCGCGATAGAGACTGATTCTCCGACGATCAGCGGCATTTTCACCACGCAGGACGCAGACAATCTCCCGGTGAACACGCGCGCCAGCTTCAGCGGCACCACGCCGGCAGCCATCTTCGGTGCGCTTCCGGGCGTGCAGGCCGACGAATCGGGCATTTCGCTGCAGGGCGCACTGCCTTTCGAGGTTGATGTAACGGTTGACGGTGTCACGTCGAAGAGCGCAACGGGAGGCAACTTCATCAACGACGCCTTCCCTTCAACTGAATCGATCTCAGAGATTCGCGCCGACGGTGTGCTGGCTAACGCTGAGTATGGCGACCCCGGACAGATCGTTGTCACCACTAAGGGCGGTACGAACAGCCTGCACGGCACCGGTTTCTGGTATTACCAGGATTCGAAGTGGGATGCAATTCCGTACACCTATCCGACTACCACAACCAAGCCTGACTATCACGGTGCAACCTTCGGCGGCAGCGTCGGCGGCCCCGTGGTTTTCCCGCATCTTTACAACGGCCACAACAAGAGTTTCTTCTTCGGCACCTACGAGGGCTGGCGCCATCCGGCTCAGACTACGATCGAAGAAGTTGTTCCCACGACCGCGATGATGCAAGGCGACTTCTCGAACTACATTGAGCCCAACGGCGACGGCGGAAACAGCTTTACCGGACTCTACGATCCCTACACCGGGGGCACTTTCGGCACCAACATTTCGGGCATGATCAACCCGATTGCGGCCGCCACACTGAAACAGTTTTACCCTGCGAATGGCCCGAATTCGGGCTCTTCTACCACCACGTACACCGACAACGGCGTGGCTAATTGGCAGCAGAACGTAGACGCGAGCGGACACTCCAACCAGTTTGACGTGCGCGGCGACCAGTACTTCGGATCGAACCAGAAGTTCCTGCTGTGGGGAAAATTCACTTACAAGAACTTTCCCATCAGCCAGCCTGAAAAGCTGCTTGTTCCGTCGGATCTGTCGATCAGTCAAAATCGTGCGCTCAAGGTCGACACCAACTGGTCGATCAAGAACAACCTGATCAACGAAGGCGGTTTTGGATTTACCCGCTACACATCGGGCCAGAGCGACAGCTTCGACGGAAAGGCGTGGACCACGGCGCAGGGCTGGCAGGGATTGCAGAACCTTTTTTATAACGGCATTCCCGAAATGGACTTCAACAACATCCAGAGCCTGAACCCCGACCGCCTTACCAGCCTTACCCGGTCATTGACTTACGAGTACAACGACACGCTGATCTGGACCAAGGGTAGTCACACATTAAAATTCGGAACCGATATCCAGCACCTGGAGGCGATCACGCCGTTGAGCTTCAATGGATCGGATAACTATGGCACCTACACCTTTACCGACGGTCACGGAAGCCAGGGCGCCTTTACCGGCGTTGACTTTGCCGACTTCCTGCTCGGCATTCCCGATGCGACTTTCTACGACGTCGTTTCCCAGGACAACGACGGCCTCTCGATGCACTACCACTTCTTCGCGCAGGATGAGTGGCGCGTCACCCCGAAGTTGACCCTCTCCTACGGGTTGCGCTATGAATTTCATCCCGGCTACTACGACCGCTACGGCGACATCGGCAACTTCGATCCCAGCGTGCCGCTTTCAGGGCGCGTCATCTATCCGCAAAACAAGCAGTCGCTCCTGGCTCAGAGCTTTCTGGCCGCAGCCAATGCATGCGACGAGGACGGCGTCAATAACACCAACTCTGCCGCGGCCAATGGCGCGCCCTGCATGCCGGTCGAAGGCAATGTCACAGCCGGATATCCTGAAGGCCTCAAGAAGGTTCCACACCTGCGCTTCCTGCCCCGCTTGGGCTTTGCCTATCGTCCCTTCGCCAGCGATAACTGGGTCATTCGCGGCGGATTCGGCGACTACCAGGTCACTATGCTGGGCTCCAGCTTCTATTCACTCACCGGCACCGTTCAAACCTACACCCAGCAGTTCAACAACACTTATAATCCGGCAACCCACGCCATTGGATACCAGTGGCCGGAAATCTATGCTGGTTCCGGCGGAGCCGCCGGAGTGGGCAGCTACGGCACAGACTACTTTGGTACCGCCAACAGCACCAACTGGAAAGACCCGTATACCGAACAATGGGCATTGAGCGTGGAGCACGACTTCGGCTCTGGTTACGCAGGTCGTATCTCCTACATCGGATCGGAGACTCACCAGTTGGTCTGGGCGCCGGACGAGAACACACTGCCGTTCTCCAACACCGTCTCGGCCTACAATCAGCCTTTCTCAGCGCGCTTGTTCCCCAACTGGGGCCGCATTAACACGCGCGCTACCGGCGCCAACGAAAGCTATAACTCGTTCCAGTTGGAGGCTAGCCACCGCCTCCAGCACGGTCTCGAGTACCATTCCGACTTTACCTGGGCCAAGAACCTCGCCGACAATGGGGGGCCCGATGGCACCGGATTCGCCGGCGAAGGCGGCGGCAACCGCTCGACCTCCTTCCTCGATCGCGAGGCAGATTTCGGCAACGTCTTCGGAACCCGCCGCCTGCGCTGGAACACCACCGGACTGTACGACCTGCCCATCGGCCGCGGAAAGATGTTCGGAGGCAACATGTCGAGGGCTGCCGACCTCATCGCCGGTGGATGGACGCTGTCTACCATCTTCACCTGGCAGTCGGGGCCCTACGAAACTCCCTACTTCCCGAACGGCCAGGGCGATCCCTCCGGCACAGGTTCGGGCTTGACTTCAACCGCTGCGGGATGGGATCCGGGACATCGCGATCAGCACGCCGATGTGGTCCCTGGAGTCCCGGTTATTCCCGCAGGCAGGAACCGCCTGAACTGGCTGAACGGTGCTGCATTTACCTGCCCCGGCTATCCCGGATGGCAGGTCGGAACTCCCTGCACCACCGGCAGCGGTTCCGGTCCCTATCCAAACCCGATCGGCCGCTTTGGCAATGCCCAGGTGGGATCGGTCGTAGGTCCCGGCCTGGTGAACCTGTCAACCGGCGTCAGCAAGAACTTCGCAATTACTGAAGGAGTTCACCTGAAGGTGGAAGGAACGGCCACCAACGCTCTCAACCATACCAACCTTGGCGATCCCATCATGAATTTGAGCTTGCCCAGCTTCGGCCAGGTCGACGGCACAATCGGCTCCTATAACGGCACGTCAAGCGATTTCGGCGGCGCGCGCACCATACAGGTCTCAGGCCGGGTCGAATTCTGATCCCTCCCTCGGCTCGGGCATACCAGCATGGCTTCCCGAGCCGAGAATCTACATCGATTGGCAGAGAGAGCCTGGAGCGCCAGTGCAATCCTGGAACCTGTCGCCCTTCGACGTCAATTTACCGCTCGCCATAGATCAGCGCGGCTTTGCGCTGCTCCTCGAAGGCGTGGAGCGGCGCGTCCCAATCCGAGGCGATCTTGCCCGGGTCGTCGCCATTTAAAAGAGCGGTGAGCACGGACTGGTTGGCGAGCAGCGTATTGATTTTTTTCAGTTCGAATTTGTCGGGGAAAAGATGGTTCAGCGAATACGCAATGAGGATGCCGGTCTCAGGGGCATCGAAAACGTTGCGATCGACGACCATGACTTCCACGCCATGGCAGAGCGTACCCGCATAGGGATACGGAGCCTGGGGAGTAAAGCTGGTTGGCACAAAGCGCACGCCGGGGCGATCGAAGTGATTGAGATACTTCGCCAGCGCCACGCCGTCAATCCAAGGCGCGCCGAGCAGTTGAAAAGGCGTGTCCGTGCCGCGGCCGACTGACACATTCGTGGTCTCGATCAGGCCCAGCGCGGGGTAAATAGTGGCTTCATCGAGACTGCGCAGATTGGGCGACGGGTTTATCCACTCCAGGCCGGTTGAGTCGAACCAGTCTCCGCGCTGCCAGCCCTGCATTTGAACCACCGTGAGCGGCGCATTCAGATGGAGCTGCTGGTTGAAGTAGCGCGCCAGCTCGCCCAACGTCATTCCGTGGCGCACCGGCAGCGGCATCGGGTTCACGTAGCTCTCGGCCCCCGGATCGGAGAGCGGACCCTGAACGAACGCGCCATTGATGGGATCGGGACGGTCGAGGACCACAATTTCGGTGCCGGTTTTGGCCGCCGATTCAAGAAAGTAACGGACCGCAGTCTCGTACGTGTAGAAGCGGACTCCGGCGTCCTGAATGTCGACGACCACAGCGTCGAGCTTGCGCAGAGAGTCGAGCGAAGGATGACGATCGGCCTCTTTGTTGCCGTAGAGACTGATCACCGGCAGGCCGGTTGCCGCATCCGTCGAGTTCGGGATGCCGGGCTGGTCAAAGCTCCCTGAGAGTCCATGCTCGGGAGTAAAGATGGTTTCGAGCGTGAGACCGGGCACTGCAGCCGCGGCATCGCGAAAGAGGATGTCGATGGTGCGGCGGCCGGCAGCGTCGACTCCGGTCTGATTGGTGAGCAGCCCGACTCGCAACTTGCCGCCGTGTTTTCTGGCGAGTTCGCCCAGTTCGCTGAAATGATCGGCCTCGAGAACGTCGATTCCGGTTTTCACTTCGCCGTTGCGGGCAGCCCAGCGCCGCGAACCGCTGAGCGATTCGTTGTAGCCGGTGATGTGCGCAGCCAGCGTGCCGCCGTCCGGTATCACTCCAAAGGCCTGTGCGGCGGCATCGGCAACTTCGGCGCGCACTGCATTGATGCTCTTGCCGCCATTTGGATGAACCGCGTTAGTAAGCAGCACAACGTAGGTATCGCTCACCGGATCGATCCACATGGATGTGCCGGTAAAGCCGGTGTGGCCGAAAGAACCCACCGGAAACAGCGTGCCGCGGTTGCTGGAGTAGGGCGAATCGATGTCCCAGCCAAAACCGCGCAGAGCCGTACCGGTGGCGGCCTGTTCGGGCACCACCATCTTCTGCAGCATCGCCCGCGACAAGGGGAATTTACTCGCGCGGCCGGCCAGGCGGTCGAGCAGATTCTGGGCATAAGTTGCCGCATCGTCGGCCGAGCAGAACAGCCCTGCGTGACCGGCAACGCCACCCATGCGGCGTGCAGTTGGATCGTGCACCGTGCCGCGCAGCATCACATGATGCTCGTCGTATTGCGTAGGTGCGATCTCGGCGTCCCAGGACGCAGGAGGAAGATAACGGCAGTGCTGAAGGCCAAGCGGAGCAATGATGAAACGCTGTGCATATTCATCGAGGCTGAGTCCGGTAATGCGCTCAACCAGGGCGCCGAGAACGATGTAGTTGATATCGCTGTATTGGAAACGCGCGCCAGGAGCGTGCGCCAGAACGGAGTTGAAGGCGCGGTTGAAGCCCTCCTGCTTGCCCTCCCACTGTTCCTTGAGATCAAGATCCGGAGGAAGCCCCGAATAGTGAGTGAGCAATTGCCGGATCGTGATGAACTGTTTGCCGTTGACGCCGAATTCGGGCAGATATTTCGACACCGGTTCGTTGACGTTGAGCTTGCCCGCCTCGCAAAGCTGCATCACAGCCAGGGCTGTCATGGTGGGCTTGGTAAGCGAAGCCATATCGAAAATGGTGTCGGCGGTCATGGGCTCACGAGTCGGTTCCAGCGAGCGCATGCCGTATGCGCGGCGGAAAACAACTTTGCCATCGTGACCGATTACGACCACCGCGCCGGGGAAAAGTTGGTCGCCTACCGCGCGGTTGACGATGGAATCGATGCTGTCAAGGCTTGTCTGGGCGGGTGCCGGGATGGCGACGAAGGGAAACAGAATGAGCAGGGAAGCGAGCCAGAACCATTGGCGCATAGTTAAATTGTCTCTCACCTGGCCTCATGGCGGCGAACAGAAATCAGGCTTGCGGAGTATCCCACTACGACAGTGACGACGGACCCGACCAGAACCCACCACGTCCACGCGATTTTTGGAAGCGTGAACGAGTGGCCGAGCAACGAGCAGACGAGATCGTGAGGCTGGAGCCATAACAGAAGATTCACCACGACCCCGGCAAACATGCCCGCCGTCGCGCCATTTTCAGTGGTGCGGTGGCTCAAAGAGCCCAGAAGAAAAACGCCGAGCATGGCGCCGGACAGGATGGAAGCGATGGACAAGCCGGCTTCCACCACGTGGCCGCCACGGCGCGAAAGCAGGGCAAGAACAAAGAGCACGGCTGCCCAGCCCATGGTAAAGAACCGCGAGAGCCGTATGCGCTGCGCTTCAGTCAACCCCGAGTGATGGGGAAGATAGAGGTCGATCATCGAGGTCGAGGCCAGCGAGTTGAGCGCAGCGCTGAGGTTCGACATCGCGGCCGCAAGAATGGCGGCGATCATCAGCCCGGAGATTCCCGCAGGTACCTCGTGAACGATGAAAGCGGGGAAGATCCGATCGGGTGCGGCAATTGGGGCGTGGCCTGAGTAATACACAAAGAGCCCCGCGCCAATGAGAAGGAAGAGTGTGAACTGGAAGAACACGATGACGCCGCTGGCCAGCAGCGCCAGTTGAGAATCGCGCAGATTCCGCGCCGCCAGCAGGCGCTGCACCATAAGCTGGTCTGTTCCATGACTGGCCAGAGTAAGAAAACATCCGCCGATGAGACCGGCCTGAAAGGTGTAGCTCTGACCGAGGGACCAGGAGAAGTGCAGGAAGGTTAGCTTATGGGCCGCAGAGGCTCCCGCAATCAGTGCCGGCCAGCCCCCGGGAATGCGGGAGCAGATGGTGCCCAGTGCGACGATACAGCCGACGGCGTAGAGAGCCATTTGCGCCACGTCTGTCCAGATGACTGCGGCCATGCCGCCCTCAAAGGTGTAGAACAGGGTGAGCGCAGAGAGGATCGCGATGGAAGCGATATCGGGTGTGCCGAGCGCGGCGCTTACCACGATCGCCACGGCAAAGACCCGAACGCCTTCTGCGCCAGCCCGGAGCAAAAGAAAGAGTGATGCGGTATAACCCTGCAGACGCGGGCCGAAACGCGAGGCAATGTATTGATACGCGGTGAGAAGATCCGCGCGCATATAGCGCGGCAGAAAGAGGATGCAGATGATGATGCGGCCGAGCAGATAGCCCAGAGCGATCTGCAGGAAGCCGAAATCGCCGGTGAAAGCCAGCCCCGGAACGCTGATGATGGTGAGAACGCTGGTTTCAGCAGACACGATTGACAGTGCGATTGCCCACCATGGAACATCGCGGTCGGCCAGAAAATAAGAGCGCAGCGAGCGCCCGCTCGACTTTCTGAAACGCAGGCCGAAAGCTGTTACCGCACCCAGGTAAATCGTCACCAGCGCGAGGTCGACCAAGCGCAGCGGCGGTCTGGGGACAGATAATGCGAGCATCGGCGAACCTCACCTCAGGATCCTGGCCCCTCGGTCTGCCAGATCTGCCCGAGGCGGGTTGCGGGCCTGATTCAATTCATCATAAAGGGCGCACAGAGGCGGCTTGCGGACGTAATGAATGCAGGACTCACCGATCAGAGTGCGCTCAGTAGGTGAGATTGAATTGGCTATGTATCAGGGCACGTAGGAACGCCCTCTCGGTCCCGCGCCGAAAGCATCGCAGACAAAGATAAGGGATTTAGTCCTGGGAGATCTTTATTCAATCCGACCCGCGACCGGGCAGCGGAGAACAAAGCTCAATAGACTAAACTGTCGATTGCGGAGGTTGATCAATTTGCGGTTTCCCAGGTCTCTCGTTTCGGTGATGTTGGCGGGTGTTTATTTGAGCGGTATATGCCGTGGGCAACAGGATCAACCGAAACCGCAACAGTCAAACATGGGAGGCATCTCGTCGGGTGTCGCCGCAGCGCCCGTTTTTGACGAGCAAAACCGGCCCATCACCGCGGGCGGATTCGTCGAATCGGGTCCGGTCATCTTTCAGGACATCACCAAGCAAGCCGGCCTGGCTGGCTGGCGGCACAAGATGGGCAGCCCCGAAAAAAACTTCATCGTTGAAACCAACGGCTCGGGCGTGTGCCTGATCGACTACGACAACGATGGATGGCCCGATATCTACCTGGTGAACGGATCAACCTTCGACGCCCTCGATGGAAAAGAAGAGCCGCCTCACGCCGCGCTATTCCATAACAACCACGACGGAACGTTTACCGACGTTTCAAAGCAGGCAGGCGTGCAGAACGACCGCTGGGGGTACGGCTGCTCGGTTGCGGATTACGACAATGACGGATGGCCCGACCTGTTTGTCGGCAACTACGGCAAGAACCGGCTCTACCACAACAATCACGATGGAACCTTTACCGATGTGGCTGAGAAGGCCGGGGTCGCGCTCGGCAACTGGTCGTCGGGATCCGCGTGGGGCGATTACGACGGCGATGGACGGCTCGACCTGTACGTGTCCGGTTACGTGCACTTTGATCGTGACAATCTCCCCATTGCCGGTTCCAAGGCCGTTGGATACGCCCAATGCGAGTATCGCGGAGAAGCGGTGAACTGCGGGCCCCGCGGACTGCTGGGTGAGCCCGACCATCTCTTTCACAACAACGGCGATGGCACATTTACCGACGTGACCGAGAAGGCCGGTGTGGTCGATAAGGATCGCTATTACGGGTTCACTGCAATCTTTGTGGATCTGGATGGCGACGGCAAGCCGGACCTTGTCGTGGGCAACGACTCTACCCCGAATTTCCTGTACATGAATAAAGGCAATGGCACCTTTGAAGATGACGGCTATTTGTCGGGATTCGCTTTGAATGCCGATGGGCGCGAGATAGCATCCATGGGAATTGCAGCCGGCGACTACGAGAATAATGGGCTGGTGGATTTTTTCGTCACCGACTTCGGCGACGACTACAAGGTGCTCTTCCATAACGACGGCGACGCCAACTTTACCGACGTGAGCTACAAGGCCGGCGTTGCGCAAATGACCATTCCGTTTGTCGGCTGGGGAGATGGCTTCATCGACTACGACAACGATGGCTGGCTCGACATCCTTATGGTGGGCGGCCACGTGTACCCGCAAGTGGATAAGCACCAGTGGGGCACAAGCTGGGCTGAACGGCCGCTGCTCTTTCGCAACGTTCCAGCGGGCCAGGGGAAGGGAAGGAAGTTTGAATATGTGCCGGCGAAGAACGGAACTGGGCTTGCCGATGTGATTCCAGCTCGCGGCGCGGCATTTGGCGATCTGTTCAACGACGGCAAGATCGACGTGGTCATCAATCCCATTGACGGGCCTCCGGTGCTCCTGCGCAATGTAAATCCCGATCATCATCACTGGGTCGAGTTGAAGCTTGTGGGCGGGCCGAAGAGTCCGCGTGATGCCACCTGCGCGACGGCATATCTCACTGCCAATGGAATGCGGCAGCGCCGGGATGTGCTGGCCAGTGGAAGCTACATCGGTGCCAACGACCGGCGCCTGCATTTTGGTTTAGGAGATGCAACCGACGCCGGCTCGGTTGAGATTCACTGGCCTTCAGGCCGGAAAGAAACCATCAAACTGCCTGCCGTGGATCGGATCTATACGATCGCAGAAGGTACAGGTATCACATCGGCACTGTGCGACGGCAAACCCTGCCCCAACCCCACCGCACCCGATCCCCGGAAGGTTCGCTGTCCCGCAAGTGACCGCCGGCGGCCTCACCAGTCTCACATCGAATCGAGCATCAGGCTCGCTTGTCCTTGCCGGCCTGGATTGAGCCGGGTGCCCCATCCTTTTCGCGCTTTTTGCGAAAAGGGTGGGATGGGCCACAGTCAGAACCGAGCGGGTGGGATTGGCCGACACCTCCCCGGCGTGCACGTTTCCTATGTGAACAGCATTGGTGCTAAGGGAGCGCGTCCAGCAGTTCAAAAAAGCACCGGTGAGACCATGAAAAACCTCCTGAAATGGCGTTGGCCCAGCGGCAGTTAGGGTAGAGTAATCGTTTACTCGCATTTCCGGGATCGCTTTACGGGCTTTCCACGTGCTCAAACGGTGCAACTGAAATTGACCAATGAGTCCAGCGTCAATGGAAACGTATTCATAAGCCGTTGATAGTAAATAACTAACCGTAAACTCGAAAGACAACACCTCGTTTTCAAGAAAACACTTGACAAGGAACATTGGTCGGGCCTAACGTTCTCTGCGCAGCAAACTAAATCAATTTAGTGAAACGGAAAAGTAGGTCTGCTGCAGAACTACCGGAGCCACCCCAGAGCTTCGGAGTGGGTTCCGTGTGGTGATTCTTGCGCGTCGGGGAAATTTCCGGAGCGCGTGGATCATCGCTGACGACAACCGAGCGAGTTGCAGTGGTGAGAGCGAAGTGGTCAGTTTCGATTCATCAGGCAATTGAACGAACGGATCGCATGCTGCAATCGAGCTCGAAACTTGCAGGAGGAAAAGTATGACGCTAAGGAATTTGCCCAGGCGCGAATAATCGCAGCCGGCAAGGGCCGCGGCATGCTGTGAGTGCTTTCCGTTTTCGCGGTATTGGTTGTGTTCGACTCACACGCGTACGCCCAGGCCAACTCAACAAAACTTATTCGCCCCGTCGCTGGCATAAGCGGATCGAGCAATCATCAGGCAACGTGGTTATCTGCTTGACAGTTTCTCGATGTAGTTCAAACAGCTTCATTCCAGACCAGGGCGAAGTCGCCATACAAGCAGCACCAACTTTGAAAAGGAGGGGCACATGAGACAAGCGAGATACTGGATTTTCCTGTTGCCGCTGTTTCTGATCCTGGCCTGCGTGGGAGCATGGGCCCAGGAAAATGCGGTAATGACCGGAACCGTCACCGATCCGAGCGGAGCGGTAGTGGCCAATGCAACCGTGACCATCACCAATACCCTGACCGGCGAAACTCGTTCAGCCATGACCAATGGCTCAGGACTGTATGAATTTCCGGCTCTGAAGATTGGCACCTACACACTCAAAGTGACGGCATCGGGCTTTAAGGTCTACAACGTGACCGGGATCGTCATGAACGTGGCTGCCACAGTGCGAGAGGATGTGAAACTTGCCATTGGCGCCAGCAGCCAGACCGTCACCGTCACGGCGGACGCTCTGACCCTGCAGACCGAAACCAACGAGGTCAGCAACCTTATTTCGGGTCAACAGATCACCGAGCTGGCCACCGACGGCCGCAGTATCACTTCACTCACCACGCTGGGCACCGGCGTCTCCAACACTCTGCCCGCATTCAATGGCATCGCGGCGCAGGGCAGCAGCGCTGCCGTCAGCTTCAACGGCATGCGTACGGGCCACAACGACTTTCTAATCGACGGCGGCGAAGTGTATGACCGCGGAAGCGGCGGCAGATTGGGAGTCATGCCCTCGCCGGATGCGATCGCCGAATTCCAGACGCTCGACAGCAATTACGCGCCGGATTATGGAATCAGTTCGGGAGGCACGACCACGATTGTGCTGAGATCCGGTTCCAATTCCTACCACGGCGGCTTGTGGGAGTTCAATCGTAACGATGACTTCGATGCCCTACCTTACTTCACCAAGCTGGCGGCTGTGCAGAATGGTACCCCCCCTGCCATACCGGAGCTGCGCCTGAATATTTACGGCGGCGGTGTGGGCGGCCCGTTTTTTATCCCTGTAATTTATCCCAAGGAAAAGAGCAAAACCTACTTCTACTGGACCGAGGAATGGCGCAAATTGATTCAGGGATCGAATCCCAGTTTCGTCAATGCGGTTCCAAGTGAGGATATTCCAACCGCTAACTCTGCGCTGACCTATGTTGTTCCAACTGGCTTCACGGAGTCGCCGAGCACCGGTGTCTGCAATGAGGGCCAGACAGCGCCGTGCGTTCCGAATACGTCGGACCCGGCCGAGCTGGCGCTGTACACAGCAGATAGCCTGACCATCGGCAATTCTTTCCCCGCCGCGCCGAGCGGCACGGGTACCGTGATTCCCGCCAACCTCATCGACCAGAATGCCGTTTTGTTCATGCAGACGGGAGCGATTCCGGCTTCCAACACGACCGCGGCCAACGGAGCGCCGCAATTCACGGCATCGCCTCGCCAGCCTACCTATGTGCGCGAGGACGTGGTGCGCATCGATCACGATATCACCAGCAAGATGCACCTGATGGGGCACTGGATCCACGACCAGATGTCGCAGACCTACTACCCCGACATGTGGAGCAACGATAGTTATCCGACCACAGGAAACGTGTTCGGCAACCCAAGCTGGGGCTCGGTGATCAAGCTGACCCAGACGCTCTCACCGACATTGCTCAACGAAACATCGCTGAACGTCAACGGCAACTACATCAAGATCTCGCCGGTGGGCATTTTTGCGCAACCGTCCGGATGGACGCAGACCGGGTACTTCCCGGCGGCGAACAATCTTCTAAACCGGATGCCATCGGTCGATCTGGGCTCGCCTTTTGGCACCAACTGGACCATTAACTACTGGCCGTGGGCAAACGCCTTCCTGGACTACCAGCCACGCGACGATATTTCGTGGACCAGGGGCCGGCATGCTCTTAAGTTCGGCGTTGCCTACATGCGGAACGATAAGAACCAACAACAGCAGGCGGATACACAGGGCGACTACTCCTTCGGCGCGGACTTTTCCGGCGATGCGTATGTCAACTTCCTGCTGGGCATGGCCGACAGCTTCTCGCAGCTCCAGTCCATCGAAATGTTCCACTGGATCAACAACACTTGGTCGTTCTACGGAATGGATAACTGGCGCGTGACGCACCGGCTCACCTTGAACCTGGGAATTCGTTATGACGGTCTGCCGCACGTCTACAACAAGGAAAACATGGCGGGGAATTTTGTGCCCGCGGACTTCAGCGCCAGCAACGAGCAGGTGCCGAATGCAACCACGGGGCAAATGAATCCCGCCGGACCGGGCTTCTCCAACCCCACCAACGCTCCGACGCCGTATTATCTCGACGGCGTTAAGCTTGCGGGCGTGGGCGGCTTCCCGCGTGGCGTCGTCTCGAACGACTACTTGACCATCCAGCCTCGTATCGGCTTCGCCTACGATCTGTTTGGCACCGGCAAAACGGTTCTGCGCGGCGGCTTCGGAACTTTCTATGAGCGCGTGCAGGGCAACGACATCTACGGAACAGACACCAATCCTCCTTTCGCTTACAAGCCGACGGCGGACGACGTGTATTTCACCAATCCGAGCAAGAGCGCCATCAACGGATCGACTGCCTCGACGCCCGTCTTCCCGGCCAGCATGGGAACCCTTGACTATTACTATCCGAATCCGGGCACCGCGCAATACAGTCTGGGGATTCAGCACCAGATTGCGCCTGCGGTGGTTGCCGCGGTTCAGTACGTCGGAACCGGTGGCTGGAACCAGGACGTCAAGCGCGAGGTCAACACGCTGCCGCTCAGCAGTACCGAGCGTGAGGCGGTCGCCGGGGGTGCCAACGCCAACCTCTACAGAAACTATCCTGGTTTCTCCGGCATCGACGAAGACGACAACACCACCAACTTCAACTACAACTCCCTGCAGGCGGCCGTCAACATGGCCAATAAGCACGGCCTGACTCTGAACCTGGGCTATACCTGGTCGCATGAGATCGATATTCAAAGCGACGATCTGCAGCAGGACTTGTCCGATCCGTACAACATCAGGTACGACCGCGGTTCGGGAACCTACGACCGGCGCAACATCTTCACCGCCAACTACATCTACAATGTCCCGTTCTTTATGCATTCCGGCAATGTGGCGGGACGTACATTATTGGGTGGCTGGACCATCTCGGGGGTTACCTCAGCGCAAAGCGGAGTCCCGCAGGCCGTCACCTGGGGTGGTGCGGACACGATCGGGCTCGGCGGCGGAACAAGCAATCGACCGAACCTGACCGGCAGCGTGTCCACGCCCAAGACTCGTGCGGAGTGGTTCAATAATTCGTCGAGTGTGTGGTCTGCTCCCGTGGCTCCCTGGGCTGGAGGTACGGGCTGGGGCGATGCGGGTAAGGATAAAGTGTATCTTCCTGGACTGGAAAACACCAATCTGAGCCTGTTCAAGACGTTTGCCTTGACGCCAGGCGAGGGGGCGAAGCTGCAGATTCGGTTCGAGTCGTTCAACACCTTCAACCACACCGAGTGGAGCGGCGTGAGCACCAGCTTCAATGGCTTTACATCGACTGGAGCCCCGAGCGGCAACTTCGGTGAGGTCACCAGTACCTCTGACCCGCGCGTAATGCAGTTCGGAGGAAAGTTCGAGTTCTAAACATTCACCCACTACCAGGGCGCGGCGGACCGTCGTCTGCCGCGCCCTTTTCGTTTGGGGCAAGCGAGAACCCGCCTTCAAATAAAATGGATAAGAAGCAAGAGTGATACGCGCAATGCGCCTGAAGCATTTTCTGAAACCTTGTAGACCGGAGCCACGGCCGCTGAGTGGTTTTTTCCTTAAGAAAGACCCACCTGCACGGCTCTCAAAAGCCCACAGTATCTCCGAAAATGCCGTAAGAATCTGCCTGGCACTGACCATGACGCTGGCGACACTCGCCGCGCACTGTCTTGGCCAGGCAGCATCGACGCCCGATCAGCAGCGCCAAATCGCGCTTACCCTGGAACAGCAGGGCAACAACTCCGAGGCTGAAGCCGCATGGCGCCTGTACATCAAGGCTCATCCTTCGAACCCGGAGCCTTATGCTCACCTGGGCTTGTTGGAAGCGCGCCAGGAACATTACAAGGACGCCATTCCGCTGTACCGCAAGGCGCTGGCGCTTGACTCCAGCATTCCAGGTCTGCGGCTCAATCTCGGGCTGGCATATTTCAAGGCCGGCGAGATGAAAGACGCGCTTCAGGAATTCAGCACTCTCTTAGCGAGCACGCCCCAGTCCTCGCCTGACAGGCAGCGGCTGGCCATCCTCGTCGGTATGTGCCACTACAGCCTGGGACAATACGCCCAGGCGGCTGTGTATCTTAAAGAGGCGGTAAGCCGCGACCCGCAAAATCTCGAGCTGCTGCTCACCCTTGCGCACAGTTACTTGTGGTCAAAGCAATACCAGAACGTTATGGACACCTATCGCGCAATTCTTCAGCTCAACGCGGAGTCCGCCGAGGCCGATATGCTGGCTGGAGAAGCGCTCGACGAATTGAAGGACCCCCCGGGCGCAATCGAGCAGTTCCGCGCCGCCGTTAAAGCCGATCCCAGTGTGCCCGATGTTCACTTTGGCCTTGGATATCTGTTATGGAAACAGAAAGACTATGCAGGGGCTGCACTGGAGCTGCAAGCCGAGCTCGACAACAATCCCGATCATGCGCAGGCACTCACTTATCTCGGAGACGCCAATATCCAGCTCGGCCAGTCCGAAAAGGCGCTTCCTTTGCTGCAGAAGGCTGCGAAGATCGACCCGGGAATTGAAATCGCGCACCTTGACATGGGAATCATCGATGCCGCTAATGGCCACAATGACGATGCGCTGCGCGAGATGAAGCTGGCCGAAAAGATTGCTCCCAAAGATGTGAATGTTCACTGGCGGCTCGGCAGGCTTTACCGCGCCATGGGAAATCCGCAACAGGCTGCGGCAGAGCTCGAGAAAGCGCGGACGCTGACCCAGGCGGCCGATACCGCCCTCGTGAACAAAATGAATTCGCAGCCCAAGACGCCACAGTCTGGGCCGGCAGGGAAGTGAGATTGCGCCGTCATTGTGCGTCGACGAAGACCCCTTCCGATCGTGCTATTACCGCGCTCGAAAGGCAATTGCCGACAACGTTGATCATCGTTCGTCCCATGTCGATCAGCGTGTCAACCCCCAGAATGAGCAGGATGGGCGCAGTGGGGATCTGCACTGCGCCCGCCACAGTGAGCAGAACCACGAGAACTGCGCGCGGCACCCCGGCCACTCCTTTGCTGGCCAGCATGAGAATGGCGAGCACTGCGACTTGGCGCGAAACTGAGAGATGCAGCCCCGCGGCCTGCGCCGCGAAAATTGTAGCCATCGAAAGGTACACGCTTGAGCCAGTCATGTTGAAGCTGTAGCCGGCCGGAATGACGAATGAGACGATCCAGCCGGGGACGCCAAATTCCTGCATGCGCTCCATCGCCAGCGGCAGCGCTGCTTCAGACGTTGTGGTGGCGAAGCCGATGGCGGCAGGTTCGCCCACGGCGGCAATGAACCTGCGCACCGGAATTCGAAACAGCAGCAAGGTGGGAAGCAATACGGTCAGGCAAAACACCGCCGTCGCCAGATAGAAACCCGCTACCAGTTTGCCGAGTGCCCAGAGCGTCGTGAACCCGGTGCCGGCAACGGAATAGGCAATCGCGCCTCCCGCGGCCAGCGGCGCCAGATACATGATGAACCGTGTCAGTTGGAACATGACGTCGGCGAGCGACTGAAGCACCGGCAGTAGTGGGGCACGCTTCTTTTCCGGCAGAATTGCGAGCGCGCAGCCAAACAGCACCGAGAAGATGGCGATTTGCAGAATCTGGTTCTGCGCGATCGCCGCGGCAACGTTCTCAGGAAAAAGGTTGAGCACCACCTGCTGCCATGTCTCGGGCCTCTGAGCGAGCGTGGGCAAAGCCTCTGCCGCCTGGGGAACCACGATTCCCCATCCCGCGCCTGAGATATTCATTACCACCGCGCCGATCACGAGGCCGAGCGTGGTGATGACCTCAAACAGGATCAGCGACTTGACTGCGATGCGTCCAACGGAGCGCAAATCATGATGCCCCGCGATGCCGGTAGTGATGGTGGCAAAGATAAGCGGCGCGATGATCATGCGCACAAGGCGCAGAAACAGGTCGCCAAGGATGCGCAACTGGAATGCGAAATGGGGCGCGTCAAGCCCAATCTCGATGCCCGCAAGCATGGCGAGAAAAGTCCAGAGCATCAGGGACGGCCGGCGCAAGACTGCGAATGCGAATAGCGCAAGCCCCAGGGCTCGAACCGCTGCTGCAGCCGCGTGAAGTCCGAGGAGAAGAAGCAACGCTCCCACTCCCCATAGCGTTACGCCTGCGATCAGAAAGACAGGCTGAAGGCCTGACTTAGCACGTAAAATGGCGGTCGCCTGGGTCATTCTGTTTTTAATTCAATTCGCCGGGCGCGCTATTTGCATCGCCTCCGCAATCACATCAGTGTACTTCAGCCCTGCGCCGGTATTGAACAGAACAACCCGGTCTGCGGGCTTTAGAAACCCATTCGCGATCAGGCGATCGTAGGCTGCCGTCACACTTGCCCCTTCAGGCGAAAGAAAGAGGCCCTCGTTGGCGGCCCAATCGCGAATCGAGGCGAGGATTTCGTCGTCGCTGACGGCGAGCGCCAGTCCGTTCGACTCACGAAGAATTTCGAGAATGATGGCGTCCCCGTATGGTTTGGGGACGCGCAGGCCGGAGGCGAAGGTTGCGGCGTTCTGCCACATGCGACTGGAATTGGCGTGCTCATCGAATGCGCGAACCACAGGAGCACAGCCCGCCGCCTGCACTGCGATCATCTTCGGGCGCTTGCCCGCTTTCACCCACCCCAGCTCTTCCAATTCTTCGAATGCCTTCCACATACCGATCAGGCCAACACCGCCTCCGGTGGGATAGAAGACAGCATCGGGATATTCCCAGCCAAGCTGCTCAACCAGTTCGTATCCCATGGTCTTTTTGCCTTCCACTCGGAACGGCTCTTTGAGCGTCGATACGTCGAACCAGCCTTCTTGCTCCTGGCGCTCGGCGACCATGCGCGAACAATCCGAGATCAGGCCATCGACCAGAGTCACCTTTGCTCCGTAGGCGACGGCTTCGACGTAGTTCGCAAATGGCACGTCGCGAGGCATGAAGATGTGGGCTTCGATTCCTGCGGCGGCTGCGTAGGCGGCCAGCGCTCCGGCTGCGTTGCCGGCTGAAGGAATTGCCAGTTTCTTCAGGCCGTAGTGGCGCGCCATGGTCACGGCCAGCCCCAGTCCTCGCGCTTTAAACGTTCCTGTAGGATTGGCGCCTTCCTCTTTTATGAAGAGATTGGCATGGCGCTTCGAGCGCAGCATTGGAGTCCAGCCCTCGCCGAGAGTGACCGGCTCCACGTCCGGCAAAACAGCACGGTAACGCCACATTCCCGGCGACTGAATGTCGGGCCCCTGCGCGATAACTTCGCGAGGAGATGTGCCGCCAAGGGAAGAGAGATCGTAGCGCACGTAAAGCATGCCGGCAGGTGGTTCGGGGCATTGGTTGCAAACTGTCTGCGGCGAATCCGCGGAGAGATGTGCGTGGCAGCGAGAACACTCGAGATATGCAATAGCAGGCACGAAGGGCGGCTTTCAATGAGGCTATGTTCTATAGTACAGAACCATTCTGTCTCGCCATCCACGGAGACTGCACCAAGCAGGGCAATCGCATTTGGAATTGGAATCTTGAGGTCCAGTGGTTTTGAAAGGGCACGGCTTCAGCCGTGCCAAAAGAACCCTCCGAATCGACCGGGCTTTAGCCCCTGGGGGACGCATTATGCTGCACTCTGCAACCACCCCTCTGTGGCTGAAGCCAGAATCTTCCTCTTGCGCCTGATTCGGCACGGCTAAAGCCGTGCCCTTTCAAAACATGATCTTCCCGCATCTTGAAATGCGATTGCCCTGAGGACAATGGATTTGTCCAGCTCTCGAGGTGCGCCCGCCATTT
Source organism: Occallatibacter sp. (assembly GCA_035504315.1). Lineage (GTDB taxonomy): Bacteria > Acidobacteriota > Terriglobia > Terriglobales > Acidobacteriaceae > Telmatobacter. The sequence continues at coordinate 26,443 of DATJSB010000315.1, forward strand.
ACAATTGGGTTCGGTATGTCGTGGTTCAAACGTGAAGGCGGCGAGTTCGAATCCGAGCCCGGCCCGGGAAGTAACGGCGAGGGCGCGGCCAGGAACGTGCGCACCGAAGGTCTGTGGATCAAGTGCCCCGGTTGCCGCGCCACCATCTGGAAAGCCGACCTTGAGGCGAAC
>DATJSB010000316.1:0-21776 GCA_035504315.1 Occallatibacter sp.
ATCGGGCCAGACTAGGCCGAGCCCGAAGGCTTTGGTGGTTCCAAGGTCGAGGGCGAGAACGACGTATGGCACGATTTGCGCCGCAACCCTTCGGGCCGGGGCCAGTTTTCCTCATTTCATCGTCCCTCGTCGCTCGCAGACACCCGGTATGCGTCACTCCTCATTCCTCGAACTGAGAAAAACTGGCTCCCGGCGCCAGCCACCCCAGTAGTGTTAACAGGCCCTAGTGGCGCAGGATAAGGGTAGCTAAGCCACCATTGAGCTGATAGTTCGTAGCAACCAATCGCAGACGGCGCCACGCCCTCAGGCTGATCAGCCGAGGAGTAACTTCCCCCCTCAAATCCCGCCAGATAAGATGAATCGACTTCGAGTTCGCCGCGAAGCGGCCGGACAGTAGCCAGGTTCCACCTTCGGTCGAAATCGGTCAAGGTAGGAAACGGTCCAACCGCCGCCGGCGAAAGGGAAACGAGCGTCTGGCTGAGCATCTCCCGTACCGGCTCAAACTCCGCATAGCCGTCCACTGCCGGCCGCGCTTCATTTCCGTTGCTGCGCCACCCCAGCGAAACCAGACGCCGCCCAGCGAGAGTTGCCACTGTGTACCGATTCTCAGTCTCGGCCACCACGGACATCTGTTTGTCGAAGCCCCAAATGTTCCTTCCCACCATCAGGCACCAGAGATTATCGAGATTCATCCTGGGCATGAAGTAACAAGGGCCACACTCTGCTGAGATCCAGGTGAAGGGAATTCCGAAGGTCTGCTCGCGAAACCTCATCGGTGCGAGCAGCGTAGGAACCGAAAACTGGCAGTGCTCGAATCGATGAAACTGCAGAATAACCGGGTGTGTACCCTTGGGCGTTACGCCTTGCTCTCCCAGCCTCAGCCCCGCGGGCAGAAGGGCGCGGACCTTCGACTCGGGCAGCGCCATCACCATGCACCGCGTGATTCCATCGCCAATAAGACCGAAGGGATAGGGCGCCTTCATCAGGCCTTTAGTGTACACTCTCATGGAATTAAGGATGCTGAAGCAGGGGACACGCGTACTGGTTCTCGGCGCCACCGGACACATCGGGCAGGCGGTCGTCCGTCATGCGTTGAAAAAAGGCTGGCAGGTCACAGCCTTGACTCGTCGCGACCGCCCCGATAGCCTCCTGGATCTCGACATTAATCTGGTCCGAATCGATGGCAGCCTTAAGTCGCTTTCGGAGCTGGCGGCGGGCCATGATCTCCTGGTTGATGCCGCGGCCCCTTATCCTCTCTCGCCGGGCGTCCCGGGCAGCGAATCATGGCGTTCGCAAGTGGACGCAGCCGTCGACCGCATGGAACTGGTGATCGAAGCCGCCCGCCGCAATCACATGCGGCTTGCATATGTCAGCTCATGTACTACCTTGCCGCGCCAGGAATCGCCGCAGCGGGCCGCTGCAGCAGTCTGGCGTCGCTCCGTTTCACCTTATTTCGATGCCAAAGCTGCAATGGAGCACGCTGTGCTGGCCGCTGCCCGGGATGGTCTGCCGGCCGTGATCGTGAACCCTGCTGCATTCCTGGGACCCTGGGAGTACCGAGCGGTGGAAGGCAGCTTCGTCCGCCTCGTCCTCGAGGGCAGGCTGCAAATGGTGCTCGATCAGACGATGTGCGTCATCGATGTCCGCGATGTTGCCGAAGCCATCGATCGCGCCTTGGCCTGCGAGATGTACGGACGATCCATCCCGCTATCGGGTCACAATATCGGTCTGCCGGCTCTGGTCACGCGCACCGCCCGGCTGGCCGGAATGAACTCGATGCCGCCGTTTCCTCTTCATCCCGATGTGGTCTCCGCCTCGACCTATTGGACGCAGACGATGTTAAGGGCCGGCGGATTTCCAGCAGTGTCGGCTCTCAACTTCATTCCCTTGATCGCCGACGTCCTGCCCATGCAGCCTTCACCGGAACAAGTTGCGCTTGGGGTTACGATCCGCCCTCTTGACCAGACCCTGCTGGACGCGATTGCGTTTCATCGGCGGCGTCATCCAGATTGAGCACTGCTCCCGCAAGCCCCGGGTCCAGCTTGATCACTTCTCCGTAATACCATTCCGGGTCCCATGACAGCGCCAGCGGCAAAAGGCGATCGCGGTCGGCTGCGCTGAACGCGTCGCGGCGGAGACAGAAGTCGGGCTTCTGGTACGCCCTTGAAAGCTTGTTGATCAACGCTTCGAATTGCACCTGGCACTTGTCGCGCGCCAGAGTCACGATTTCTCCCTCTTCGGTGGAGTGAGCCCGTGCCTTTTCGAGGGTTGCTTCAGGGGACTCTCCGCTGACTTTCTCATCCAGGAACTCGGCCTCCAGTGTACTCAGCATGTTCTCGAGCCGCGACTCTTCGGCAAGCGAAACTGTGTCCAGATTGTTGTGCGGAGACGGCTCGCCCACCACACCCATCCCCGCGATTTCATTCAAAGCGGCAATCAGCGCCTTGCCCTCAGTCACAAAATCCGCGGCGGTCCGCGGCTGCGGGTCGTTTCCTTTCTGCTGCGGCGTTTCGCTGCCTTGCGAGTGCGGCGGCTGATTCTCCGCTTGCTGCTGCGGCTGACTCCCGTCTTGCTGCGGATTAGTTCCCTGCTGTTGCGGTTGATTCTGATTCGAATTGCGGGCCTGCTGATTGATCGTGGCGTATGCGGCTATCACTCCCTCCAATCCAAGGATGGCTAGCGGCGACAGAATATCGATGCACTTCTCCAGCTTGAGCCGCTTCAGGGTAAAGAGGAATTGACTCCGAAGCGTTTCGCCGACCTGCGTACGCCAGCGGTCCGCGGCGCCCTGGCCCTCCAGGTTTTGCGTGACGATCTCGTACAACTGATCGTCAACCTCTGTAACGGCATCCTTCACATCAATCCCTGTGAGCCTGTCAAGCCAGGGACATTCCTTCATGTTGCTGACCTGGTCGGCCAAATCGACAATATTCCCGGCGAGCAGCGCACCCCTCACCGCCAGCAAGACGTATGCGTCAACAGATTTGAGGACCGTTGGCAGCGAATTCCCTTTGGCGCCTTGAGACCCGCTTGCTTTTGGCGCCATGGATGCGAGCGGAATCCGCCCAGCCACTGCGCCCGGAGCTGCCGCCATCTCGTTATTGATTTGCCGGTAAAGCTCGGCTTCGGCGAACGCCTTCAGAACCCCGCCCTGAGGCAGAGCGCTAAAGCCCTTGAGCAACGCCTGCCGGCCCTTCCGCCAACGCGCCTCGGGGTCAAAGTTGCTCCACTCTCGCGACAGGATCGATTCGATCACAGTCTGCGGATCTATCACTCTCACCGCATCGCGCGCCTGCTCCACGCTGATCACATCCCAAGGCAACACCTGCCGGCCCTCCCACCGCTGTTGCGCCTGGAACATGGTTGCGGCGGTGCGCGAGGGATCCATCTGGTCCTGGAGCGTCTCGGCTTTCATGTCGACGGTAATCGCGGGAACTTTCCCTTCGCCACTCAGCATGGTTTCGAAGGCTTTCTTCTGTATGGTCCACGTAGAGCCGCCTGCTCGCCAAAGAAGGCGGCTGGCAAGCGGCTCGTCGAGCGTTGCGCGGACATAAAAAGGGCGTATTCCCTGCATGCTGTAGACAATTCCGGCGGCGCTTTCGTCCAGCCGCGATGCCTGCAATCCCAGCTCCTCGACGATATTCATGCTTGGGTAGCCGTAGATGCGCAGCGCGAGAGTCTCCTCAATCTCGCGCACATCGAAGACTTCTTTCAGCACGCGCGGCACACGTGTCAGCGATTGATAACAGGCTTTGTTCGGATCGGTTGCGTCGCGGAATTCCTTGAGTGTGTAAAGCGAAAACGCTGTCTCGTTGCCCAGCAATTCAAGCGAAAGCGCCCGCGCAACCTTGATTTGCTCGAAGTATTGCTGCTTGGTCGCCTTCTTCATGCCCAGCTCGTGGCGCAGGTCTTCAGCCCAACGCCATGCGGTATCGGGCGCAGTGCCGAGCCCGTTGTTCGGATCGTTCCGGGTAATTTCGATCACGGGCAGAAAGGTGGCCATTTGACCAGCGCCCAGCGCGGGGAGCAGTTCCGCGTCAACGCGGAGCAGCGTCTGCATGGGATTTGCCTGATCCTCTTCGCCCAGCCAGACACTCTCCGGCCTGACAAAATTCGCGGTGCCGGTCGCGATGCCCTGTATCTCCATGCGCGACATTGCAGTGATGCCGTTGTCGGCAAGAGTGTAGGCGGGAACCATCCCCACGCCCACCGTCTCCCAGTTGCCGCGCTCGTTCACGGGAACGCCATTTTCTTGCCGCTCCCACTCCTCAATCGTCATGCGCTGCCATTTCACCGGGATCATGAATGCCAGCTCGTACTTGGCCCAGTCGCCCACGTTGTCTGACGCGGAGATGACGCCGCCAAAACTCGACGCGGTCAGGTAAACATAAGCAAAATCGCCACCGAAAGCCGCCGCGGTATTGATTGCCTGCTCTCCACGCGCCCATAGCTCGAAGCGCACCTTGTACTTTCCCGGGTTGCCGTCTTCATCTGCAATCGGGCTCTGAAGCGGCTTGTTGACCAGGGATTCCAGCGCCTTTTCCACCTTTGCCCTGCTGGCCAGCAACGGGATAACGCGAATCGTGGTTCCGGTAAACTGGAACGGGCCCGCGATTGCTTCAACAGCGGTGGAGATGGTGTTGTTATAGGGGGGATTGGAGCGGTGCCCGGCGTTGAACTCTTCGCCGTCCGGGCCTTTCCAGATTCCGTTGTCGGTCTGCCAGGCGACATTTGTGCCGCTGCTGAATGTCAGGTCCACATCCACCCAGAACGGAACCACCGGCTTGAACTCGGCCACCTTGACGCCATTGGTAGTCAAGGACTGGTGAACCTCCAATCCCAGCGTCTCGGCTATGGGTAGCGAAGAGTCTTCGTAGAGCCAAATCGAGTGACCGCCGCTGAGATCGCCCAGCATCGTCTGCGTTTCACCCAGCAGGCCCGCCCGATTGAAGCCCGTCGTCTGCATGCGGCCGTTGGTCAGCGCCCGATAACAGACCTGGGAAGGATCTTCAGCGCGCCGGAACTGCTTCACGTTGAGAGAATTCAAAATGAAGCCGGTTCCACCGGGCGCGAAACTCGGCATCATCCGCCTCAGCATCTCGGGAATGAGAGCGGGGCCCGCAAACGGGTTCACCGGGGAGATCCTCATCGCCTGCGACATCCAAAGCGCGTCGCGGCCAAATCCTCCGAGCGCTGATGCCAGGTTTGAAGCAATCGTCCACGGCGCCATCGGAGTCATCGTGTCCAGGGGAACGCGCATATTTGACAGCGTTCCCCTCTCAATCTCCAAAAACATGCGGTTTTCGAGATTTCCCCCTGTGTACGCCTGCGGAAACACCGTGGTGGAGATGCGAGCAAGCGTGGTTGGAGCAATCGGATTCTTCATCCATTGGCTGCTCGTAAGCTCCACCTTCGCCAGAACCTTGGGGAATCCGTAAACAGTCCGCCCGATGGGCACCGAGACATCGTCGTTCACGAAGATGTACGGAGTGATCACACCCCAATCATGGAAGACCCACTGCCCCCGGACGCGCTTGTACCATTCCACCGGCACACCAAAGTAGACCTCTACCTGTGAAAACCAACCCGTGCGCATCTCGCTCTCGCCCATCTGGCCATAATCGAGCACCACCAGGTACACGTACGGCATCGGCACGCGGAAGTGGCCCGCTTCAGGCGGAACGATATTGAGGTAGGAGTCGCAAAGCTGCTGAAGAACGTTGAGACTTGCGCGCAGAGGGAAAAACCGGGCCGAGACCCCGCGGAATACGAGCGGCGGTATGACGCCAAGCTCATTGAGTGCGAACTTGGGCAGCCCTGCGGTGAATTCTTTCGGCGTCATGGAATCAGTTCCTTTCGATCACCCACGTTGGCAGCGCCGCAAGGAACTGCCTGTCCCGCGACTCGGGAAGGTGCCCGTACAAACTCTCGAATTCGTATTGCGCCGCCCCGGCGAGGCCGTGCGCCACCTGGCGCGCGTATTCAATGCTGCCGTACGCATCCATGCGCTCCCGCACCCAGAAGATATCGCAATCGCTCCGATCTTCTCGCGGCTGGGCCAGGATTGTGCGCAGCCGCTCCCGCTCTGCGCAGGTGGAGTTGGCCAGAACGTGAATCAGCATCAGCGTCCGCTTGCCTTCTCGAATATCGCCGTTCATCTCTTTGCCGTACGCATCGGGGTCGCCGTCAAGGTTGAGCAGATCGTCCTGGATCTGAAACGCGGCTCCCAAAAAGAATCCGAAGCGGATGCAGTGGTCGAGATCGATGCCGCCCCGCGCGCCAATCAGCGTACCCATGCGGCTGGGATGAATTGTCGCCAGCCAGCAAGTCTTCTTCAGCACCATCAGCAGGTAGTCCGCTTCGCCCACATTGATTATGTTGTCGCGTCTCCAGCCCAGCTCGAATGCCTGTCCTTCCGCCGACTCGCGCGCCATCCGCTCCGTTTCTTCCAGAATGCGGAGCGACATCTCGGGACCCAGTATGCTGCGGTTATCCAACAGCGGTCGCATGGCCAGAAGCGAAAGAAAGTCGCCCACGTTGATCGCGATGGGAACGCCTTGGGAGCTATGCATGGTCGGCTTACCCCGCCGCTGCTCGCTCTCATCCTCTACGTCGTCGTGAATCAGCATGGCGTTGTGAATCATTTCGATCGAGACTGCCGTTCGCAGCGCCAGTTCCATCGGCGTTCCGAAGGCACGCGCGGTTGCAATGCAAAGGCTGGGCCGGAAGGTGCGGCCGCCGCGGCGAGGGTAGTCGGTGGCCAGGTCGTAGAGGTACCGGCGCGGCTCCGATGATGGAATGTACTGGAACAGCAATGCGCGGGTCGCATCCCCATACTCGCGCAAAACCGTAGACACCAGGCTCTTGTGAGACGTACTCATCGGCCCGTCCCTCGCTGCGCTCTCAGGAGACTACGACTGTCAACTCTCCGGCAACGCTTTTGTCGGTCTCTTTTCGAATCAGGCCGCGGTAACGCCCAGCCGGCTGCCCGGTCTCAACTTTCATGCTCACCCGGATCGCTCCCGGCTCACGCACGATGCTCGCCGCTTCGATGGGCTTCGCTGAACTGCCCTCGGCGCGCAACGGCTCCGAAACCAGATCCGTTGTATCCGTCGCCCCATACATGTTGACGGAAACCTCGACCGCGCTGCTGCACGTCACCTTCACTGTGACAGCCGGTGCCGTCGCGGCGCCGAAAGGGAACGGGCCGAATCCCGCTTGTTGAAAGGACCCGGGTATGAACGCGGACCACGCCTGGCTCCACATCCGCATCGCAGCAATCCACTGTTCCGTTGCCATCGCCATTGGGTTCCACGGGTTGAATCCGCCGCCCGGGTTCCCTCTATCGTCGCTCATGGTCCCTCGCCTGTTTGAGTTGTTGAACATGCCACCTGCCGCTTCCTGACCACGGCGGATGTATTCGTCGATCACCGAATAAGCCGTACGCACTCCGTTTTCAAGCGCGCCGAACACTGCCGCTCCTGCGGCTGTCACCGGGTTTCCTTGAGCGCCCGCCTCCGGCCGGGTTCGCGGCCCCAACGGGCTGCGGACCGGTCCATTCCGTTCCGGCGGCGTGCGCTTGAGATGTGGGGAAGAAGAATTCATTGGGCCAGTCTCTTAGAAACTAAGGATGGTCATAACCTACGATCTCATGAAGCTCCGGTTTTCCTGAAATCGCGTGCGCCGCCAGACGCCCAGACATCACCGCCGATTCAATGCATCCCGTATCCAGTCCGCTTGCCGTCCAGTCGCCCGCGATGGTCAGATTGTCGAACGACATATCCAAAGGAGAGATTCGGTATCCTACGGTTCCGGGCAACGATTGCACATATCGTTCTGCAGGGCTTACATTTGCCGTCCAATACTGCGTGTCGAACCTCCGCTCGCCCTTAGCGTCATCAGCGGCCAGGATCTCCCAGCGGAACTCGCCCTCGTCGACCGCCCTGGGCCACAGTGTTCCCGCACCGCTATTGAGAAATCGTATTGCGTTGGCGCGCACCGTTTCCCGCTGTTCCCGGTAAAACGGCTCTGAAACGGGCGTTCCTTCCTGGAGCGCATCCTGAAGTACTCCGCAGAAATACGCAATCGACCGCACCGGTTCCTTCGATCTCTCCTCGGGAATCAGGTGGCTCATCTCCGCCCAGGTATCAAATGGCTTGGCGAACCCTGACAGGTTAGCGGGGGGATGCGGCCACCCCAGCTCTGCCGTGCTTTCTCGCATCCACAGCTGAAACGACTGCGTCGGAACCGTCGTGACGTGACGAACCATATCGCGCCATCGTGGATTGCGCTCAATCAACTCGTGCGCGACACCGGGCAACGTGGCCACGCTCACGCCCAGCACCACAAAATCGAAGTCCTTCGATACTCTCAGTCTCCTGGTGCCCGCCCTTCGTTCGTCCCATGCAGATTCGAAGGCACGGCCATCCCGCTCCATCTCTTCGCCGCCAATGAGCTGCGCATAATCCGGCTGAGCAGGCCAGCTGGGAACATTGTTCACGTCGACGAGGGGTTCGTACTCGCGCCCGCTCGCCACCCGCGCCTGCATGTCGAAATCGAGCGTCTCTACGTAGGGCGGCTCGTCTTCCGCGGCAGGCGCCAGACCCACGTTACGCAGCTTGTGAAAGAATTTGAACCGCACTCCGCGATGGCGCAGCACCTGATAAAGCGGGGCGAAGACCACATCTCCCATCCCCGCGCTCATCCTCCAAAACAGCGAACCTCGGTAGGTGAAAAACATGCGCATGGCGCCGCGCAGCGCCACCCCCGCCGCGAGCCGCGGACGCGAGCAGTCGCCTCTCTCATACGCGAACACAAGATCGTAAATCCCGCGCATGAATCCGGAATCCAGCGACTGCTCCGATGCGCCGTTCATGCGCAGCCACTCCCGCCAGTCGTAGTCGTTGATGGCGTCAAAACCTCGAGGATCCACCGGCAGGCCAAAGCGGATGGAGCCGCGCAAAATGGCGAGGATCAGGTCGATCACCTGCCACACGCGCCGCAATTCCCGGTCGGCCTCGACAAGCCGGGCAAGCTGTTGCCGCGCGGCGACCGCCAGCGCTTCGATGAGTTGCGCGACCGGCGAGGCGATCCCGGAAAAGAGCTGAGGAAAAAACGCATCGGCCGCCGTGCGCAGCAGTTCGCTCGCCTCAAGGATGGCCGCGGTGGTGGCCAGTTGCCCGTAGCGCAATACCGAGCTGATCGCAGAAATCAACGACTCCGGCCCTGACGCCGCTTTTTGCGCTCCCTCGTCACAACCCCCGTCTGTCTCCGCAGCCGGTTTCTCCATTGCTTTGGTCGAGCGCAGCAATTCGCCGATCAGAATTGCGGACTGGCGCAGATAGGCCGTCACACTCAACGGGTCGCCGTTGAGCTCGTCTCCAGGATCGCCCTTACCCGGCGGAAAGTGCGCCAGCCAAAACGCCCATCCATCCGTAGCGCGGTCCGCCACGCCCACATCGGGCGCGGGCTTGAACGCGTCGCGCCAACTCGCGAAGCGGCAGTTCGGATATAACTGGCTCCGCTCCTCGTAGCACTCCCGCATCAACCGGAATGCATTCTCGTAGAATCCCATCCAGAGGTGAAGTCCGTGCTCTTCAATGCGCTCTCCGGCGCCGCGGCCCGATGCGCCTTTTCCGCCCAGCCGCCATCCCATCTGGTACACGGTCACTTCATACCGGCCCATGTGCTCGGGACGCGTCAGTTCGAAAGCCGCTGTCAGCGCAGCGCAACCACCTCCAACCACTGCAACGCGCTCCCGTTCATTTGAAATTGCCATTAGCCCGAACCTCCCGCGGTCCACGAGGCCGGCCGATCGAGATTCTCCGGCAACTGCGTGTCGTGGTCGCCAAAAGCGTCCACGATCTGGCCCGCGGTAAGTCCGTGCGCAGTGCTCAGGTCGGCCCCACGCAGGTCGGCACCCTTCAGGAATGTCGACGCCAGGCTGGCATCGCGCAGATCGGCCCCCGATAAATCGGCCGCGAACAGGTCGGCGCCATCGATCTTCGCGTAGCGCAGATCCGAGCCGCGCAGATTCGAATTGCGCAGGATCGCACGCTCCAGGCAGGCGCTCATAAGGTTCGCTCTCTGAAGGTTCGACTCCAGCAGAAATGCCAGATGCAGATCCGCATTAGCCAGTTGCGCGTCGGCCAGGCAGACGCGGTTCAACATCACGCCGCCAGGATGCTGGCCGCGAAACGCATTCCATTCATCTGCACCGGACGCAAGAAGGTGGATCAGGTTCTTTCCGCAGACCAAGTCGACCTCCTCCCGATCTTCTGCGAGATTGGGAGCCTGGGGGAGTCCCGCTGCAATTATCATGAGCGATTGCGTACCCCGTCAAAGGAAATCGCATTTCTTGAATAAATTACGCCGCGAAAGGCCGTTGGCATTTACGTCTGCAGCGGCGAAAGCCTCACACCCTCGACCAGTCGAGCGAACGCCGGTTCACCGCGTAGAATGTCGTACCGCGGATCGACATTCACCCAGACCAACTGCCGGATTCTTCTTTGCAGCGCTTCTTCGAGCCGCTCCATGGCCGCGTTCTTTTCTCCCAGCCCTGCATAAACCAGCGCCGCGTTCAGGGGCGAAACCCACTCATGTCCCGCCACCCGCTGCAGTTCCTGCACCATTGAGTGCGCCATGTCGCGCCGGCCCATCCGCGCATAGCAGTAGCCAAGCTCGGCCAGCGCGGAAGGTATCGGTCCCATAATCTTTGCCGCCTCTTCAAAATGCCGCAGCGCCTCCACTGGCAGGTTCTGCTCCAGCAGTACGCGGCCCAGAGACCAGTGCGCGTGTCCGAAGCCGGGATTCGCTTGCAGGGTCCTCCGCAGCGCTTCGGCCGCCTCGCTCCATCGTCGCATCCGGTATAGGCAGCCTCCAACAGCCGTATGAATAATCGGCGATAGCGGATCGAGCTGCAATGCATGTCGCATTGCCTGAAGAGCTTCTTCCAGTCTTCCCACCGGCGTCAAATAATCGAGTCCGTAGTGGAAGTGAACGGCAGCCAACCCGCTGCCGGCCGCCAGCGCTTTTTCGAAAGTAGCGCCGGCCGCGGCCCAATTCCAATCCCAACCCGCCTGCATCAGGGCCAGGTTGCAAAGTACTGCGACGGAATCCGGCTCGAGCCGCAGTGCCTCAGCCAACGCTGACTTCACCGCGGGCGCCGCTTCCGCTGCCGGTTCGAGCCCGTACCAGTCCATCCGCAGGTGCGACTCGGCAATCCCCAGCAGCGCCGGCACAAACTCCCGATCGGCGGCAACAGAACGGAGAAACAGATCGAGCGCATTGCGGAATTCCGCGGGTGTCTCCCGGTTAAGCGCATATCGAGCCTGTAGGTAGAGGTCGTACGCCTCGCTTGCCGGCGCATGCCGCGTTATGCCGATACCCGGAAACCGGGCCCCCAGTTGCACCCGCAGCTTCTCCAGCACCGCCGCCGTGAGCTCGTCCTGCAGCAAAAACAGGTCCCTTACCTGGGCGTCGAACCGCTGCGACCAGATCTGAAATCCATCGCCCGTCTGGCTCAACTGGACCGTCAGACGCAGGTTCTCGCCTGACCGCCTCAGGCTTCCCTGCACCAGCAGGTTCGCCCCCAGGCGCCCGCCAATCTCCCGCACATCCGGCGTGGTTCCCTTGAACTTGAACGACGAGCTCCGCGATACCACTCGCAAACCCGCAATCTGCGTCAGCCCATTGATCAACTCCTCAGCCAGGCCGTCGCAAATATAGTCGTTCTCCGCCTCCGGGCCCATGTTTTCAAGGGGCAGCACTGCAAGCGTAGGCGTTGCCGTGGGCTGGCTGGCTGCGGGAACCGGAATGCTCTTTTCCTCCGCATTCTCCAGTGCCTTCAGCATCTCGCCGACGGTCTGATACCGCTCCGCAGGCTGCTTCGCCAGGGCGCGCCGGACCACATCGTCCAGTCCGGCTGGAATCCCCGCCTTCAATGTACGCAGCGGCGTCGGTTCCGACGTCTGCATCGCGTGCAGCTTCGCCACCATGTTGGCGCCCTGGAACGGCATCTTGCCCGTGAGGAGCTGGCAAAGAATAATGCCGAATGAGAAGATGTCGGCCCGCTCGTCTACCTCCTCAGCGCGAGCCTGTTCCGGGGCCATATATCCGATCGTTCCCACGGTATCGCCCCCGAAGATGCTCGCCATCTGTGTCTCGGCATCCGGGGAGTGGTGCTCAAAGACCTTTGCCAGTCCGAAATCCAGTATTTTGATCTGGCCGTCGTCGCGCACCAGGATATTGCCCGGCTTCAGATCGCGGTGCACAATTCCGGCAGCATGAGCGGCGCCAAGCGCTTCGCCAATTTCTCTCGCAATCGATAGTGCCCGCTCCGTCGGGAGCCCCTCTGCGGGAATCAACTGCTGCAACGGCGTGCCCCGAACGTATTCCATCACGATGCAGGTGATTGATCCGGTATTCAGAATGTCGTAAATGGTCACAATCCCGGGATGATTAAGCGAGGAGGCCAGCCTTGCCTCGCGAAGAAGCGCGGCTTCAAGCCGAGGACCCGAAGCTTTGGGATGGATAGCTTTGATCGCAACGCTGCGCTCCAGTCGCAGGTCGCGTGCATGGTACACAATCCCCATTCCCCCGGAACCGATCCGGCTTTCGATCCGGTATGGCCCCAGCAGCGTTCCTTCGGCAAGTGGATTCGCATCGCCCTGACGCACTGCGACTTCATTTTCTTCGCCTCTAACTTCAGCCGGTCCATCCGAACCTGGCTCAGTGGTGCGCCATTGACCGGCGCCCGGGTTGGGTATGAACGTGGCATCTTCAGCAGATGCCGGCGCGCCAGCGGCCCGTTTCGCTTGCGCATCTGCATTCTGATCGGCATCGGGCATTGGTTCCCGCTGCGCTTCCGTCCGCGCGCCGGAGTTGGCGACGAATCCAATGCCGCTGTCTCGGCGCAATGCCATCATGATCTTAAGCATACAACCAGGTTCAATCCGGCTCTATAGCGGGACTGCCTGCGCTTCGTAGAAGCTCGCAACCGGCCCATCCGGCCCGCGATGGATGAAACAGGCCTCTGTCATGGTGACAACGCCAAGCAGGGCTACTCTGTCGCCGGAATCAGCTTGCTGACGAACCCTGGCTCTCGAACTTTTATGGGGTCCCAATGCCGCAGATCATTCCAGTAGTGGCTCGGGGTTTTCCTTGAAAGTTAAGCGAGTGTTCATGATGGGTCAGAATGAAATTTTGGCGAACCACAGGCGCACCCCAACTTGCATGAAGTCATATCGCTTCACTCGGTCTACATTTCTACATCCAGCTTTTGCCATCGAGGTGCACTTTGGCGAGACATCGGCAGTCAATATGCGTGATTTGACAACCCGATCTTCTACGCAATCCGGCGGTGCCGGAAACAGAAATGAGAACTCTTCAGTCAAGGCTTTACCTGAGTGACTTCTACATCATTCATCGCTTCTTGTTCGCGAAAGCCACTCATAAGAAAAAAATCGTAGAGTGTGCTGTGGTACGGTGAGCACACCGCATGGAGTTGCGACAGTTCTTCGTCTTCGTAGATGTCGACTTCTTGCTCGATAAAGCGCGGGTGGTCGTTCTTGCCAATCAGTTTCGGCATTCCTTGGGCCTGGAGGAAGGTCAGCACATCGGCGAACTTGTTGTGCACCGTACGGGGAGAGTGCTTCTTAGTTTCGCGCAGGAACGCAGCGAAACGCAGCAGATCTCTCCGCTCGATGCCCTCAAGAAAGCATTTTTCGCAGGACTCCTGAAAATAGCCGAGGGAAACACGATACCCCAGCCACTTTTTTTTGCCTGGTGAGTTGGACTTCCTCGAGGAAATCACCAACTGCTGATCGAATTCGGAGGCGGGAGTCGTCTTCAATCGGGTTGGAAACGATGAGACCTGTCGCGATCGCGTCGAGTTCTCTTTGCTTTCGAGCGCGGCTGTTGTATGCAGCCGCCGCGTCGGTGCCGACGGCCATACGTCTGCGCTGACCATCTTCGGTCCAGTCGAGGTAATAGGCGCCTTCGGGGTGCTTTTCCTGCCGGTCATTCACCATCACCCAATCGGGCTTGATGCGGCCGTTGGGGGTGAAGACGACTTTCGAGAAGCGCCTGCCATCGGGGGTGTCGATACGCTTGGTGATATTCACTTCCATGGGGCTCTCCCATGCGAGTTTCGTATCCCAGTTCGTATCCCAACCCTCGGACTCAGTCAAACCGATTGAAAGGGAAGAGGTTTGCTGGTCGGGGCGGAGGGATTCGAACCCCCGACCCTCTGCTCCCAAAGCAGATGCGCTACCAGACTGCGCTACGCCCCGACGCTGTTTTGATTGTATCGCGAAGGCGTTTTGAATTCTGCCGGCAATAGAGAGCCGAATGCCGGTTCGCCAACTTCATCCCAGCTTCGCATGGCAAATCGCACCGCCTACAGCGGTTCCGAAGTTACTTTGTACCGAAACCGAAGCGGCAAAGTGAATCTTCCCTCCAGAAATATCCGCCATGCACCGAGGCTGGAAACGGCTACAACAACTGCGGCACTGCTCTAATATCCGTAGTGCCGCATCAGCCATCCCAGCAGCCACAGTGTAAGCAAAACGGGCAGCGCGAAGACAAGTCCGATGGCGGTGGCAATCAGCGCGAGAAAAGCCCAATCCCTCCAGGTGTGACGGTGCGGCTCGCCGAGGTGGCGCGTCAGCAGCCGGTAGTTGCGGCGGTTCGCCTTCCAGGCAATGTCGAAGGCATCGCCAATGATCGGAATCGTGCCAACCAGTACGCCGATGCCGAGATTCACGGCCATTCGAACCAGCGTGACATAGGGGACGCCGCGAATCCAGGCGGCCAGCGGGATGACCAACGAGAGAATTCCGGCAAGTACATCGCCGAGTCCCGGTACCAGTCCGATGATGCCGTCTATCCCGAAGCAGATGTGGGTTCCCGGTATGCGAAAGGCCTCATCGAGCAGTATTTCGATACCGCGCAGAGTCCGATCGCGGAAGAGCCAGGCTCCCCGATTCCATCGGTCCGTCGGCTGTGCAACCCCGTGCCGGATTTCCGGATTCTCGCTTCTTTGTTCCATTTCAGTGCGGCCAGTCGGAATGCGCGCAACGCGTTTCGACCCTTCCTAGGGTAAACGCCCGCTGTCTCTCGACGGCAGCGTGCGAGTGGTTCCGTGCGGTGTTTTCTTTCCCGTTCGTTTCCCGCCAGATGGCTCGGAGGCCAGATTGGGACAAGGCTGAATAAGGTTGGCCGGTTATTTATTAACAATGTAGACTGAGACTTTCTAAGCACGTCTTCGCAAGAACCAAAAATCAATGAGGCGCACATGCAGATTGCACCGGTCTGCCCAAAAAACCCTGTACGAGAATTACCGCGGCAGGCTGCCTTGCAAGCAGCATCATCCAGGCGGGACCAAGAGGTTCAACGTAGTGTCTCTCTTCGATTCGCGGCTCCCTTACGGAAAGGCAAAATACTTTCGGGTGGTCGCAAAAGGAAAGTCTGCAGATCGTTGCTCACCGCTATGCTTGCGCTAATCGTTGTCGCCCTGAACGGCGCTTTAGTGACTGCACAAACTGACCCTGCACCCGCAAAACTCGACCTCGGCATCATCGTTCTGCCTACGATGCAAGAAGCCGAATCAGTGATGAAGCAACTAAACAGCGGCGAAAACTTTTCGGTATTGGCGAAAGAGAAGTCCATCGACGCCACCTCGACAGATGGAGGTTACCTGGGAAATCTCGATCCGAGTGAACTCCGGACTGAGCTGAGGGATGCGCTCCGCGGACGTCGTGCCGGAGAACTTACCAATATCGTGCAACTGCCTTCCGGCTTCGCCATTCTCAAAATCCTCTCCACCGCGCCGCCTGCCACCGATCTGAATCCCAAGCGCATCTCTTCCCTTGTTTCCACTGGGGCCATCCGCATTGGCCCAAGCATTTCAGGTATCACCGAAGCGAACGCGGCGTATCAGGAGTTCTCAAAGAAACACGGCTGGCATAGTTACGATCCACAAGGAATGTGCCAGGTCCGCACCAGCTCTCTTGCTGAAGCTGAAAGCACGATCAAGCAGGCTCTTGCCGGCGACAGTTCCCGCGAAGTACAGCTTTCACCATCCCACCAGATCTTGGCGCACAGCACGCTCGCGCAACTTTATGACTTCAGCGGCGAGATGGAAGACTCCATCCGCGAGTGGAAGGCCGCTTACGACTTGGCGGAGACCGCGGAGCCGGCATCTGTTCCGAATCTCGAAGAAAGCCTCGGCGCAAGCTACCTGCATCTGTCGGAGATGGAAAACGGCATTTATCGTAATAACACCGATCTCGACATCTTCCCGCCTCTGCACCCGCATGCCAGTTTCGAAAAAACCGATGATTCCAAACACGCAATCGACTACTTTCAGAAATATCTTGAGCGGCAGCCCAACGATCTTGAGGTTCGCTGGCTGCTGAATCTCGCCTACATGACGCTCGGCCAATATCCCTCCGGTGTACCGGTTCAGTATCGGATTCCGGTCGAGGATTTTCAATCGAAGCAGAACATCGGGCGATTCGTTGATGTGGCTCCGCAGGCCGGACTGAACGTTCTCCGCGGCGCGGGCGGCGTGATTGTCGATGACTTCGACAACGACGGGCTGCTTGACGTGATGGTCTCAAGCGTGGACATGTGCGACCCCATCCACTTCTTCCATAACAATGGCGACGGTACTTTTACCGATCGAACAAAAGAGGCCGGGCTGCTCAACGAGGTCGGTGGCCTGAATATTGTTGGGGCCGACTACAACAACGACGGCTGCATGGACTTTCTGATATTGCGCGGCGGTTGGGAGTTTCCCGAGCCCATGTCGCTCCTGCGCAACAACTGCGATGGCACGTTCACCGATGTAACCAACGCAAGTGGACTCGGATCGACGCTGGTCCAAAGTCAGACTGCGGCATGGGCCGATATCGACAACGACGGCTATCTCGATCTCTTCGTCGGTAACGAGAATGGCCCAGCCAAACTGTTCCACAACAAAGGTGACGGCACGTTTGAGGAGATAGGGCACGCGGCAGGAGTCGACCAGATTGCTTTCACCAAGGGTGTAGCCGCAGCCGACTACGACGGCGACGGCTACATGGACTTCTATGTTGCCAACGAAGGTGGAGTAAATTTCCTTTATCACAACAACGGCAATCTGACCTTCACCGAGGTGGGAAAAGAGGCCGGTGTGCAGGCGCCGTCCTACAGCTTTGCCACCTGGTTCTTCGACTACGACAACGATGGCTGGCCCGACCTCCTGGTCGACAATTTCCTGCCCTCGGTGGATGAATCTGTGAAGACCTACGTTGGTGGTCCGCGCAATGCCGAGACAATGAGGCTTTACCGCAATCGGCACGACGGCACCTTTGAAGACGTGACAGATCAGGTCGGCCTCGACAAGGTCTACATGCCCATGGGAGCGAACTTCGGCGACATCGACAACGACGGTTTCCTCGATTTCTACCTCGGCATGGGCGCGCCTTCGTACACCTCGATGTTTCCTCATGTATTGCTGCGCAATGACCAGGGCAAGTCGTTCGTCGACATCACCCAGTCTTCAGGCACGGGCGAGCTCCATAAGGGACATGGCATCGCGTTTGCTGATCTGACGCGGCACGGCAGAGAAGACATCGTAGCGGTGATCGGCGGCGCAGTACCGGGTGACAGGCATACGATGCGAGTCTTCGAGAGTCCCACCAACCGCAACAACTGGCTGAATGTCCGCCTCATCGGTGTGAAGACAAATCGCGAAGCGCTGGGCGCTCAAATCCACGTTACCGTGCAGGACGGGAACTCGCCGCAGCGATCAATTTACCGCACTGTCGGTCAGACCAGCTCCTTTGGCGGCAATCCGGTCGAACAGAACATCGGCCTCGGACCCGACGCGCACAATGTGACTCTCGATATCTGGTGGCCCACCTCGAAAACCCGCCAGCATTTCACTGGCGTACCAGTCAACCAGTTCATTCAAATCAGGGAATTTGCAACTGAATACACGCGCCGCGAATTCAAGCCATTCGACTATCCCAAGCCTGGCTCACCCGCCGCGGCGGCGCTTGCACAATAACCCGATAAATCCGATTCAATATTGCGGTTCGATCTTGCTACAATGCAAGCGGCGCAGGTCTGGTTCAGCAAACAAACCTCCGCATCCGAATCCGCGTTCCCGGCACCTTTCAGCATGTGAAGGACTTCGATGAAACGCATCTTCCTGGCGAGTGCCTGTTTCCTTCTGGCCGCGCAAGCCTGGGCCACGAAGCAACACTCTGCACAGGGAATCCTGCTTGAGGTGAACCCCTCGCACCAGTCGATCGTCGTTTCCTGCGATGCCATCCCCGGCTACATGGACGCCATGGTGATGCCATTCACCGTTCGCGGCCAAGCGGATTTCAAATCTCTTGTACCCGGCGCCACAGTGCGTTTCGACATGGTGGAGACAAAGGCCGCGGCTTATGCCGAGCATTTGCAGGTCGTCGAAGTCACAAATCACGAGGCCGAACCCACTGAAGCCGGACGTCTCACATTTCTCCACCAGGCCATGGATCCCACGGCCGCTGCGAAGATTGTCCAGGTCGGCCAGCCAGTCCCCGACTTTACGCTCACCGATCAGGCCAACGAAACAACCCATCTCTCGCAGTTCAAAGGCAAAGTCGTGGCGCTTACCTTTGCCTACTCGCGCTGTCCCAATCCGAATTACTGCTTCCGACTGTCAAACAATCTCTCCATTCTCGAAAGGCGATTTCGCTCCCAGGTTGCCGGCAATCTCATCCTTATAACCATCGTGATCGATCCCGATAACGATCAAGGCAAAGCTTTGGCCCGCTTTGCCGACACATGGAAAGCCGATCCCAGGGCTTGGCGCTTTTTGACCGGCAATCTTGACGACGTTCGCAATATTGCGGAGTTATTCGGAATGGGTTTCTGGAGCGACGAAGGTTTCCTCACCCACGCCTTCCACACCGTTGTCATTGATCGCGAAGGCAAGCTGGCGGCAAACCTTGAAGGGAATCAATTCACAGCGAAGCAACTCGGCGATCTGGTTGCGACCGTCATGCGCCAACCGGTCGACCGCGCATCGGCGGCGGCCGGCTCAAGCCTGCCGTGAACCTGCGTCGCCTGCGCTGTGCGGGCGCGCAATCTGGCGCTGAAACACAAGTGCCGCCGCGCCCCTGAGCCGCGCCATCTCTCCCTCGTGCGTGGGAATGATTCTAGGTGGCGTTCCAGCCAGCACATATGACTTCACTTCCTTCGCGATGATCCCCTCGAATCGATGCCACGCCGAAGTTATCTCGCCCGCAATCAGGATCAGGGCCGGCGAAAGGCTGGCAATCACGATGCGCAGTCCGCGCCCAATGTAAAGAGCCTGCTGTTCCAGCGCCTCCTGCGCGTCTTTCGATCCCTCCTCGGCAAGGTTCAGCAGCTCTTGGAAGCTTACATCCTTGTTCCCCGCGCGCCGCTTGCGATAATAGCCGACAGCGGCACGGCACGATGCATACATCTCCCAGCAGCCCTTGCGGCCGCACCCGCAGCGCGGCCCTTCAGGATCGAGCGGAATGTGGCCGAATTCGCCCGCCATCCCGTGAGCCCCTGAGATGATTCTTCCATCCGCGAACACACCGGCTCCGATTCCTTCTGATATCGTTACCAGCGCGATGTCGCGAATGCCGTCCATGCGGCCAAAGGTAAGCTCGGCCAGCAGGCACGCCGTTGCCGCATTCTCCATACTCACCTGCAGCCCAAACTCCCCTTCTATCGCTCCCTTCAAGTCAAAATCAGGCCAGCGCAGATTGGGAGCGAATGTGAGGCGCTGCGATTCCGGATCAACCCGCCCAGGCAAGCTCACCCCGATGCCCTCGATCGCCCGGTCGGTGAAGAACGCCTTGAATCGCCTGATGCAATCCACAATCAGCCTGGTCGA
Source organism: Occallatibacter sp. (assembly GCA_035504315.1). Taxonomy (GTDB): domain Bacteria; phylum Acidobacteriota; class Terriglobia; order Terriglobales; family Acidobacteriaceae; genus Telmatobacter. The sequence continues at coordinate 19,907 of DATJSB010000316.1, forward strand.
TGCTGCAGGCTCCGACGTCACCGGCACTTTGCTTTGCGACAGCAGCCGCCCGTTCAAATCCACTACCGCCACGATCGCCATCCTGGGATGTACATCGACGGCAATAGCGACGATATGCTCGTTCAGGCCCAGCAGAGTCGGTCGGCGCCCCCGCGGCGTTGCGCCCACCGCTCTCTCAACCACCCAGTTTTCGCTGATTAGCTGCTCAACGATCTGCGAGACCGTGCTCTTCTGCAGACCCGATGCCCGCGACAGCTCGATTCGCGAAGTCGGCTGGTTTTCGCGGATCAGTTCGAGAATAATATCGCGATTGATTCGGCGCGCGGTCTCGCTCGAGGCAACCTGGGTCTCGGTCAGATCGACATGTCGTATACCCGTCATTCGCGAGCAAAACCCCTTACCTGCATTGAACTTCGCAAGCGGCTGCGCCAGCACTGCCCTCGGCTTGATTGAGTCACACAAACTATAACATCCGGCTGCACTGCCCCGTGATCCGCGCGGCCTCGTTTATAACCGCACAGCTCGGGGCTTCTCAGCTTCATATTGTGTAGTCACGCGCACCGCTAGCCATTATCCTGTTGAAGATTGTCTTCTCTAAGGAGGCCGCCGCGATGAGCAATTCTTCCCTGACCGACCCGCTGACTTCAGAACAGATCTCCGCAATTACGCGCGAAACCAACTACGGCACCTGGCGCTTCCAGAAGACCTGGAAACCTCTGCCCATCGTCGACGCTGAGGGCTGCTGGTTCATCGACGGCGCCGGCAAGCGCTACCTCGACTTCAGCTCGCAGCTCATGTGCGTCAATCTCGGCCATAAAAATCCCCGCGTCGTCGAAGCCATCGCCGAGCAGGCCCGCGAGCTGTGTTACGTCGCGCCCGGCTACGCCACCGCGGCGCGCGCCCGCCTCAGCTCGAAGTTGCTGGAAGTTCTTCCCAAGGGGATAGAAAAGTTCTTCTTCGCCACCAGCGGCACCGAGGCCAACGAAGCGGCCTTCAAGATCGCCCGCATGGTTACCGGCAAAAACAAAATCATCTCGCGCTACCGCTCCTATCACGGATCGACCGCGGGCTCCATCGCCGCCACCGGAGATCCCCGCCGCTGGGCCATGGAACCGGCCGGCAAAATCGCCAACGTGGTCTTCGCGCCCGAGACCAACTGCTACGACTGCCCCATCAAGCACACTTACCCCGCGTGCAACATCGCCTGCGCCGACTATATCGAACACATGATTCGCAACGAAAGCGACGTCGCCGCCATCATCCTCGAGCCCGTCGTCGGCACCAATGGCGTCCTTGTGCCGCCGCCCGAATACTTCCCCCGCCTGCGCGAAATCTGCGACCGTCACGGCGTGCTCATGATCGCCGACGAAGTCATGGCCGGATGGGGCCGCACTGGCAAGTGGTTCGCCGTCGACCACTGGAACGTCAAGCCCGACATCCTGGTCACGGCCAAGGGCATCACCTCGGCCTACGTGCCGCTGGGCCTGTGCGCCACCACCGCTGCCATCGCCGCTTACTTCGAGGACCACTACTTCTCTCACGGTCACACCTACGAGGCGCATCCGCTCACTCTCGGCCCCGCCGTCGCAACCATTGAGGAAATGCAGCGCCTCAAGCTGGTCGAGCGCGCCGCCCAGCTCGAGCCTTACGTCCGCCAGAAACTCGAAGCGCTCAAAGCAAAACATCCCTCCGTCGGCGACGTGCGCGGCCTCGGCCTCTTCTTCGGCGTCGAGCTCGTCAAGAACCGCCAGACCAGGCAGCTCTTCAATACCATGCGCGACAAGGTGGAAGGCAAGCCGCTCGTGGTCGATCAGATCGCCGCCAAGATGATGGCGCAGGGCGTGTCCATCCAGGCGTGGGTGAGCCACTT
>DATJSB010000317.1:0-12559 GCA_035504315.1 Occallatibacter sp.
TAGCACTTTCACGACCGATGAAATGTGTGATTGAGCTACAACTGATTCTACACCGCCTGTTAAAGGACGATGAAAAATCGAGCCATATGGTGGAATTGGACCGCTCAGTGAGCCGCGTACGAGGCTGGTATTCGATGGTAAGTGCTTTATAATATATGGTTTAGATAATTATTAATGGAATGTCAACTAGTCGAAGTTCGGTCCGTGCCGTCATCGCCAGTCGTCCTGCGCGTTGGACAGGCCCTCGTTCATCGCCGCTTCAAAGCCCGAGTGCTTTTTGATGAAGATCTCGCTGAACTGGCGGTCCTGGCGGAGCAGAATCGCCTGCAACCTGACCAGCTCAAGCAGCGCCAGGAACATGGCGATCAGCGTGCGTTCCGAACGCGTATGACTGAGTAGTTTGCGCAGTGCAACCGGCTTGTCTTCCATCGTCAGCCGCCGGGTGAGGAACTGGATCATCTGCCCCACGGTGACCGAGTCATCCTGCACATCGAGCACCGGCCGGTTTCGGGCGCGGTCAAGGATGTCGCGAAAGACGCGAACCAGATCGACAGTGTCGGCGGCGATCTCAGGCTCCGCGGCTGCATCTTCTTTAAAGTCGCGCATTCCGGGGTTGGTCCAGCTTGCCGCTTCAAGCATCTGTTTCTGCTGCAGCATTTGCGCGGCGCTCTTGAATCGCTCGTGCTCCAGCAGCCTCTCCACCAGCTCACGGCGCGGGTCCTCAACGGCATCGTCAGGACCGGCAGGCGTCCGCGGCAGCAGCATTTTGCTCTTGATATGGATGAGCAGCGACGCCGTATAGATGAACTCCCCGGCAACGTCCACGTCGCCGGCCTTCAGGTTCTCAACGTAGGCGAGAAACTGCGCGGTGATCCTGGCAATCGGGATGTCGTAGATATCGATGTCCTGCTTGCGAATCAGATCGAGGAGCAGATCGAGGGGGCCGTCGTAGATCTGGCTCACGATCACCGAAAACGGCGACTGTTCGGCCTCTTCGCTGCGGGCCTTGAGCGCGGCCGCAACCCGTTGCGCGGCCTTCTGCTCGCGGGTGGGCTCGGGAACCGGCAACAGCGAAAGTTGACGAGCTGGGGCGGTTTCGGCCGGGGCTGGCGACTCGGGCTCGGATTCGGGCTGCTCAGGATTGGTGATACTGTCGGTCAACGATGCTTATTCCTTTTGGTGTCTTCGGTGCTTAGATCCGCTTCGGCCAATCTGGATGCATACGCGATGCAGGCCAGCGTGCATTAAGAAATTTCGAATGAATGTTGCTTTCTAAAAACCATCCCTCAGGGGTTAAAACCCCGACTCATTGTATGGGCCTTATTGGCACGGATAAATCCGTGCCCTTTCAAAACAGCGGCATCGGTCGGGTCATTCCGCAACCTGTAAATCCGTTCCCTTTCAAAGCTCGAGCGTACCGCCAGATGCTAAGACATCCGCATTGCAGCGCGCACTTCAACCATAGTCCGCTCGGCACGCTTGGCCGCGCGGGCGCTTCCATCCTTAAGAATAGCCCTAACCTCTTCTTCGCCGAGTCGGGCGCGGCGATCCTGAATCGGGTTAAGAATTTGGACGAGCGCATCCGCGGCCCAGCTTTTGCATTCGATGCAGCCAATGCCCGCCGAACGGCAGCCCTCGTAGACCTTGGCCATTGTCTCCGGCGTCGAAAACACCTTGTGCAGGTCGCCCACCGGGCACTTGTCGGGATCTCCCGGGTCCTTGCGGCGTATGCGCGCGGGATCCGTGACCATGGTCTTCAGCTTCTGCCGCACCTCGGGCTCAGGATCGGAGAGCAGGATCGTATTCCCGTAGCTCTTCGACATCTTGCGGCCGTCGGTGCCGGGAAGTTTGGGCGAGGGGGTCAGGAGAACGTCGGGCTCGGGAAGCACTTCCTGCCCGTCCAGCTTGTAGAAGAAGTTGAACCGCCGCGCAACTTCTCGCGTGAGCTCCACGTGTGCCTGCTGGTCTTGTCCGACAGGCACAAAATCCGCCTGATAAAGCAGAATGTCCGATGCCATCAGGACCGGGTAGCCGAGAAAACCGTAGGTGGTCAGGTCCTTGTTGGAGAGATTTTCCTGCATTTCCTTGTAGCTGGGCACGCGCTCGAGCCACCCGAGCGGCGTAATCATGCCCAGGTACATGGGAAGCTCGAAGTGCTGCGCCACGTGACTCTGAATGAAGATAGTGCTGCGCTTGGGGTCGAGCCCCGCGGCCAGAAAGTCGTAGGCCACCTCTTTCACGTTTTCCGCAAGCTTGGAGGTGTCGGCGTAGTCGGTGGTCAAAGCGTGCACGTCGGCGATGAAGAAGTAGCACTCGTAGTTGGCGGTCTCGTCATTTTGCAGCTTGACCCAGTTGGCCAGCGCACCCATGTAGTTGCCCAGGTGCAGTTTGCCGGTGGGGCGCATGCCGCTAAGCACGCTTGGGCGGAGGGTTGTATTTGCGTTGTCAGGCATCGTTCAATCAGTTCCGGGAAAAAAGAAAGACCCACCGGAAGATTGATCGGTCTCCGGTTAAAGGCTCTCACCATTGTAAAGGTGCAGGAGCGATGGACAGGTGTGAATCAAATGCTCGAAAGGGCCCACGACGCCAGTTCGATGACCGGATTGACGACGATTCCGAGCACCACGCCGCCCAGGACGATCATGAGCACCCAGCTCATCCATCCGCCGATCCGGTCGTACTTCTGAACGGCGTTATAGGGAAGCATGTTTCTGACCAGGTGGCTGCCGTCGAGCGGAGGGATGGGCAGCAGGTTGAAGAACAGCAGCGTGATGTTGATCTCGATCGTGATGAGAGCGAGCACGACCAGGGCCTGCAGCTCAGAGGGGCCGTTGATCATGAGTCCGCCAGCCAGGGTGCCGCGTAACAGGCCGCGGCCGCCGGGAACAGCGATGGCGGCGATGATGAGGCCGAGGAAGGCGACCAGCGCGAGGAACAAGTTTGAGGCCGGGCCGGCGACCGTGATGAGGTTGTCGTCGCGAACAATCTTTTTGAGATTGCGGGTGATAACCGGAGTGGGCTTGGCCCATCCGATGAGCAGAAACGGAAACTTGAGGCCGACGAGCGGGCCGAAGATGACCAGGGCAGGAAAGATAAGGGTGCCCAGAGGGTCGATGTGCGGGATGGGGTTGAGGGTAACGCGGCCCTGCATGCGGGCCGTATGGTCGCCCAGGCGCGAAGCTACCCAGGCATGCGCGCACTCATGAAAACTGAGCGAAAACAGCAGTATGACAAACTCGAAAATCTTGACGGCAATGACGCTTGAAGACAATCCGGTTCCCCGCGACCTTGGAAAACTCAGGTTAGCACGTACGGTTGCAGGTTTATTTTTCGGCGCGGGAACAAATGCCGCAAAACGGAGGTCTAATCAGGTAAACACTCCAGTATCTGTATGCGGAGGGGGCGAATCATGCGCAAATGGATTGCATTCATTGTCCTTTGTTTTGCCGCCGTGAGCTGGGCCGAGGATCAGAAGGCAGCGCAGGCAAACCAGCTCTTTCAAGCGGGCAAGCGGCTTGAAGCATTGCCGCTCTACGATGACCTTGCCAAAGCCTATCCCAACGAGATGCTTTACCAGGAGCGGCTGGCCGGCTGCCTGGGCGCGGCGGCGATGCAGACCAACGATCCGGCGCAGTTAAAGGCTCTGCGAACCCGGGAACGCGACGCCGCCAGGCGCGCCGTTCAATTGGGCGACAAGGCCAACTACATCCTTGACATGGCCAATCTCGATCCGAACGCCTCGAACGAAATGGCGCCGGGGAGTCCCGGCAGCGCGTTTTTGCAAGAGGGCGAGAAGGCCTTCGACGCGGGCGATTTTCAAACCGCGATGACGAAGTATGTCGCCGCGGCCGAGGCCGATCCGAATCTTTACGAAGCAGCTCTGTTTGCCGGCGACACGGCTTATACCCAGCGCGACCTGCCGACGGCTGCGCACTGGTTTCAGCGGGCCATCGAGATCAAACCCAACCGCGAGACGGCGTATCGCTACTGGGGCGACGCGATCCTGAAGTTCGGCAACGATCCCGAGGCCGCGCGCGAAAAATTCATCGACGCGATTGTGGCCGAACCTTACAGCCGGTTTGCCTGGCAGGGAATTGAGCAATGGGCGCAGATCGAACGCGCTGTCATCCTGGCGCCGAAGATCGAGCGGCCGGCAGCGCCGCAGGTCGATGCCAAGAATCCAAACACCACCAACATCACAATCGATATCGCCGCGACCGATGAAAATAAGAATCCGGGCGGATTTGCGTGGATGATGTATTCGATGGTGCGGGCGACCTATCAGGGCGACACGTTCAAAAAAGAGTTCCCCAATGAGAAGGAATACCGGCACTCGTTCAAGGAAGAAGACGCCGCTTTGAGCGTTGTGGCTTCAACACTCGAAGAAAAGAAGATCGATCGCAACAAGCTCGACGAGAGCCTGCGCAACCTTCTCGATCTCTATGATGCCGGAATGCTCGATTGCTGGATTCTGATCAACGCCGCCGATCAGGGAATTGCCCAGGACTATCCAGCTTACCGCGACCAGCATCGCCAGCAATTACACGAATATCTCTCCCGCTTTGTGATTCACGGCGGAGTTGTGAAAACTCCCGAGTAGAGTGCAGCCGGCGCTAGTTCTCTTCTTCCGGGAAAGTCCCCACCGACGCTCCTGCAGGAACGTTCTGTCCGGCAAGCACGATGGCGTGAGTGGCGATGCGCGCGCCGTCGCCGATGGTGGTGGGCCTCATCCTGACCTTGTCGAAGTCGTGGGTGTCGTGGGAGTGCGAAAAGATCCGCGAAAACGATCCGATCACTACATTGTTGCCGATCGTGATCCCGCCGCGATCATTTAACAGTGCGCGCTGATGGATGGTGACGCCATCTCCGATGGAGAGATTGTAGCCGTAGGTCAAATCCACGCCGTGATAGATGCGCACACCGGAACCCATCCTGGCAAAGATGTGCCGGCCCAGCATGCAGCGGAAGCGCACACCCAACCAATGGTTCAGGCCCACGGGCGAGCGGTCGAACATTTGCCAGAACCAGAGCAGGGGTTTGCGTTCTGCAACCCTCAGCCGGTCAGCATCGGCGTAGTGTTCGGCCTCGATGGTCACATTCTCCGGGTCGAGCGCCAGGCTGACCACGTTGCCGGGCAGCTCAGAAGTAAGCGTGAGGTTCAGCTTGCCCCCGTGCGGTCGCCCCAGGTAAAGCTGGTAAAGCTGATCGCGAACGATCTCGGCGCGGCGGGCCGGAGACTTATGGCGGGTGAACTCCTCGTCGAGGAATGCAATCCAGCGGCGGTAGATCTCTTCAGCTTCGGGCGCAGGATGAGGAGCAGTTTGAGCTGAGTTCAGCATACGTCTTGGACGATACACCAAACGGTTGCGGTGCAGCGAATTCGACCAGCAGCTATCGGTTGTATACTCTCAGCTTTTGGCTTTTGCGTGCTTTGGGTACAAGCCTGCCTGGGCATGTACTCGCTGAAAGCTGACGGCAGATAACTGCTTTTCTGCTACCTGCGGGTTGTGCCGCCGGGCCGCTTGCCGCGCCCGGCAGAGGCGCGCAGCTCATGCCCGAGGCTGGAGTAATTGATGCCGATTTGTGTGGTCAGGTAAATAATGTTGCTGGTGCCCCAGTAGAGCGCGAGTCCCGAAGCATAGTTCCACAGAATGAAGCCGAACATCACCGGCATCATGAAGGCCATCATCATCTGTTGCGTGCGGTCCATCTGCGGCGAAGGCGTAATGAACTGGGTGAGGAACATGGTGATGATGATGAAGATCGGCAGAATGTGCGTCGGATCGGGCTGCGACAGGTCCTTAAGCCAGAACCAGTGCGCCTGGCGCAGCTCCACTGCGTTCTGCAGGACGCGGAAATAGGCGAAGAAGAGCGGCATCTGCACCAGCATCGGAAGGCAGCTGCCGTACATGTTCACGCCCTCCTGCTTGTAAAGCGCCATCATCTCGGTGTTCATCTCGGCGCGCCGCGGATCGGTCGTCTTCAGGTGCTTGAAGCGGGCCTGGATGGCGTCGACCTTGGGCTTGATGCGCTTCATCTTGAGCTGCGACTTGGTCATCATGATGCGGGTAGGAATCATCAGCAGGGTGAAAACGCTGGTGAAGATGATGATGGCCCAGCCCCAGTTGGGGACGAAGTGATTCACATTGAAGCGCAGCACCAGGTAGAGCGGCTTGGCAATCACTGTCAGCCATCCGAACTGGATCAGCGATTCGAGCGACGGGCCGTCGGCGCGCCCGCTGGGGCCGACGGCGTGAACCGACCCCAGAATCTCCGAGGCTTTGGGGCCCGCGAAAAGCCGCGCTCGCGTAACTCCGTCGATGGAGCCGATAGCTACTCCCAGCACATCGGCGGTTTGTTGCTTGCTGTTGGGATCGCTCGGGTCGACGGGCAGTTCGACGCTGTTGTGCAGAGTAACTACCGTGGTATCGTCGGGTGAATCGGGCAGGAAAGCGGCGGCAAAGTAGACATCGGAAATTGCCGCATATTGATACGGTGCATTGAGCGTCGCATTCCCGCTCACCTTCGAGGCTGCCAGCGAGTCCTGATGGTTGTCGAGCGACCAGGCGAAGAAAGTCGGCGTGCGTATCTGCGAGGTGTGCAGACCTACCTGCCGGAACTCTTCCATGTCACCCAGGCCTGCGGGCCACTGAATCAGCGCCCGCACCGGCGTGCCGTATCGCTTGACCTCGGCGCTTACATTCACCACGTAACTGGTATCGAAGTGGATGCTCTTCACTACCTCGATTCCGTTCTGGGAGTAGTGGTACACGACGGTTGCCGGAGCCAGAGCCAGGTTCGAACCTGTGCCGATCGGTTCGCCGTTCACCGTCGTTTGGTAGAGCGCCTCATTCAACTGGCTCATTGGCACCGGCGAATCGGGATAGGTGAAGAGCGACAACGGAAGTCCGAAGCGGGCCGCCGCCTGGGGCTGCACCATGTCGAGAGGCTTGCCCGAGCTGTCGAAGTATTTTTTCAGGTACCAGTGCTTAACCTGCGCGCCGCGATTGGTGAGCACGATCTTGTAGAGTTCGTTTTCGACCGTGACCTCAGATTCGCCGGCTGCCGTAATTGTCGGAGCCGGGGCTTGCGGAGCCACAGAAGTGGCAACCTGAGCAGGGGGCGCTGAGGTTGGTGCCGCGGCCGGCGTTTGAGGGGCGGCGCTTTGCGCTGTCTGGGTCTGCGTCGCGGGCCCTTCGGGCTTGGGTTTGGCAAAGAAGTACTGGTAGCCGATAACGGCGGTAAAAACCAGCAACATGAAAAAGATTGTGCCGCGGATATCGCCGCCGCCCCCACCGCCGTGGCCCTGCGATTGTAGATTGGGATTCTGGATTTCGGGCAAAGGATGTTTCCTGTCATCGGCGCGCCAAGCGGCCGCTCTTTCTATTTTAACGGCTCGGGGGGAAGTGAACTTCCGGTGGAGCAGGCTGGAGATGATGCGTTTGCGGGCTGGGCAAAGCCGTCGGTCTTTTTCGCCGCCGGTACCGGATCGAATCCTCCGCGCGTAAACGGGTGGCAGCGCAAGAGCCGCCAGGCCGCCAGGGCGCTGCCACGGAGTGGACCATGAACGGCGATTGCGACCTGAGCGTATTCAGAGCAGGTAGGAACAAATTTGCATCCGCCCGGATTGATGGCGTGGAGCGCCGGCGAAATCAAGCGGCGATAGATAGCGAGAAGTGCTAACAGAATGCGCGTCATGGCAGTCGGGCTGCGCGGGGCGCGCCCTCAATTTGCGCCGTTGCGCGTGCCGCTTCGGCGGCAGCCTGTTCAAGGATACGCATGACCTCAGCTTCAAGTTTCGCGAATTCCATGCTGAGGACAAGACGCCGGGGATGAAGGATAAGGTCGTATCCGGCCGGCATGAGGCCGATGTGACGGCGCAGAGCCTCGCGCATGCGACGCTTGATGCGGTTGCGCTCGTGGGCCTTTCCCAGCACCTTGCCCGCCGTCAGGCCCACACGCGGCGCCGCATAGCCTTTTACGCCCTCTTCTGTCGCCTGGGGAGCCAGGAACCAGCTCATTGAAGCCGACTGCCGTTTGCGAGCTGCCGCATACGCGCTTTGAAAATCAGAGTGCTTGCGCAAACGATTCCCGGCCATCGATTGGCGAGCAGTTGAGTTGGACTTGGTGCTCATCGAGGAAGTACCGGATCCGGGAAGTCTCGCGCCTGATCTCCGGACCACCGGTTGCTGCGGGCAGAACGCGCGTTCCAATGCGCTTAATCGCGATAGCCGGCGCTGACTGAAACGCGCTTGCGGCCCGCCGCGCGGCGCCGACTCAGCACGGCTGCGCCCGACTTGGTCTTCATGCGCGACCTGAACCCGTGCTTCTTGACACGGCGGTTGCGGTTGGGTTGAAATGTGCGCTTCGGCATGGATTGCGCTCCTGTTTCCTTCAGTAAAATCTTGGCTTTGACAGCATTTCTGAGTATACCTTAGGAAGCACTTCAAATCCAGACTCAGCACGCGGTCCTCCATGTCGGGAACAAATTTCCATGCCGGGAACAAATTTCTTTGCTTCCTGGCAACTCGATGGCCTGCTACACGGCATCGAAGCAGCAAAGAGATCGCTGTCCGAGTTACCTGGGAGACGCCGTTGTGTTACCAAAATCAGCCTTGCATATCACAATTTGAAAAGATTGGAGCGCCTCTGTTTGAGTGTCGCCAGCAAAACTCTGGTAATCAATGCGCCAAGTTTCACCATCCTTGGTGCAACCAAAAATTAATGTAAAAAAGTTATTTAAAACAGGGATTGCAACGACCGACGCATGTGCGCTAACATCGGCAACGTTCAAGAAAATTCGAACGTCCTCACTGGACGGTTTACCCAAGCCCCAAGAGTCGATCTTCAGGGGCAGACCAGCGGCACACAGGTTGTCGGTTAACACAATTGCGCAGCAAGCCTCAGGCTCTGCGCCAAGAGAGAGCCGTTGCCTGAAAAGCCGATTATAAACAGCCGGACACGCTTGAGCGTGCATCGGCAAGGATACGTACAATGGCATTTGCAGCTTCATCCGCCCCGCCGCCCCTCAACCCGTGGCTTCAGATTCTTTCGGCACTGGAAAAGAAAGTGATTCGCCAGTCCTTTGAAACCTGGCTCAAGCCCACCCGTTTCAGTCACACTGCAGGCCGCACCCTTTATGTGCGCGTGCCTTCGCCTGAGTTCCAGCACATCGGCGAGAAATACGGCGACCTGATTCAGGAAGCAATCGATCTGCAATCCCTGGAGTTCGACGACGTGAGCTTTGTCACCGCTGAGGAGGATCCTTCGATTCCTCCGCAGCGCAAGGATGGCGGCTTTCCGCCGCTGCCCGCGCATGCGCCCACTGCTCCTCCGCAGGCTCCGCAATCTCGCCTGCCTGAGCAGGCGCGCTTTGATTGGTCCACTGCCGCCCAGCTAAACCAGCGCTACACCTTCGACGCGTTTGTCATCGGTAATGGCAACCAGTTTGCGCGCGCCGCCGCTCTGGCTGTGGCTGAGCGCCCCTCGCGCGCCTACAATCCGCTCTTCCTCTATGGCGGTGTGGGTATGGGCAAGACCCACTTGATGCACGCCATCGGTCATGAGGTCAAGCGCCGCCAGCCGACCTCCAGCATCTGCTACGTTTCGGCCGAGAAGTTTACCAACGAGATGATCAACTCCATCCGCAACGATCGCATGACCAGCTTCCGCGATCGTTTCCGCACCGTGGATGTGCTGCTGATCGACGACATTCAGTTCATCTCGCAGAAAGAGCGCACGCAGGAAGAGTTCTTCCACACTTTCAACGCTCTGCACGAGAGCATGAAACAGGTGGTCATCGCTTCCGACCGCCCGCCCAAGGAGTTGACCGAGATCGAGGAGCGGCTGCGCTCGCGTTTCGAGTGGGGCCTGATCGCCGACATTCAGCCGCCTGACCTCGAAACCAAGGTTGCCATCCTCCAAAAGAAGGCTGAGAGCGAGCAGGTGCAGTTGCCGACAGACGTTGCGCTCTTTATCGCTTCAAACGTTCGCACCAACGTGCGCGAGCTTGAGGGCGCGCTGGTGAGGCTGATTGCATGGTGCCAGCTCAACCGCATGGAGATCACGCTGGTTACGACCCAACAATGCCTCAAGCAGTTCATCGACATGCAGGTGCGCAAGGTCACTATCGAAGCTATTCAGCGTGCCGTCGCTGAGCAGTTCGGCATGAGGGTAAGCGACCTGAAGCAGAAGAACAACTCGCGCAACGTGGTGGTGCCGCGCCAGATTGCCATGTACCTGGCCAAGCAGATGACCGAAGCCAGCCTGCCCGAGATCGGCCGCCAGTTCGGCAACAAGCACCACACCACGGTGATGCACTCCATCGGCAAGATCGACGAGCAGCGCCGCACCGACAAGGACCTGCACCGCATGATCAACAAGCTGCAGGATGTGCTGAACGCGTAGGGCAGCAAGCCAGCAAGCTAGCAAGTCAGCCAAAGACAATGAAGGCCGCGCAGCGCGCGGCCTTCAGCCTTTCACACTCACACTCGCACTCCCTCACTGCTGCGCCGGCTCCTGAATGATCAGGTCGTCGGCCAGCTTGAAGTTAACGACACTCTCCGCCGGAATATCGAGTGCGCGGTTGTCGGTGAGGCCCGCCGCAGCGGTTCCCGCCCCGCCGCCGACCAGGCCGCCTACCAGAAGTCCCACACCACCTGTGGCAACGCCGCCCACCAGCATGGCCAAACCGGCTCCGCCACCGATCATCGCTCCAGAACGCTTGCCCTTACCCTTCTTCGTCCTCTCAAGATCGGCGGTTTCGAGCGGATAGGTAGTCCCGTTTACAACCAGCGAAGTCAGGCGCAATTCAAGCACCGAGCGCCCTTTGAAGTGACCGCCGCGATGCGACTCGGCCACTACGCCGTTCACGTCTGCGCCTTTCGGTATCACAGCGCTGCCGTCACTGGCCATCACCGGCGCCTGGACTTCGCCGGTAAAAGTATCGCCTGCGTGGCTGGTCTTCACGCTGATGCGCCGATCGATTCGAATCGCCAGCTCTGTGCCTGCGGGAATCGTGACGTTGACAGGTTGCGGCGGCGGTGGCGGAGGCGGAACTGCCTCAACCGTCGGACCCGAGGGCGCGGGCTTCGGCTGGCCCGGTGTTGGAGGCGTCGTAGTGGTTGTTACTGCCTCGTTCTGCTGCCCGGACGCCGGTGGTTGAACCACCGTCGTCACCGTGGTTCCATCTTTCTCAACCGTTACCACCTGCTGCGCCTTTCCTGTTGCCACAGCCTGTTTCTTCGCCTGGTCCAGGGCCTTGTTCTGTTTCGATTCGCAGCCGGCGAGAGCGACTGCAATAACTGCGGCGAACGCGAGCGCGCGCGCCGCAGGTGCCGATGAGCCTGAAATGCGCATGGCAAATCTCCTTTCACGGGTGTGATAAGGCAACAATTCCGTTTTGGGGCGGGGCAGTACAGCCAAAATAAACGCCAGCGAAAAATTGGATGCGCCGCAGTAAATTATTGCTGCCCGCGGTTCTGCATTCGCTGCAGCTCGCTTCTACCGGATCATCAGCTCCACAAACATCTTCTGAAACTTCGCCAGATCGACATCGGTCTGCGCGTGAACCAGCCGCACGCCGGTCGCCGGTTTCAGCTTTTCAGTCCAGGTGAGCGTATCGCCGTAACTGGGCCCGTGGCTCAGGTCGATGTCCATGTAGAGCTGCCTTTCGTGGGTGATCAGCGAGGGATCGAGCCAGGCACAGGCGGCGAGCTCGTCCCACATGTAGTAACGGTTCTGGCTCCATGCTGCAATGTAGCGCGCGGCCGGGGATTTCGACTTGGAGATCTCATCCACCATTGCCTGGGTGAAAGGGGCCTTGATGGAGACGTCGACAGTAGTCACGTCGACGCGCGGCCATGCAGCACGCAGCACGATGTGCGTGGCCTCGGGGTCGAACCAGAAGTTGAACTCATGCCGCGGGTCGGTTGCGAACTCCGGATCGTCGGTCTGCGGATTGAGGCTGCCGCCCATGAGCACTATGCCCTTGGTGAGCGCCGCAAATTCGGGGTCGATGGAGACAGCGAGCGCAATGTTGGTCAGCGGACCGGCCGCGTAAATTGTTACCTCGTGTGGATGCGCGTGGACCTGCCGGATGAGGAAATGGGCCGCGTCTTCGTCGATCGGCTTGATGGTTGGCATGCCTTCAGGCAGTGGCGGAATGTCGTATGGCCCGTGCTCTTTCAGATCGGCAGTCATCTCCGGCGTGACCGTGCCGTTCTTGTTTTCGACCAGCGTGGCCGGTCCCGCGCCCCACGCGCCCAGCCACGTCACTTTGCCGTAGATCGCCGACTCGATGCGTGTCTCCAGTTCATCGCGCACCAGCGGGAAAACCGCGCCCTTCGCCACCGGCACATCGGTATGACCGGTCAGCTCGAGCATGCGCAGCGTGTGCAGCGTCTCTTCGTCGCACCACGCGTTGCCGGTCACCATGGTTATGCCCAGCACCTTCACATTCGGTGCCTGCAGGAGGGTGAGGATTGCCATCTGGTTCGAGCCGCCGGGGCCGGAGCCGTCTTCGTCAATGAGGACGAGGCGGGTCTGGGCGGAACAGGTG
>DATJSB010000318.1:0-31634 GCA_035504315.1 Occallatibacter sp.
GTAACGCCGCCGAGCAACGCCACGACTGTGTACACTCTCACGGTGACCGGCACGAGCGGAACGACCGCCACTCAGACAGTTTCAATCCAGGCCGTGGCTGCGCCGGTCATCACCAGCTTTACTGCCAATCCGGCTACGGTAATCGACGGCGCCAGCACCCAGCTTACTGCGGTTTTTGCAAACGGCACCGGGGTCATTTCGCCGGGTAACGTCGCTGTGACGAGCGGAGTAGCTGTCAGCGTAACGCCGCCGAGCGACGCCACGACCGTCTACACTCTCACGGTCACCGGAACCGGAGCGACTGCTTCTCAAACCGTGTCGGTCCAGGCCGTAGCCGCGCCTGTAATCACAAGCTTTACGGCCATTCCGGCTAAGGTAATCGACGGCACCAGCACCCAGCTCACTGCGGTTTTCTCCAATGGCACCGGGGTCATCACGCCGGGCAATCTCGTTGTAACAAACGGAGCGTCGGTCATGGTGACGCCGCCGAGCGACGCCACCACTGTTTACACTCTTACAGTCACCGGAACCACCGGAGCGACCGTTTCTCAGACGGTTTCTGTCCAGGCCGAGGGTGCGCCGGTCATCACGAGCTTTATCGCCAATCCGGCTACGGTAACCAACGGCTCCGGCACCTTCCTTACTGCTTATTTTTCCAACGGCACCGGCGTGGTGACGCCAGGCAACGTCTCTGTGACCAGTGGAACGGCGGTTGCGGTCACGCCGCCGAGTAATGCCACGACCGTTTACACTCTCACGGTCACCGGCCTCACCGGAACGACTGTTACTAAAACCGTATCCGTCCAGGCCGAGCCGGCGGGGCCAATCATCACGGTCACGCCATCGGGTTCGGTGACTATCGGAACGCAGCAGCAGTTCACGGCAACCGCGAGCGGCTTTGGAACCACCAGTACCGCAGTTACGTGGTCGGTTGCGGCGCCATCCGGGAGCAGCCTGAGTCCCGGCGACATCAGTTCAACCGGCCTATACAACACGCCATTTCCGGCTCCCGCTACGGTCACGGTTACTGCAACCAGCGTCGCCATGCCTTCAGTGAGCGGCAGTGTAACCTTCGCACTGAACCAGCCGGCCAGCGCTACCGGACCTGCGCTGACAGTTGATGTGGGCAACCAGACGCACGCCATCAGCCCCGACATCTACGGCATGAATGCATACTCGATCTCACAGTCGGTCAAAAAGGCCGTCAATCTGCCCGTTGACCGTTGGGGTGGCGACGCGACTACGCGATACAACTACCAACTTGATGTAAGCAACGCCGCCAGCGACTGGTACTTCGAGAATGGCGTTCAGGGAGGCGGTACAGAGGCCAACAGCGCCTTCAATGTCCAGGTGGAGAGCGATGAAGCAGTGGGAGCAAAGACACTGGGCACCGTGCAGGTGATGGGTTGGGTGGCCAAGAGCGGTACCGGGTGCAGCTTCCCCAGCTCCACCTATCCCAACCAGGTCGCGTATGACCCCTACAACTCGGGCTGCGGCGACGGCATGTATCCCGACGGGGTGAGCGGCTGCACCAGCGCAGGCGGTTGCAACATCACCGGCAACGATCCAACGGTATGCTGCGAAACCGTTAACACCGCTACATGGGCGCAGGGATGGGTGAGCTACTTGGTTGGAAAGTTCGGCACCGCCGCCAACGGCGGTGTGGCTATCTACGATCTTGACAATGAACCGGCCTGGTGGGACGCGGTGCACCGCGACGTTCATCCCAGCCCTTCGACTTACGATGAGGTGACCAACAACGGCATCGCAGTGGCCGAGGCCGTGAAAACCGCCGACGCCACTGCCGAGGTGAGCGGCCCGGTGGTGGATTACTGGTGGAATTATTTCTATTCGAAGAAGGACATTGAACAAGGTTGGGGCACCGGACCCTGCTATCAACCCTGGCAAAATCCCAGCGACCGCACGGCCCACGGCGGGGTGCCGTTCATCGAGTACTATCTGCAGCAATTCAAAACGGCTTCGGCAACTTACGGCGCGCGCCTGCTTGACTATCTCGACATGCACACGTATTTTGCCGGAACCTACAATGGAAGCGGCGTGGGTCTCACCACCGCGGGCGACACGCAGGAGCAGATTGTCCGCTTGAATTCCACGCGCGTGCTTTGGGATCCAACCTATACCGACCCCAATTATCCGCAGCCGAACTATACTACCGATTCCAATTACACCTCCTCGTGCAATGTTCCACTTCAGGCGCCGCAATTGATCCCCATGGCGCAGGCCTGGATAGCGGCCGACTATCCCGGCACAAAGATTGCATTTACCGAGTACAACTGGGGCGGGCAGGAGAACGTGAACGGCGCAGTCGCGCAGGCCGACATCTTGGGTATATTCGGCAAGTACGGGCTCGATCTCGCCACTTTGTGGGGGCCTCCTGATCCGACCACCCAGGTGCCCGGGCTGATGGCTTTCGAGATTTACCGCAACTACGACGGCAATAACTCCATGTTCGGCGACGCGGCAATCAACTCAAACAGCGCCAACCAGGGTCAACTCTCGGTTTACGGGGCACACCGCAGCGTGGATGGAGCAATAACCGTAATGGTGATCAACAAGACTTACGGACCGCTCTCTTCCACGTTGTCGCTCGAGCACTTTACGTCGTCCAGCGGCACGGCGCAGGTTTACCAGTACAGCAACGCCAACCTCAACGCGATCACGCAGCAAATGGCCGCAACAGTCACACCACCCACGGGGAGCGGAACAACCAGCACTATTAACTACACCTTCCCCGGCCAGTCGATTACGCTGCTGGTGATTCCGCAGTAAGGCGCAACGCAGGCGAAAAAATAGCAACCCGGGCAATTGCCCGGGTTGCGCATTCTCGTCATTTGATGTGTTGGGCCTTAGACGCCGACGCCGAACTCGCTGGCCTGCTGTTCGCCGGCATTGGTGTAAAAGTCATACGGCGTGCGCCGCTTGAACTTCGACCGGCTCCTCAGCTCCGCACCCAGAAAAATGCCCAGCGCAGCCACGGCCATACCGACTGAAAACCACGTGATCACCCGCAGCGCATTCAATTCCCGCTTCTCTATTGCAGATGTCTCTTCGCAGGGTGTGAGTGGTTCGGCGTCGTTCAACATGGCTACTTCCTCCGGTTGCACCCATGATAACGCACATCATTGTTCGCCGACCCGCAGAATGGGACCTCTGTTACATGACTGTTACTCGAAAGTTGCAATTCGGGCAAGCCACGCCGATTTTTCTATTTCGGGAAGAAAACTTGATCGGATGGAATTGGCTGCCAGGGTTCGCAATTCTTCGCGGCTGAAGCCCTGCACCTCGGCGGCCAACTTGTATTCATTCGCCACATCGGAGCCAAAGAAAGCCGGATCGTCGGAGTTGATGGAAACCAGCAGGCCCCGATCGAAGTACCGACGCAGGGGATGGCTGGCGAATGAAGCACATACGCCAGTCTTCACGTTCGAAGTGGGATTCAGTTCCATCCCGATCTGCCGCGCCTTCAGCTCATCCATCAGCGCCTGGTCGCGGATGGCCGAGAGCGCGTGCCCGATGCGCTCCGAGCCAATGGCCAGCGCTTCCCAGATGGCTTCGGGCCCGGTCGTCTCGCCGGCGTGGTTGGTGAGCCGCAATCCCGCTTGGCGCGCTTCGGCATAGAGTGCGCGAAACGGCTCGGAGCCGGCCGTCCTCTCATCCCCACCCAACCCGATCCCGATAATCGAGGGGAACTGCGCGCGCATCCGGGCGGCCTTGCGAAAGACGCGTTCCGCTTCGGGCACCGTAAAATGGCGCACCGCGTCGAAGATCCAGTAGAGCGAGAGCGACAGCTCACGCGCCGCCCGCTCACGCGCTCGCTCGAGGCCCGCAAAGATGGGCTCAAAGCACTCCGGATCGTGATTGCGCCACATGTAAATGACACCCACCGAGATATAGACCTCGGCATGGACGACGCCCTGCTCTCTGAGTTGCTGCATCATGCGCCAGGCGATCAGTTCGTAGTCTTCGGCCGTCTTCAGTCGGCGTGTAACCGCTTTGAAGGCTTCAATGAATCCGGTAAAGTCGGCGAATCCGTAGATAGCGTCGGCCTCGGCCTGCGTCAGTGGCTTTTCGTCGTGGCGCGCGCTGAGCTCGACAAAGGTTGAGGGGAGAATTGTGCCCTCAAGATGCAAATGGAGCTCGGCCTTGGGAAGGCGGCGAACGAACTCTTGTATCTCCGTCACAAATCCAGTGTACCGGGGCCGTTCCGATTCATGACCAGCTTTTCCAAGGCGGAAAGCCGCACGCTAACGCTGCGCCGCAAGCCAGGACTTCGACTGTTGCCTGAAGATCTTAATCAGGTTGCCCTGGGCCAGGTTGATGTCGATCACGTGCAGTCCCCACTCGCGGAGCACCTGTCCTCTCACCACCACTTCGCCATGAATATCGCCGCTGCGCGCATCGCCGGCGCTCTTGTGCACGGTTACGGCAAGATAGGTCAAGCCATCCTTCGAGGCGCATTCAGCAGTCAGCATGCCGGGCAGGCTCACAAACGGCGTGGTGACGGGTTTCTCCGACTTCAGCCATGTGCCCGGTTCCGCCGCATCCACCCACGCATTTGCGTGTGACGCCAGATAGGCGTGCAAAACCCCGCTGCCTCCGGCGAGCGACGCCGGATTGGTGCAGGCGGCAACCATATTTTCGCCGTCCGCCGCTCCGAACAGGCCGCCCGGAGCGGGGGGAAAGTCAGCGGGAAATGACTCGTAGGTAATAATGCAGCCGGTTTGCGACGCTGACCGGCAAAGAGGCATGTGCTTAA
The DNA here is from genome assembly GCA_035504315.1 of Occallatibacter sp. Taxonomy (GTDB): domain Bacteria; phylum Acidobacteriota; class Terriglobia; order Terriglobales; family Acidobacteriaceae; genus Telmatobacter. Next base: position 4,778 of record DATJSB010000318.1, read on the forward strand.
AGCTGCCTCCTACGTCGGCGTCCTTCGGCACCGCAACTGTGCTGCCCACGAGTGCTGCAGCAACGATGCGCGATTGAACGGGCTGGCCATCAATCTCGTTCTCGATCAGTTGGCGCAAAAGGTTGCCGCCCTGCGAATGTCCGATCAGGATTACGCCGCGCCCCTGGTTCTCATGCTCCAGGTAGTAGTGCCACGCGTCTGCCACATCGTGGTAGGCCAGCTCGTGCGCCTGTGGAATCGACTTGCCCGTCAGCCTCGCAAGCAGTCCGAACATTGTCACCTGCCGGTACATCGGCGCAAACAGACGGCACACCTCGCCAAAGCGCGCAAACTGGGAGCGCACCACGGCCTTCTCTGCCGGGCCTTGCATCATGTCGCTGCTGATGGCCGGTTCCCGCGACACGGTTGGATAGACGTAGAAGCAATCCACCCTTGGATCGACGGCCGCTTTCCATGGCTCCGAGCGCAGCTTTCCGTCGGCGGCAATCACTGTGGTAGTGAGGTCGACCGCACACGCATCCTGGCGTCCCGGCAGGCACAGCCAGTTTTCGGGTTTTGAGTAATCGTTGGGGGCGGGCAGCTGTGCGGTCGCGTTGGGTGCTGGTGCGGCCGGTGGTGGGGCGCTTTGCGCCTTCGCAGCAACTGGAATCGATAAGACAAGGATCACCGAGAGCAGAGGAAGCTGGCTGCGCATGGATCGTTTTACCTCGGAGAAAATTCAAATTACAGAGTATGCCAAGAGCAGGCGAATCGGTTGTTTCGATTTGCGGTGGGTGCGTTCATGCCCGGTTACTGCGCCATCGGCCGCGTACAAATCCATGAAAATGAGCAGTTTTTGATTGACTTGACGAAAATTTAAGTCATTATGCTATGCTTTCTGCGCGTTTTCTGATTGTTTCCCGGACAACCTGGAGCGAGAAGTGTCGTGCGGCCGGGTGCCCTGGAGACAAAAACCTAGAAAGGACACCCACATGCCGGTATCCCCGCGTCTTCCAATCCGCCTGACGCTTTGCTCGGCCGTGGCCGCTGCGCTACTTGCATTCGCAGGCACTCTTCATGCGCAGGTTGTTGTTGGCTCCCCCAACCCACAGGTCGGATCGTCGAACCCTGCGACGGCCCAACCGCCGGTGCCGCGCCCCAGCACCAAACCATGCATCGTTCCCTTGTTTCAGGAATTCGAGTTCGACAACTACAACCTGCAGAGTTTCAACTACACACCTCCTGCGAGCTGCCCGGGACCGTGGGCCAAGGTGGTGTTCACGGCAGACTTTACCGTGACGGCAGGAACGCAGTTCGACCGCACTGCCGCTTTTTATCTGGGTCACGCCAACATCTACTACGGCACCACATCTGAGCCACGCAGCGCGCTGAGCCCGTCGTGGCACGTGGAGCGCGACGTCACAGACCTTTCGGCGATATTTGAATCGCCCCAGACCGGTGAGGCCAACCTGGGCAACTTTGTGGGCGTGTACGATGGCGTGGACTACAACGGGATCATCTACGCGAACGCCGCACTCGAGTTCTATCCCGCCAACTTCCGCAATCCGGCTCCGCGAGTTCCCGATATGGTGATTCCGGTGAATGGAACGGGCGGCGACGCGGGCACACTCAACACGGGCGCCGACCAGATTACGCAGACGCTCGACTTGCCGGAGAACGTTGAGAGCGCTTATCTCGACGTGATTGCGCAGAACCAGATTGGCGACGAGTTCTGGTACTTCTGCGTTCCGAATAACGAGACCGGGCCGCTGGAGAGCTGCGGTGGTACGGCCTTCCGCGAGACTGAGGTTTCAATCGACGGCAACGCAGCGGGTGTTGCGCCGGTATATCCCTGGATCTTTACGGGTGGTATCGATCCGTTCCTTTGGGAACCTATTCCAGGCGTGCAGACGCTGGACTTTGTTCCCTTTCGCGTGAACCTGACGCCGTTTGCGGGTTTGCTGGGCAACGGCAGTTCGCATACGGTGGCAGTAAGCGTCTACAACGCGAATGCCTATTTCCTGGCAACGGCCAATCTGCTTGTCTATCTCGATCATGGCTCGGCGAAAACCACGGGCGGCATTCTCAGCAACACTCTTTCTGCCGCGCCTTCGCCGGTCATCCAGAACAACATCACGACGGATTCAAGCGGCAACTCCACCGGGAACATTCTGACCACGTCGAACCGCCAATTTACGATCAGGGGCTACCTGAATACCTCGCACGGGCGCGTGGTGACCACGGTGAATGAGAACGTGGGCTTCAGCAATAACCAGGAGTTTGTGGTAAACGCCACAACCGACGAACAGAATCTGCAGCAGCTCACCACGGTGCAATCGGTGACGAATGCCCAGGAGGGCCCGTTCGTAACCACAACCAGCGAGGATTTTCGCTATCCGCTCAATATCGATTACGACTTTGTTCAGAACACCGACGGCTCGTATACGCAGACCACCACCGTACAGCAGCGCTACTGGAAGAACGAAGCCACAAACTTAAACGGGTTTCCGATCTCCAACAGCCAGACGAGCAACGATACGAACTCGACTGACGTGCTCAACTTCGACGCCAGTTTCAATTTCACCGGAAACACGGGGAGCAAATCGTCGCAAACCTACACCGGGAGGGATTCGCAGGGCGAGTGCTACAGCCGCACGATCGCATCGGCGGCGCAGGTGCTCACTTCTGTCACCAATGGGCACGGGTGCTATTGGCGGTATCCGTTCTAGAGTGTAGAGAAAGGCCCATGAATAGCGGTGACGCCGCAAGCTGCGTCGCCGCTATTTGCTCTTGATCGTGGTGGCGTGGTTGTGGTCGAAGGTCACGATCCACTTCTTGCCGGCCTGGTCGTAAGTCACCGTTCGGTTGCCTTCAGTGCCGCCGTCGGTCTGCATCTCCTGGCCGATGGCCATGCGTGTCTCCAGTTCGCTCATGCCCGGCTTTACCTGGTGCGCGTCAATCGCCGCCCACACATCCTTCGGCCAGTTCGAGTAGATGGTGTGCGGATCGTCGTAGTAAAAGAGTATGTCGCAAAAGTACTGCTCCTGCTTGCCATCGATCACTCCGATCGGGGTTGCATCCTGACCGGTGCTTCCGGGCAGAGTAAACACAGCAAACACCTGGCGACTGCCATGATTGATGCCGTCGTCCAGCAGCGCCGGCGGCACCGCCTTGATTACTTTCTTGATGTCGAGCTTCTGGGCCGACGGAATCAATCCGATCTTCTTTGTAAATAGCACGCGCCCGCCTTCGTACGGGAAGTAGGGCATGGTGTAGCCGTTCTTCATCCACACGCTGTTGCCTTCAAGTTTCACAGCATCGTCGAACGAGGTCATAAACATCTTGCGCACAATCGCCACGTCGTCGAGCGTCAGGTTCTGGTCGGGATTGCTTTCGGTCTGCACGCCGGGGTTGCGCCGGTGCTGCCACACCATGAGTAAATAAATGCCGCCAATGGCGAGCGTAATGAGCGTAGTTACGAGCGCAAATTTCCAGGTTTTCATTTTGGGGAATCCTCCGCACCGGCAATTTCCGATCCGGTATGAGCACCTTATTTGAGATGCGCGAACTCGGACCGGTGGCGGCTATAGAGGAAGTAAATGACGAGGCCGATAATCAGCCAGCCGAAGAAGCGGATCCAGGTGATGATGGGCAGGCCCGCCATAAGCAGGAAACAGAAGATCACGCTCAGGGCGGGAATGACGGGGCCGCCCGGCACCACAAAGCCCCGATGCCGATTGGGTTCACGATAGCGCAACACGATGACGCCGATCGAGACCAGCACAAACGCAAAGAGGGTGCCGATGTTGGAGAGGTCGGCCAGCGTGCCGATATCGAACAAGCCGGAAGGAATGGCCACCACAAAGCCCGCAACCCACGTAGAAAAAGCGGGTGTGCGAAAGACCGGATGCACGTCGGAAAAAACTTTTGGCAGCAACCCGTCGCGCGACATTGAGAACCACACGCGCGACTGGCCAAGCTGGTAAACCAGGATGGAAGAGATCATGCCCAGGATGGCGCCGAACAGAACAATCAGCCGCACCCAGTGCAGCGGATGACCGCCGGGTAGAAGCGATAGTTTTCTGAGCGCATTCACCACCGGCGCCGCGTCACCCACCATCGAATTCCAGGGCACCAGCCCGGTGAGGCACACGGCCACGGCAACGTAGAGCACGGTGCACACCAGCAGCGTAGCGATAATTCCGAAGGGCATGTCGCGCTGGGGATTGCGGCACTCTTCAGCGGCCGTCGACACCGAGTCGAATCCGATATAGGTGAAGAAGATGATGGAGCCGCCGGTAAGCACGCCGGACCAGCCGTTGGGCATGAAGGGATGCCAATTGCTGGGGTGAATGAAGCTGATCACAGCCATCACGAAGATGATGATGGCGACCAGCTTGAGGCCTACCATCACGTTGTTGGTCTCAGCCGACTCGCGAATGCCACGCACCAGGATGACGGTGAGAATGAGAACGATGAGGAACGCCGGAATATTAAAGCCGAAGTGCCAGCCAGGATGATAAATCCAGTTGCCCGCAAGGTCCTGCAACCCATCGGGCAAATACGCGGGCGAGATCCACGTTGCCGGCGGATGCAATCCAAACCAATCGAGCAGGTCCACCACGTGCGCGGCAAAGCCGACACTCACCGTCATATTCGATCCCGCGTATTCCAGGATCAAATCCCAACCGATGATCCAGGCGATCAACTCGCCGAGAGTGGCGTAAGTATATGTGTACGCCGAGCCCGCAATCGGAATCATCGAAGCAAGCTCTGCGTAACACAGACCGGTAAGCGCGCAAACAATCGCCACCATTATGAGCGAGAGGGCGATGGCCGGGCCTGCGCCGGGCCTGCCCGCCATGGCCGCATGGTGAATGACAAATTCAGCGAGTGGCGTGTTGACAAGGCTTGAAGTGTCGAACTGCTCCCCTGAGATTGCGGTGCCGATGACCGTGAAGATCCCCGACCCGATGACGGCGCCAATGCCCAAGGCAGTCAGCGACCACGGCCCAAGAGTCTTTTTGAGCGCGTGCTCCGGCTCCTCCGAGTCGCGGATCAGCTTGTCAATCGACTTGCGGGCAAGCAGTTGACTGGGCAGTGCGATTCTCCTCATCCCGCAGACGAGGACTCTCGGCCGTTGCGGGCTTTTCTTGAAAGCATACAGGAGAGATTCGGGGAGTGGCTCCGAGCCTTCAGCTATCAGCTTTCAGTCTTCGATGCTATGGCGCAGGAAGCCACGTTGCCGCACCACTGAGCTGAAAGCTGAGAGCTAATAGCTGATAGCCGATAGCTGGCTTTTTCCTACCGCTTCGATTGGCCGCGCACCATCTTCTTCACTTTGCGCTTCTGCGATCCGCGCGGGGTGGTGCGCTTGGCCTTCGGCGCAGCCTTCTTGCGAGCTGCACGCTTCAGTTTCTTGCGTTCGAGTGTATCGGTGATCTTTGTGGTATCTGCCACGTATAACCTCTTTCAATTCTGTGTTTTCTACCGTTCCCGCCGGATGCGGTTCGCGATCTCAAGAATAGCAGGGAAATCGCCCACAAAGAAAGCAGCGGATTTGAATGAAGGGGACATTGGCGCGCATTTCGGGCCGGGCTCGCAATGCCTGACGCCGATCACCCACAACCAGCCCCCGCACGTGTAAACTCATCTCCGCTCGCGTCTCATATCGCGTGTCGTGAGGTATCACTTGAGCAGTATTCCGAACCCGGCTTCCGGCCGCATCCTGGTCATCAACCCCGGATCCACTTCCACCAAGATCGGAATCTTCACGCGTGGCGGCGAGGAGTTCTCCCGCACTATCCGGCATGGCGACGAGGAGATTGAGCGATTCAAAGGCCAGCCCATGCTTGCGCGCGCGGATTACCGCGGTGAATTGATTGAGGGCGCGTTGATCGACGCAGGATTTGCTCCCAAAAGTAAAGGCACGGAGTGCTGGGAGGCGGTGGTGGGCCGCGGCGGATTGTTGCCGCCCATGGAGTGCGGCACCTATCTCGTCGACGAAGTGATGATAGAAGCCTTGCGCCAGGCTCACCTCGGCGAGCACGGTTCGAACCTGGGAGCGGTTCTCGCTCTGCGCTTTGCCCAGGCAGTTGGAGTGAATGCCTACATCGTCGACCCAGTCACGGTGGACGAGTGGCAGCCTTGCGCGCGGATCACCGGCTCGCCGCTGGTGAGCCGCACCAGCATCGGCCACGCCCTGAATACCAAGGCCGTGGCCCGCCGCTACGCGCGCGAATGCGGCCGCGCCTACGCCGATCTGCAGCTCATCGTCGTCCACATGGGCAGCGGCATCACCGTCTCAGCTCATCGCGGCGGCCGCACCATCGACAGCAACTCCATCGAGGAGGGCCCGTTCGGCCCCGACCGCACCGGCTCGCTGCCGGTCCGTGCGCTCATCAAGCTCTGTTTCTCAGGGAGATTTACCGAGGACGAGCTTGACCGCCATGTCTTCGGCGACGGAGGCCTGTTTGCATACCTTGGCACGCGAAGTTTGCCGGAGGTGGAACAGCGCATTGACGCCGGCGATAAACTCGCCGCACAGGTATTCGATGCCATGATCTACCAGATTGCCAAGGAGACCGGCGCCATGGCGGCGGTGCTTGCGGGCAAAGCCGAAGCTGTCATTCTGACTGGAGGGATGGCTCACTCGGAGCGCCTGGTTAACCGGCTATGCAATCGGATCGGCTGGATCGCGCCGATCGATGTCTACCCCGGCGAAGACGAGCTGCGGACGCTGGCTGAAGGAGTGTTCAGAGTGCTCGACGGAGAAGAGACGGCGCGGCGGATGCGAGCTGAATAGTAGGATGCACCTTATTACTGTGTCTCGCATAATAGAGTGCCAAAAGGATCAAAAGAAAAGTCCGACGTGGTGTAAGAAAGAGACCCTCATCGGTTAAGAGGTGAGCCCATGCGATTGCACCAATCATAAGCGATCCAGTTTCGGTATCACTGATAATGGTCGCCTGGGAAATCCGCAATCTCGGGATTCCGGTCTTATCACTAGCCATCCGGAAACCAGTTGATCAATAGCTGGGGCGAAGTGTTGTCAAACTTGAATCTTCCGGTTGGGCGACGACACTCCCGCGACCCCGCGGCAGGGCTTCAGGCATTGTGTTTTCCGCGACTCGCTGCTAGATAAACGACCCTCGGCGTTCACGCGAAACCGGTATATCGCTTCCTTCGCTTGCGAGCCGCGCACAACTGACCACTGAAAACTGACCACTGTCTCTTACACCTTCTGCGTGCGCTGGACGGTGCGGACGCCGTCAACGCGGCGCAGCCCGAGAACCATGCGGTTCAGGTGGCGCACGTCTTCGGCTTCGACTACGAATTCAATGATCGCTTCGCCTTCGTCGTCGCGCTTGATGTCGACGCTGCGGATGTTGGTGTTCAGGTCAGAGATTACGGCGGTGAGTTCCTTCAACATTCCCTGCCGATCGTCGCAGAAGATGGTGATCTTGACCGGGTAACGCTGGGTTGTTACGCCCGCGGTCTGGTCGCCGGTTCGGCTCCACTCAACGTTGATGCGGCGATCGGATTCATACAGAAGGTTTTGCACGTTGGGACAACTGCGCGCGTGCACGGCCACGCCTTTGCCGCGGGTGATGTAGCCGACGATCTCTTCGCCGCGGATGGGATTACAACATCGCGCCCGGTAGACGAGCAGATCGTTCTGGCCCTCGACCTGGAGTGAGTCGGACCCGGTGAGATGCAGCTTGCGCACCGCGTCGGACATGCCGCTTTCGCCCGGCTTGGTCTCGGGTTCAAGCTCAGGCTGGTTGGCATAGCCGGGCGCGAGCTTGTTGAGGATCTGGTGAGCGGTGTGCTTGCCCTGGCCGAGGGTGGCGAGCAGATCAGCCGCGGTCGCCACACCGTACTCGCCGGCGATGCGGCTCAGGTCCTGGTCGCCGATCTGCGCCATCGGCACTTTGAAGCGGCGCGCCTCGCGTTCCAGCAGCTTGCGCCCTATTTCGACGGCTCGGCGCCGCTGGTCTTCATTCAGCCAGTGCTTGATCTTGTTGCGGGCGCGGGGGCTTTTGACGAAGGTAAGCCAGTCGCGACTGGGCTTGTGATCTTTTTGCGTGACAATCTCGACGATGTCGCCGGTGCGGAGCTTGGTGCGTAGCGGCACCATGCGGCTGTTCACCTTGGCGCCGACACAGGTATTGCCCACCTCGGTGTGAATCGTGTAGGCAAAGTCGATGGGTGTGCCCCCGGCTGGAACCACAACTACCTTCCCTTTGGGCGTGAAGGTGTAGACTTCGTCGGGATAGAGGTCCATCTTCAGGCTGGAGAGGAACTCGTTGGGATCAGTCATCTCCTTCTGCCACTCGACGAGCTGGCGGATCCAGTTGAGGCGCTCCTCGTCGCGCGCGGTAACCACACCCTCGCCGGCCTTGTACTTCCAGTGCGCGGCGATACCCTCTTCAGCGATGCGGTGCATCTCTTCAGTGCGGATCTGGACTTCAAACTGATGGCCGCCTTCGCCCATCACGGTGGTGTGCAGCGATTGATAGCGGTTGGCGCGGGGCATGGCGATGAAGTCCTTGATGCGGCCGGGAACAGGACGCCATAGCGTGTGAATGAGGCCGAAGACCGCATAGCAGGAGGAAACATCCTGGGTGATGACGCGGATGGCCAGCAGGTCGTAGACCTGGTCGAAGGTGATTTTCTGACGGTCGATCTTCTGGGCGATCGAGTAGAGGCGCTTGATGCGCCATTCGACGCGGGCCTGGACGCCGTTCTCGCGGAGCTGCTCGACGAGCGTGTCTTCAACGCTGCGCAGGAATTGCTCGCCTTCAACACGGCGGGCTTCGACCGCGGCAGCGACTCGCTCGTAGCTGACCGGATCGGTATAGCGGAAGGCCAGGTCCTCAAGCTCGCCGCGCACCTTGCCCATGCCGAGACGGTGAGCAAGCGGCGCGTAGATCTCAAGAGTTTCGCGCGCGATGGCCTCCTGCCGATCGGGCTTGAGGTGCACCAGCGTGCGCATGTTGTGCAGGCGATCGGCCAGCTTGATGAGCACCACGCGCACATCCGAAACCATGGCCAGCAGCATCTTGCGAACATTTTCGGCCTGGCGGTCTTCGCGATTTGCGAATTGAATCTTGTCGATCTTGGTGACGCCATCGACAATGTGCGCCACCTGGTCACCGAAGCCGGCAGCGATCTCTTCGCTGGTAGCCGGGGTATCTTCGACCGCATCGTGCAGCAGCGCCGCGGCGATGGCCGTCGAGTCCAGCTTCATCTCGGCGAGCACCTCGGCAACCTCAAGGGGATGAATGATGTAGGGTTCGCCGGAGGCGCGCAACTGACCCCGATGATGCGTGACGCAAAACTCCCACGCTTTGCGGATGAGCGCGGTGTCATCGTTGGGGCGGTTGGCCTGAACATGTCGCAAAAGCGCCTCAAAACGCTCATTGACCGAGGGGTCGTCAGGCGCGTTCCTCTTTGAGAGCTCAGTGGGAGGCTTTGGGGCGAGTTGGGCGGGTGATTCCAAAGCGGCGCCGGCAGGCGTAACCTCAATGTCACTCTCCAAAGGCGGGACCTGCTGGGGAACGTCAGCGGGGATAGTCTGCCTGGCTGTCGCCATGCTTCATTATAGGCCTCCAGGTTTTTTGTGGGGTGAAATCGGAGGGTGCCCGAGGCAGGTCGGGGGCGAAACAGGGGTGGGTTTGATCGGCGCAATCTGTGGATAACTGGCATATAAATTAGCAGTTTACGGGGATGTCTCCTCGATTCCCACATGGGATTCTCCCGCGCGTTCCGGTACGGATGGTGCTCCCCGGCATCGAGCGATGTGTTGCGGATCACTTCCCGTTTCACTCGAAAAGGCGCGTAATGCTGAATTGCGGCGGTTCTCCAAATTGGGCGGGTTAAACGGCCGTTAATTACGGCCCGTTTTTTTCGGCGCGCCGCGTGAAGCAAGAGTCGCGTGTTAAGACCCAAGGAGAACCTTCGCGGGTAGAGGCCCGGATCGGAGGATCTTATGTTGAAAAGCCTCTCAATCATCGCAGTGGCCGGAGCGTTGGCGATTTCGGCCGGATATGCAGATCAAACCAACGCCAAGGTGGTTATCGCGCTCCAGAAGACCGCTCCCGCAAACGGAAGACAGATGTACACGAACTACTGCGCCCCGTGCCACGGCACAGATGGGCGCGGCAGCGGTCCGGTAGCGCCTGCACTGAAGCAGAAGCCGACCGACCTTACAGCGCTCGCCAAGATTAACGGCGGCAAGTACCCGTCGAGCCACATTGCCACGGTCCTCGAGTACGGCACTGAACTGTCCGCGCATGGAACTGCGCAGATGCCGGTGTGGGGCCCGGTGCTTGGTAGAATGGACCAGCAGCATCCTGACCAAAGATTGCTCAGAATCAGCAATTTGAGCCAGTATCTGCGTTCCATCCAGACAAAGTAGCGGCCGAGGTCTGAAGCTCCCGGCGGCCGAGTCTGAATGGCTCGGGACGGAGAGCGGATGACCAGGGCGGACGAACCACAAAAGGGCAAGCGGGGGGCGAAACTCCCGCGAGTTGCCACGGGGTTTGGCGAAACGTCGCACGAATCGGCTCTTGAGGGGACGAGTGTACCTCACGGGCCCGGCGCTATCATTAGCCGCCGTGCAGCCGACCGACTGCGCAACGGCCATGTATGGGTCTACGCTTCAGAGGTTGAGCACGTGGAACTGGGCGCGGGCGAAGCGCCCGCGCTTATTCCCGTGGCCGACAATCGCGGACTGCTGCTGGGCACAGCTCTCTACAGCCCCGCGTCGCAGATTGCCCTGCGCATGGTTTCGCGCGAGGCGATTGACGAGGCGCAGTGGCTTGAACTGCTGTCAGAGCGATTCCGGACCGCGATTGCGCGGCGAATGCCGCTGCTTGACTCCGAGAACACCGCCTGCCGGTTGTGTTTCAGCGAGGCGGACGAGTTGCCGGGCCTGGTGATCGACAAATACGCCGATCTCATCGTGCTACAGCTCCTCACCAAAGCGCTAAACTGCGGAGCAGTGCGCGAGACTGTGGTGCGTGTGCTGCGCGAGGAATTGGGCGCGAAGCGCGGCGCGGGGAAAAAGACGACGTTGGCCGTAGCTGGCGCGATCGTCACGATTGTGGAGCGGCCCGACCCGCGTATCCGCGAACTTGAAGGATTGCCCGCACCTGCACCTGGTCCATTGTGGGCCGTCGACGCAAAGTCGCCAAAAACGCAGACGCAGTTTTTGCTGAACGGGCTCTCGTTTTTCTACGATGCCAATGCCGGGCAGAAGACCGGGGCATTTCTCGATCAGCACGCCAACTACAAGGCTGCAACCGAGTGGGCCGAACGCCTCGGTGCAACCGGCCGCGCACTCGATGTATGCACTTACCAGGGTGGATTCGCGCTGCATCTGGCACGGGTGTGCGAGACGGTGACCGGCATCGATGCTTCGCATGCGTCGCTCGAAGTGGCGGAGCAGAATCTGGAGACGAATCGTGCGCAGATCGGCGCCGAGGTCGACTGGATTGAAGCCGATGCATTTGAAATTCTGCGCGACTGGGCCAGCGGGGGCGAGCAGTTCGACACCATCGTGCTGGACCCTCCGGCTTTTGCGAAAACAAAACGGGCCGTCGAAGGCGCGCTGCGCGGCTACAAAGAGCTGAATCTGCGCGCGCTCAAGATGCTGCAGTCAGGCGGCCTGCTCATCACCTGCTCCTGCTCACATCATGTGAGCTGGGCCGATCTTGAAGGCGCAGTTGCTGCCGCCTCTGCGGATGCCGGCGCACGAGTCCGGCTACTCGAGCGGCGCGGGGCCGCCCCGGACCATCCCGTGGTGCTGAACTTGCCGGAAACCGAATACCTCAAGTGCCTGGTGCTCGAGAAAGACAGGGAATAAGGGAGTGGGAAAGCTTCCAGCTTTTAGCTTTCAGCTCAATTCATTTCGCGAGAGTTGCGCACGCTGCTGCGCGGAAGAACTCTCGACAACCAGCTAAATCTCTTGTGCTGCTCAGCCGCAGCCGCCGGCTGTTTCTCGCTTGCCCCTGCCGCCGCGCGCAGTTGCGCCAGCGCTTCCTTTACCTGGCTCCGCAACGTCTCCGCCTCAAAGATGCAGGAGCGCAGATAAGCCGAAATCGTCATTCCAGCTTCGGTGGCGCGCTGCTTCAGTTGCGCACATTCCGAGTGACTCATCCGAATCGTGATGCTGGCCGACTTGGGATCGCCGGTGGCGAGTGAAGGCTGGTGCAGTTTGGGCTCTGCGGCCTGGCGTCGCAGTTCTTGCGGCGAGGGTTCGCGTTGATCTGGCGCAATGGGATTGGGAATCGGCAAAGGATCGGGCGCCGGCTTGTAGCGTGAATGCGCCTTGAGTGCGCTCTCGTAGCTCAGAGTGACCACGTCGTCGGAGATTTCATCGCGATTCGGAGACGAATTGCACGATGCAGACGCGGGCGAGGTCAGCGCGGAGAGAAAGCCGGCGAAGCTGGAAGGCTCCGGAGTGGAGGATGTTGATGCAGCAGGCTGCGATGGGCTCTGCATGACACCGAGGTTAGCCCTCGTCGCGCAGAGACTTGAGGAGAATGTGTTCTTAATGCGGTGCCGAGGGTTCGAATCGGGAACACGCAACCAGCGTTCCCCAATTGGAACTCTCTCGGAAATTGGAACCCTTCCGGACCGGCTGTGAATGCGGTGTTAGGAGATCTGCGACTTCAATAAATCTCCGGGGATAATCCGGCCGGGCAAGCGCAGCAACTCGGTGATTGCTTCGGCGCTGAGCGGGCGCGAAAAGAGAAACCCCTGGCCGTACCGGCAGCCGAGGTCGCGGAGAAGCTTATGCTGCTCATGGGTTTCCACGCCTTCGGCCACAACATCCATGCCCAGAACGCGGGCCAACTCAACGATGGTTTTAACGATCTGCATTGCCTGGTCGCCCCCGGTCATGCGGCTAATGAATGAACGGTCGATCTTGAGTACGTCGAAGGGAAACGAGTGCAGATGATTGAGCGAACTGTATCCGGTGCCGAAGTCGTCCATGAGCAGCGAGACCCCGAGCCGGCGCAGATCGCCGAGGACCTCGAATGCGGTGTGGGCATCGGACATGAGGCTGGATTCGGTCATCTCCAGGCCGAGTTGGCGGCTGGCGACGCCGAAGCGTGAGAGCAGCGCTTCAACGTGGTCGGCGAGCCCGTCGCGGGAGAACTGGCGCGCCGAAAGGTTCACGCAGACGCGAAGGGCGCTGTGACTTGAGTCTTCGCGTGTCCACTGGCTGATCTGGCCGCAGACCTCAGCCATGCCCCAGTCGCCGATTGACAGAATGAGTCCGCACTCTTCTGCGGCGGGAATGAAATCCATGGGCGGGATGAGACCTCGCTCAGGATGGCGCCAGCGGATGAGCGCTTCAAGGCCGACGATGCGATGGGTGGCAAGTTCGACCTCAGGCTGGTAGAAGAGCACGAATTCGCGTTTTTCAAGAGCGGCGCGAAGATCGGCTCGACTAGGCCAAATGGCAGCTGCGCCCTGGGGTCGGCGCGCGGCACGCACTCCGCGCTTGCGGCTGCTCATCTTGAGCTGGCGCAATTCCACCTGGTTGGAAGCCAGCTCGGCCAGGCTCTCGAGCATGCGCAGCTCGTCGTGAGCCATGGAGCGCCGAGGGTGAGCGCTAAAGATACTCAGTACGCCTAGAATATTGCCGTTGCAGCAGCGGATAGGGGCCGCGGCGAACGACCGGGCTTCGAGACGGCGAAGCGGTAATCCCTCTTCGCAGAATCTCGGATCCTCGCGGATATCGGGAACGATGACCGGGCCGTTATTTAGAAGCACCAGCTCAAATAGCGAGTTGTGGCGCGGCAGTTCGCGTACCGGTTCGCCCCAGGACGATTTGATCCAGATCCTGCTCTCGTCGGCAAAGCCAAGCAACACTGAGTCGGCGTTAAAGTAATCCGCGCACAAGCGGGTAATGGCATCAAAGCTGGCTTCGGGTTCAGAGTCGAGAATTCCCGTTGCAGCCAGTTCGGTGAGCCGCTCATCTTCCGGTATGTCTGTGGCATCGCTTTTCGCAAGTTCGGCCCGTGCCATAATCATTTGCTCCGAAACGTCAAAAAAGTCTTCAATCCTGCTGACGATCGCAAAGCGGGGCAAGCCCCATCTCATCTGCACGTCAACCCAAGGATGCGCCGCCAACCTCGGAGTACACCCGTGGAGCCGGCAGATAGAACTGCGGGACCAGTGTTTTGAGGTCTCATAGTTGAGTTATCGGTTATCGTGGGGCGGGCAATAGGTTACCCAAGGCCACAGGGCTGGGTACCGGTACTTGAGTGCGGATTTCGTTACTTCTGTGTTGTCTGTTGCCCGGTTTCAGTCCAGAGGAAGGCCAGTTCCATTGAATAGTCGTCGATCTCCTGGTCGATGCTTACGCCCGCGGAGTGGCCGCCGCCGCGACCGTAGTGGAGCAGGATGGGGCGTCCGCTTTTTGACGCCGACTGCAGCAGCGCCGTCATCTTGCGGGCGTGCAGCGGATCAACGCGCGTATCGCTGTCGCCGGTAAAGAACAGCACGGCAGGATACGCGTCGCTCACCTTCACGTTCTGATACGGCGAGTACTTGAGCAGATAGGGGAACTGCTTCTCATTGTCGGCGGAGCCGTATTCGGTGACCCAGAACGACCCGATCTTGAACTTCTGGTAACGCAGCATGTCGAGCAGCGGATACCCGCATTCGACCGCCGCAAACAACTCTGGATGTTGCACGATGCTGGCGCCCATGAGAAGTCCGCCATTGGACCTGCCGATGATGGCGAAATGCGCAGCCGAGGAGTACTTTTTGTCTATCAGGTACCGGGCCGCGGCGAACCAGTCGTCGAAGACATTCTGTTTCTTTTCGAACATGCCCTGCTCGTGCCACTGTTCGCCGTACTCGCCGCCGCCGCGCAGGCTTGGCAGGGCGAACCATCCGCCCTGCTCGAGCCACCACGCATATTCGGGATTCCAGGTGGCAAGAAGACTGAGGTTAAATCCGCCATAGCCGGTCATCAGCAGGCGTTCAGAGCCATCCTGCTTCAAGCCCTTTTTGCCGGCGATGAACATGGGCACCCGGGTGCCGTCTTTCGATTCATAAAAGACCTGCTTGAGTTCGTACTGGCTGGAGTCGAAGGGGATCTTCGGCTGGAAGAAAACTTCCTTTTTGCCGGTGAGTGTATCGAGCCGGTACAAAGTGGGCGGAACGATGAATGACGAGAATTCGAAGTAGCCGTAACGGTCGGTAGTTCTGCCGGAAAGAATTGAAGCGGAACCGATGCCGTTGTAGGCAAGCTGGCCGGCGGGTTTGCCGTCAAGAGTATAGATTGAGGTTTCAGGTTTGACGTCTTTGAGGCGATTCACGAAGATCTTGCCGCCCACGATGGCCCACTGGTCGATGACCTCTTTGCCCTCAGGCACAATCGTCGTCCACGCCTCGGGCATCACACCTGGATCGGCCTTGAGGATGCGGCCCATTGGGGACTTGTAGTCGGTCTTCACATACCACGCGCCGTTGGCATAGATGGCCGAGAAGCGGGCATCGAGATCCCAGACGAGAATGTCGAAGTAGGAATCTTTCTTCGTCAGGTCGCGAAATACGATATCGACCCGGCGGGCCGGAACGCCGCGATCGATCTGGATGACCAGGTAGCGGCCGTCGTCAGTGACCTGCGCAAAGAAAAGGTCGTCGGCCGCGAGCGGCTCGCCGCGAAACTCGTGCCCGAAGATCAGCTGGTCGTGCACCGGTCGCTCGCCCAGCACGTGCTGGTAGAGGAGGGTTCCCTGCCGGCTGTAACGCGCGTAGTAAAAGCTCTTGCCGTCGGGCGCAAAACTCTCAGAAAAATAGCGGGCGCTGGGCAGCTCGTCGACCAGGGTCTTCCTGGCCTTTACGGCAAAGACGTGGATACTGGTTTCGTCGGCTCCGCCTTGTTTTTCCGAATAGATGAAAAGCGACCCATCGCGGGAGACATTACCCAGGGAGATGGAGGTGTTGGGGTCGCGGCTGATCACTGCCGGATCGAGAATCCGCTCGTCTTTGCCCGTCAGCCCGTGGCGAACGTAGATGGAAAACTGCTGCTCACCGGCGAGGCGGCGCATGAAAAAGAGGGTGCCGTTGCGCTCCACGGGAGAGCGGGTCACAGTAACGTCCATTAGCGCGCCAAGCTGATCGGGAATCTGGGGATAGATGCGGTCCTGGTGCAGATATTCGTCGGTGTACGTGTTCTCCGCGTCGATAAACGCCTGGGTGGCATCGCTCTTCTCGTCCTCGAGCCAGCGATAGTTGTCCACGATCTTGGTGCCGAAGTAATCGTCGGTGACAGGAGTTGACTGGACTTCGGGCGGCGGCGGCAGGGTGATCCCGCTGCGGCCGCGAATGGCTTGCGAAAATCCGGTTGCCAGGGCAAAAAACAAAGTGACAGAGGCAGTGAGACGTGGGAAATGCCGCATGCAGACAGCATACCGCGTGACAAGTGGGATTCCGCGCACTGAATGAAGATGTGGCCCAACGATAAAATCAACAGCAGTGACAGGCACATCTTCAACTGAACCCAATCCCGCCCCGCGTTCGCGATGGGCGCGCGGACTGGAACTGTTTAACCCCACCCGTTCGCACAGTGTCTTCTCGGCCACCGTCGTACTGATGGTGTCAGCCTTTCTGTCGCGAATCATCGGGCTGGTGCGGGTTAAGTATATTGCCTGGCTGTTTGGCAGTGGCCTGCAGGCCGATGCCTTCAACGGGGCATTCGTTCTGCCCGACATGATCTCGTATTTTCTGGTTGGTGGAGCGGCGTCCATCAGCTTTGTCACGATCTTGACGCGCTACCGCGAGGCCGGTCAGGACGACCAGGCCAACCGCTCGCTTTCGGTCATCCTTTCAACCATGTACCTGGTGCTGGGCGCAGCGATTGTGCTGGCTGAGATTTTTGCCCCGTATTACGTGCACTGGTGGTTCAGCGGATTCGACGCCGACAAGGCCGCGCTGTGCACCAGACTGACCCGGATTCTGCTGCCGGCGCAACTGTGCTTTTTTGCGGGAGGGGTGTTTGGCGCGGTGCTGCTGGTGCGCAAGCAGTTCAGCGTGCAGGCCGTGGCGCCGCTCATTTACAGCATGGGCACGATCTTTGGCGGCGTGCTGCTCGAGAAAAGGCTGGGCGCCTCATCGCTGGCACTGGGCACGGTGGCCGGCGCATTCTGCGGGCCATTCCTGCTGAACTGGTACTTTGCGCGGCGGGTGGGAACACGCTACCGCTGGATGATCGACTGGCACGACGAAGGGTTGCGCGAGTGGGTCAGGCTCTCGCTGCCGTTGATGGCCGGCGTTACACTGGTGACCGCCGACAACTGGATCATCTCCCACTTTGCTTCGAACGTCGGTGGCGCAGTGTCGCTAATGAGCTACGCCAAGCAGCTATTCACCGCGCCCATGGCGATGCTGGCGCAAGCGGCCGGCGCCGCCTCGATGCCGTTTTTTGCGAGCCTGTGGACCAAGGGGCAGCAATACGAGTTTGCCACTGGCGTAGCCGACTCGGTTTCGAGAGTGGTGAGCCTGAGCCTGCTGTCTGCATCGGCCATGATCACGCTCGCCCTTCCGGCCATCGACCTGGTTTTTACCGGTGGCCGATTCACGGCTGTGGACGCCGAAAACTGTGCCGCATATTTTGCGGTGTTTTCACTGGCGCTGTTTTTATGGTCGGCGCAAGCCATTTATGCGCGCGCATTCTATGCAGCCGGAAACACTATGACGCCAATGGTTGCCGGAACCATCGTTACCCTGCTCTCCTGGCCCATCTACAACGCTCTCTACAACGCACACGGAGCGATGGGGCTGGCGTTCGCATCCGATATCGGCATCGCCATGCAGACCCTGGCGGTTGCAGTGCTTTTGCACCGGAAGCGCATGGTATCGCTGGCCAGCCTCGACTATGCCGAGATGGGACGGTGTCTGCTGGCGGGAATTGCCGGGGGCGGGGCAGTTGCACTGCTTGCGTGGGGTTTCGGGTGGATGCGCGCGCACCTGGGGGCGGCGCACTGGGCGCATCACATGCGCGCTTCCGACGCGGCAATTCTGGCCATGGGAACTCTGCTGTGGCTGCTGCTGGTGAAGGTTGTGCTCGAAAAATCCGGCTCGGCGCTGCCGCGCGCAACCATGAAACGGCTTGGGGTAAGGCCGCGCTGAATTGCTGGAAGCATGGGATCACATGCACTCATAAAGCACGCACGCTCCCATCATGTTGGGGGAGCGCGCGGTTCAAGCGCAGATCAGATATAAGGAACGGCTGTAAGCAACGGCCTATTGGCCGACCTTGACCGGCTCGGGCGCAGACGCGGCCGTAGCTGCGGATGCAACCGCGGCAGGTTTCGCATCGGGTTTGCGGATGTCGATACCGCCCTTGAAGAAAGCGCCGTCCTCAATGCTGATGCGGGCGGCAGCCACGTCGCCATTGAGCGAGCCCTCGGCGCGAATGTCCACTCGGTCTGAGGCCGTGACGTTGCCCTTAACCTTGCCCAGAACCACAATCTCACGGGCGGTAATGTTGGCCGCCACCTGGCCGTTGCGCCCGATGGTGACGCGATTGCCGGGCAGTTGAAGGCTGCCCTCCACCTTGCCGTCGATATAAAGCGATTCGGAGCCGGTGATCTCTCCCTTGATAAAGAGACCCTTGCTGATGGTGGCTTGCTCACCGGTGACCGCCTGGGGACGGCTGGGTACTTCCACCGGCGGGGCCGGCGGTGTCGCGCGCGGCGGTTCTGGGGTAGGGTTGGTGTTAATCGATCCGGTCTGGCTTGGTTTCCACATTGCGTTCACGTTAGTTCCTTTTCTGTCCCAGCGAAGGGACCGGGGAGGTTGCCAAGGCAGTGCCAATGGCGTCAACCCAGCAAAAAAGCGAATGAATGCTGCTGTCTAGCCTGAAACTTTTCGGTAAGCCCGCTCGGGGGTACGGCCGGGGTGCTGACTCAATCAGTCCCGCTGCACCGGTTTTTCTTCCGTTCTCGCTATTTTAGCGTGTCGGGCGAGGGGAACGAAGCGCGGCAAAAGGAAGCGCCGAATGACCCAAGGATGACAACAGGCGGACTGACGCTGGATCTTCCAGGAGACAGCGGACGGCAGCCAGCCGCCGGGCCCGGACCCGCGCCGGAAAGAGGCGGGTGGCGCAACCGCCCGCCCCAGCCGTCACTCCGGATTAGACGACCTTTTAATCCGGATCAGACGAGCATATAATCCGGATTGGACGAGTATTAAATCCGAAATGGACGAAGCGAAGAGCCGCCTTTATCCGCGTTTTGCCGGCGACCAGGTGCAGACCGCGCTGAAAGACACCCCGGTAGTCCTGGTGACCGGCCCGCGGCAGTGCGGCAAGACCACGCTGGTGCGCTCGATGGTTGCGGGCGGGCGCGAATTCCTTACCCTGGACGACGACACCGTTCTGGCCTCCGCCCGCATCGACCCGGCGGGGCTGGTACGCAGTCTCACCAGGACCACCATTGACGAGGTGCAGCGGGCCCCCGATCTTCTGCGGGCCATCAAGATGTCGGTGGACGAGGATCGGACGCCGGGGCGGTTCCTGCTCACCGGGTCGGCCAACCTGCTGGCGCTACCGCGGATCTCCGAGAGCCTCGCCGGCCGCATGGAGATCGTGAACCTGCTGCCACTTTCCGAGGCCGAAATTCACCGCTGCAAGCCGGGATTTCTGAAAGCAGCCTTCGCGGGAAAAGCCCGCCGTTGCGGCCAGACGGTAACCGGCCGGCAGCTCGTGGACGCGGTGCTGACCGGCGGCTACCCGGAGATGCTGCGGCGCCGGCAGCCCGAGCGGCGGCGCGCCTGGGCACGCGACTACGTGCGGGCCATTGTGCAGCGGGACGTGCGGGACATAGCCGAGGTGGAGAAGCTGGCGCAGATGCCGAGACTTTTGCAGGTGCTGGCGCAATACTCCGGGCAGTTGACCAACTTCACCGGGATCGGCGGCCAGCTGGGCTTCGACGACAAGACGACGCGAAAGTACATCGAAATCCTGGAGCAGCTCTACCTGGTGCGGCGCGTTGAGCCGTGGTTTCGGAATCAACTGAAGCGGCTGGTAAAGACGCCCAAGCTGCACTTTCTTGACTCGGGACTGCTGGCCACGTTGCGGTCGGTTACCCCCGAGCGGATTCGCCTCGACCGCGCAATCTTCGGAAGCCTGCTCGAGACCTTCGTTTTCTCCGAGCTGATCAAGCAAATATCGTGGACCGGAAACGCGTGCGCGCTGTATCACTATCGCGACAAGGACCAGGACGAGGTGGACTTTGTGGTGGAGGACGATGCGGGCGCGGTGGTGGGTATTGAGGTGAAGGCCAGCGCTACGGTGAATAGCGGCGACTTCAAGGGCCTGCGCAAGCTGGCCGAGGCGTGCGGAACGGCCTTCAGGTCGGGAATTGTGCTTTACGATGGCGAGCGCCGGGCGCCTTTCGGCGACCGGCTCTTTGCCGCGCCGCTCTCCTGCTTATGGGGCTAGAAGCGGATGGCGGGCCTTTCGATCCGGTATGGACCGGCCGTGAATCCGAAATAGACGCATCTTTAATCCGGATTGGACGAGATTGTAATCCGGATTAGACGCACGTTTAATCCGGATTGGACGCAGCTTTTCCCTTTGCAGCCAGCAGCCTGCAAGGCGCCCTGCGAGCACACTGCTGCCCGATTCCCATCTTGTTTGGTCGCGCCAGGCCGCCCGATGCCCTACTCTTGAGCTATGACCGATCGGGAGCTGGTGGCGCGGATTGCGCGCTCGGCAGAGAGCAAGGCAGGTTACAAACAGCTGGTGCGCGAGCTGGGCCTGGGGGGCGGGCGCGAGCGCCGGCTGCTGCTCGAACAGCTTGCCCGGCTTACCGCGCGCGGTCAGCTCACCAAAATCGATCGCGAAATGTGGAGCATTCCGAAGGCGCCGGCAGGGACGGCCGGCGGTTCACGCGACAACCTGATGGCCGGCCGGCTCGACCTGCACCGCGATGGGTTCGGCTTTGTGCGGCCCAACGCGCGGCAAGCATCGGTGCGCATCGACGAAGACGTCTTCATTCCGCCCAACGAGATGAACGGCGCCATGCAGGGCGACCAGGTACTTGTGGAGCTTGACCCGCACAAGGCCGATGGGCGGCGCCAGGGTCGCATTGTGCGGGTGATCGAACGGCGCAACGCAACCGTGGTCGGCATCTTTCACTATGCGCGGTCGGACCGGACCATGGGCAACAGCGTAGTTCCGTTTGACGAGCGCATGACGCAGGCCATCGTAATTCCTCCGGGAGCGGAGATTGTACCGGAGAGCGCAGCTGTCACTCCGCACCGGGTACTTGGCGCCGAGGCAACTTCTCGTCCACAAAGTAAAAGCGCGGAGCGCCTCGAGGGCCTGGTTCTCGAGGGTCTGGTTGTCGATGTGGAGATTACCAGCTGGCCAACATCCGCGCGGCCTCCGATCGGGCGCGTGATTGAAGTGCTGGGCGATCCGGAGGATTTCGGCGTCGACGTGGAGATGATGATCCGCAAGCACCAGTTGCCGCGAATCTTTCCCGAGGCGGTGCTGGCCGAAGCTCGGGCCGTGGCGCATCTTGACGACGAAGAAGTTGCCCGACGGCGGGATTTTCGCGGACTGCCGATTGTGACCATCGACGGCGAGACGGCGAGGGACTTTGATGATGCCGTATTGGTGAGTGAAGACGCCCATGGCGGCGGCTACCAGCTGCAGGTGCACATTGCCGATGTGGCGGAGTATGTTCGCGAAGGTACCGATCTCGATCTCGAGGCGCGGCTGCGCGGCACCAGCGTGTACTTTCCCGATCGAGCGATTCCCATGCTGCCGCAGGAGCTTTCAACCGACATCTGCAGTCTGCGGCCCGGCGAAGACCGGCTGGTGCTGAGCTGCATTATGCAGTTGGATAGCGATGGCCGCATTCAGAGTTACGAGATCGTTGAGGGTGTAATCAGATCCGCCGCGCGCATGACCTACACCGCCGTGCAAGCGATCCTTACCGGCGAGCTCGACCCGGTCGCAGAAGCGCGGGAGCGCTTCGAGCGCATGCAGCGGCTGGCCGTGCTGATGAACAAGCGGCGTGAGGAACGGGGCTCGATCGATTTCGATTTGCCCGAGCCGGTAATTGAGTTTGACGAATACGGCCAGATGCGCGGCGTGACCCGCGCCGATCGCACCTGGGCCAACCGGATCATCGAGGAGTTCATGCTGGCTGCCAACGAGTGCGTGGCTACCTGGCTCGAGGACCTTGGCGTGCCTTCGATTTACCGCATCCACGAGAAACCAGAACCGCGGCGCGTGGTGCAGTTCGAGGAGCTTGCTGCGAGCTTTGGCTATTCGCTTGGTCTGGGCGCACTGCCGGTCAAACGGATCCAGACCAAGGCCGAGCGTCGCGAATCCTACGGCCAGGGCCGCAAGCCACCCACCCATGAAGTGGTCGAAGATATTGCGGTGACACCGAGGATGTACCAGAAGCTGGCGGCGCGCATTGAAGGTAAGCCGGAGGAGCGAATCCTCAGCTACCTGATGTTGCGCTCGCTGCGCCAGGCGCGCTATTCCGAAGTGAACGAGGGCCATTTCGCGCTTGCTGCCCCCACCTACACGCACTTTACTTCGCCCATCCGCCGCTACCCCGACCTCATTGTCCACCGCGTCGCGAAGACGCTTTTGAGAGCCGGCGTCCGGGCTCATGGCGAAGTAACAGAGGGTCGGCTTGCTTCGCCGTGGACGCACCCCAACGAAGCGGTCTACGGTCTGTCGCCCGCGCCTCATACTCGCGTGATGGACCGCCGCAAAGCAGAAGAGCTTTTTGCATGCGAACCGCCCATCTCCGAGCAGGAACTCAAGCAGATTGCCGATGAGACTAGCCAAACCGAACGGCGCGCGGCCGAGGCTGAGCGTGAGCTGGTGGAATGGAAGAAGGTGCGGTTTATGCAGGACCGTGTCGGCGAGGAGTTTGCCGCGCTGGTGCTGAATCCATCGAAATTCGGCCTGTTCGTTGAGCTGACCGATTTATTTGTCGAGGGTCTGGTGCCCGTCGATACGCTGGCCGGCGACCGCTACACCTGGCGCGAGAACACGCATGAGATTGTGGGTGAACGGTGGGGCCGGAAGTTTCGAGCGGGCGACCGGGTGCAGGTGATCCTGGATCGGGTGCTGGCTCAGGAACGCAAGCTGCAGTTTTCAATTGCGGAAGAGGATGCGACCGAGGGCCGCAGGCCAGCGAAGCCTGCAAAAACTGGAAGCGTCAAAGCAAGGAAACACAAAGATGCATCGTCGCCGGTCGCGAAAGCAAAGCGACGGTTCGACAAGAGAGGTCGCAGGCGATAAGGCCGCTCCAGCCGATGACAGCTCGTCTCGATTAAAAGCCACTGCCTTCGGCTTGTTTCAGAGCAAAGTCGCCAAGCACCGGAAGCTTGAACCGTTTGCCTTGGAAAGCCTGGACCAGCGCAATCACCCACACGATCAGGAAACCAATAGCCACGAGCGGGGTGAGCACGATGTCAAGAAAGTTGAGGAGCGGTATGACGCCGATGACGACGAGCACGATCCACACCGCCGCCCAGGCGATGGAAAGAAAGATCGATTGCCACGCGTGAAATCGGACGTTGGTGTTCTGGTTGTAAGGTGCGACGACCAAAAAGATGATCGCCGGAATGAAGGTGAGGTAAGCGAGGCCGGATGCGGCAGTCTCGCTCAGGCCGGTCTGGACAGATTCTTGAGGCATGAGAATTCCTCCGGAACCCGGGTTTTTAGAGGGTACGAGTCGCTCGTGCTGCATATGCGTCCGGTGGGGTTCGCCGCCAGGCTCCGGAGCGGGGCGGGAGAGAACGCAGCGCGGGCCCGGTTAACCCAAGTCCACCATGCCGGAGATTCTGCGCCTGCTTTCTCAAATGCGGCTATAAAATATTCCCAATTTTCGTGAAGGGGTGCAGGGCAAGGAGTTAAGCCCAGGAAGATGGTTTGAGACGGGCGGCACGGTTCTGAATCCAATACAATGAAAGATGGGAGCGAGGCATGGCGCACACTGTTTTTTGCGTACGTTACAAGAAGGAGATGGAGGGCCTGGATGAGCCGCCCTTCGACTCGGAGTTTGGCCAGAAGATTTACAAAAACGTCTCCAAGGCCGCATGGTCGGAATGGATTGACCGGCAGAAGATGCTCCTGAACGAATACCGGCTGCAGCCCTGGACCCCCCAGGCGCAGCAGTTCCTGGTTGAGCAGATGGAGGACTTCTTCTTCGGCGCCGGCTCGGCGCTGCCATCCGAATACGTTCCACCCTCCCACTGATCCGCACGCCGGCGCACCGGTGTAAACTAATCAGGGATCCCTGAAACCGGCTCGCAATGGGCTGGTTCGTCTTGTGTCGGGACGTGGCTCAGCCTGGTAGAGCACTCGCTTGGGGTGCGAGGGGTCGGCAGTTCAAATCTGCCCGTCCCGACCATCTTTAGAATCAATAGGTTACAGAATCTTTCCCCCGGTGACAAATATCCTCAGCGAGGGGTCCATTTCTTGCAAGGATTTTCGCCTCTTGAGGCGTGCCTCCGAGTGGGGTGTCCAGTTCCGTGGTGCTTCCTGCCCTTGCTCCATTTGACCCCCTAGCCGCTGCCTAACTATTCTGGACCTTCTTTTCAACAGCCACGCTTCTTCACCTCAAGAGGGTCAGTCCATTCCATGCCTCCCCTACGACGTAACGAGTAACTTTTCGAGCAACGCCGCAGGCTCCATAAGTCAAATCCTTTCTCGCCCGGAATATTTTACTTGCCCGCTGGGGCGCGCCGAGCCCGAACTCACTGAGTGGCGTGGTGCTCGCCGCCTTGATTTAGTAGTTTTCGAGAGACAACGGCCCCGCGAACCAATCGTCACCGGGGAATTGAAACTCCCTTGGAATCCTGAGGGACGCACACCCTACAATGTCGAAGTTCTCAACGATGCTCACTCGAAGGCTTCGAATTGCGGCGCGTTATATTTCATCACCTGGAATGTCCGTCGCGTGGTCGTTTGTAAAACAGACGACCCCGGCGTAGCTTTACCGGACCGTGTCGTGTACGACAACGAGTTGGTGCCGACAGAGATACCGATTCGCTCTCAGGCGGATTTAGACAACCCTCAGGTCACGGAGAATCTCGCCGCTGGCATTAAAAGGCTCGTCCAACGGCTCCACTCATTAGTGTCCGGGCCGCTAGTCCCCGCGTTCCTACCATTGGATCGAATCTTTGTCGCGCGCTTAGAAGCGGCGCTGGACTTCCCAATCCAAAGAGTGGCACAACAGATTGAAGCGCAACTGTCCAACCATCGGTTTAGAGTACTCAAACATATTTGTATGCTCGCTGAATGGCGAAGTCCCAACAAGTTGAACTCATCCGACAAGGAGTGAAGGATTGGAACAGTTGGCGAGTTGAGGAGCCGTCTGTTCGGGCGAACCTCAGCAGGGCGAACCTTAACGAGGCGCAACTCAGCCGGGAGTACGCCCGCTGGGCGGACCTCAGCAATGCGAGCCTCAGCAAGCGGGTCGTGATTCGCAGTTCTTCATCCGATCTAACACAGAGAAATAAGTCATCATCTAAGACGTTTTCAACCAGTCATCGGCGTGTTTTTCTATCGCAACTCGCGCTAACTGACTCCGTGTCCTGACTCCAGCTTTCCTAAACAGCTTCTGCATCGTATCTTTCACCAAGGTCTCCGACACGTTTAGCTTCAGCGCGATCTCTTTATTGGTAAGGCCGTCGAGCACGCCACTCATCACCTCGCTCTGGCGCGGCGTGAGCATTCGTCCTTGCCGCGCTTCTTCAACGGGAGTAGTACGGCCCGCAATCAAAGTGCGCAGCATTCCAGAGTCGATCCAGAGTTCGCCCTCCGCCACACGGTGAATTGCCGATATCAACTGATCGAGGCTCTTGTGCTTGAGGAAGATTCCCGACACACCCTCGTTCAGCATATACAAGGTCGCCCTTGCTGACAGTCCCGCAGTAACAACCAGGACTTTTGTACCCGCCTGTCTCTGCTTGATTTCCAGAAGCAGGTCCTTTCCCAGTTCCGCTCCCAAATCGTAGTCCAGTAGCACAACATCGATGGGGCTTGAGGAGAGAATATTAAGCACCTCATGAAGATTGCCACACTTGCCGACTACTTCGAAGTCGCCTGAATACTGCAAAAGCCTGCTGAGGCTCTCGCGAAACAGATTGTGATCGTCAACGATCAGAAGGCGGATCTTCGGCTTGCTATTGTCAAGGCCGTCTTCGAAGCCGAAAGATGCTCCAAGCCGATGCAAATGTTGTGTCTCCATGCGTGTTGCACTCTGTAGTTTTTGGCGATTCGGAAAGGGGACCGGATAAACAGCAAAGGTCATGATGAGTGAACGAGAATGTGTGCCCTCTAAGAGCACGGAACTACGTCACTGATAAAACTCTCATATATAGTTTGTTTGGATTCCATAAAGCACAAGTGCATTTGCCCGAAAGATAGTCTGGGGCCGGCCAATCGATAGTCATCTGTGCTTGAAAGATAGGCTCATACCAATCGAATTCTGACGTATTCTCAGGCTGTTCTTCCTGTGGCTGACGTAGCAAATCCTCGACATCCGAAATCACTCGGACCTTTGCACGGAAACAATCGGAGAGATGAATGCAGAACCTTGGAGACCGAGGCGCCGGGCGAAGTGTGTGCCTGCTCGTCATGTCTCTGCTCATCAGTGCAGTTCCTGCGCTGAGCCAGCAGGCGTTGACGTGGGATGAGGTGCGGTCGCGGTTTATTGCAGGCAATCCGGCGTTGAAGGCGGATGCGGACAACGTGGACGAGATGAAGGCCGAGGAGATCACGGCGTATCTCCGGCCCAACCCGCAGTTCACTGGGACGGTGGACGGCACCTCGATTGCACCCGGCAACGGCGTGTGGGCG
>DATJSB010000319.1:0-28997 GCA_035504315.1 Occallatibacter sp.
CGCCCACACGCCGTTGCCGGGTGCAATCGAGGTGCCGTCCACCGTCCCAGTGAACTGCGGGTTGGGCCGGAGATACGCCGTGATCTCCTCGGCCTTCATCTCGTCCACGTTGTCCGCATCCGCCTTCAACGCCGGATTGCCCGCGATAAACCGTGTCCGCACTTCATCCCACGTCAGCGCCTGCGTAGCCTGGGCATAGATTCGGATGGGGCAGAGCAGTCCGGCGGCACAGGCCGCGACGACGAATCTGCGCAGTAATTTTGGAGTTTTCACTCGAGAGTTCTCCGGTTACGATTGCGAGTTAACACTCGCGCCAGAAGCATTGTGCATCGATAGCACTGCTCAGGGACAGGTTTCCTCCAGAATAACTGCGTAGGGGATATCGATGAGCCATCTATTGGCTATCCTAGGCTATCTTTTGGCCAATAATCCTGGGGCTTTATACAATGTTAACGAATCGACTATGTGTTTCATATTTCATCTATATAATTCGCTTACAGCCCGTTTTTTCTTGGCAATTAGAAATGCGCGGCTGGCCTTCGCAGCTTGGTCTCCGGAGCGTCGATTTCCCATCTACTGGTATCATGATTCTTGGTGCAGGCAAAAGGCGCAATCGGAGCTAATCAAATGAACATCCGCATTTTGATCGTGGATGATCACAGCCTATTCAGAGAAAGTCTGGGCAGGATGCTCCAGGCAGAGACTGGCTTTAGCGTCGTTGGCGAGTGCAGGAATCTGGATGAGGCGCTCGCGTCGCTTTCGTCGGTTGAGGCTGATGTCATTCTCCTCGACTATGACCTTGGCAACGAGCAGGGAACCTCGTTGCTCGCTGAGCTGAGAAAACGGCAGGTCCAATCTTCGGTTCTCATTGTCACCGCAGGTATGCCGAGCGATGAAGCGCTTCGCGGACTTGATGAGGGTGTGATGGGAATCCTGCTCAAGCACAGCAGCCTCGATCAACTGATCGCCGCGATTCGCACCGTGGCTGCCGGAGAGCGCTGGCTGGGCGACGGCGCGGTGCGGGCGCTTTTGTCGTCACGGTTCGGTGTTCCCACGGGTTCTGAAACCGCGAGGCCGTTGACCGCTCGCCAAAGCGAGGTGATGCGAGGCATCCTGGACGGTCTGACGAACAAGGAGATCGCATTTAACCTCAAGTCGTCTGAGACGTCTGTGAAGGCGGTCATCCAGGAGCTTTTTCAAAAAGCCGGGGTCAGAACCCGAAGCCAGCTTGTGCGGATCGCCATTGAAAGACATTCTTCCGACTGGCTTGGTCAGCGGCGCACCACCGACGTGCCCTGGGCGCACTCCTCCCGATTGGGACTTTGACTTTCTTCGCCGACTGAGGAAGTTATCCCTCTCCGCAATTTACATTACAGGTTACCTGATTCGCTCTTCCGGTTTTTGGAGGTCGATAACTAGACCGAAGACATTTCAGACGCTTGCAAATGCGTTCCGCTGTACTCCTGTCCATCAAAGCGATAACCAACATACGCATGAGTAACTAGATATTTCGGATGACGCGGATCGTCCTCAATCTTCATGCGCAGCTGTCTTACGAAAGTGCGCAGGTACTCGAGCTCATTTCCATAATGAGGCCCCCACACAGACTTCAACAGGCGGGCATGAGGAATTGGCTGGCCTGCGTGCGTCATGAGGTAATGAAGGACTTCAAATTCCTTGGGCGTAAGATGTACTGGCCGGCCGTGCTTCATCACCATGTACTTAACGGGATCAAGCTCGAGGCCTCCATAGCGGAGCGGAGTGTCGTTGTTCGTGTCCTGGGCGCTCCTTCTGCGCACAGCCGAACGCAGACGCGCAGTAAGCTCGCGAACGTGAAACGGCTTCGTAATGTAATCGTCGGCTCCGGCATCAAGGGCCAGCACTTTATCGTCCTCACTGTCGAGTACTGTCCACATAAGCACGGGCAGCCGCGGCACCGCGTAGCGAATGGCCCGACATGCCTCGATGCCGCCCATACCTGGCATATCGATGTCGAGAAGAACTGCATCGAACCAAGTTGCGCGCACGAGAGCCAAAGCCTCCTCACCGCGCGCGGCTTCGACGATTATGAACCCCATGCCGGCGAGAGTAACTCGCAGGGCGCGACGGGCTGAACTATCATCGTCCACAATCAAAATGATCCCTGCACTCGTAGCTGACGGCTCCATTGTTGCTTAAGCCCTCTCACTTAGATTTGTCATCCAATGACGGTTGCCACCAATTGAAATACATCTGGCGCTGCCCAGTTCAGCGGATCGGCGATATTGAAATGCAATAAGGGCTGATTGAAGAAAGAGTCGAGGCATGCAACTGCAATCCACGACCAATGGCGGCCACAACTCAAGCCCTGTTGCGAGCGCAAAAGAATAACCAGAAGGCCGCACGATAGGTGGCCTGCGTTCCGCCTTTGACGGAGCTGCGTATGGCACCAGTCCTAAACTGATCACGATCGAATTGGTGCCCGCTTGAGTAAGAGCATAGCAACCCCATATAAGGAAGGCATGAAGGCTGCATGGGGAAACCTATATTACCCGCTGGGGCTCGCGGTAAACCGTCCCTATCTTGTTCAAAAGTCCGCCGGTACTCGCACATGAGGCTTAAGGTCTGGATTTCGGCTATTGCCGCAAGCGATTCCCCTGGCGCGCAGCACAACAGTTACCCAGTTCTGTCGGATATAGAAGAAGCACTCCTAAGGAATCCGTGCAGACTTGATTGTACGTGAACACTTCTCGGAAGCTCCCGCGTTGACAAGTACTAAACCAAGTCATCTACACAAATACAGTTTGTGCCTTCGCTTTAATCGTTCCCCTGCCCGTCGCAGCAGAGTGCTTCAATCGTGGATTTCGGAGCGCTGCAATGCGTGGCGCTGAATGAACATGTGACCTCAGGGCCGCACATTCGATCGCGCTCGCGTCACCGGATGTCGGACATAAGACCAGCGTCCAGTGTGGAGCTAAAACCGGACCATGACTGCCAGGATTGTCGCTGTCTGGTTTGTCCGCAGATCGGGCCACCAATGCGCACGCTTGTCACCCGGGGTAATGTACCCGCTGGAGAGGTTTTGCTGCTGGCACGACGCAATGGCAGCGGCATGCCCGCGACCCCGATGCCTGTGTTGGAGTTGGTGTAGACGTAGCCATAGTGTGAATCGCCGCCTGCTTCGCATTGATGGTCTGCCGGATTTCCATTGTTGCCACCAGGAGGAGTGATTCCGCCATGGCCCGTCCAGTATGGCTCGTCGGAATAGCGATAGCTCTCTTCGAGGCGGAACGTAATAAACTGTGCCGGCATATAGTCGAGCGTGATTGTGCCATCGTGCATCATGGCGCGGTCGCCTACGTTCTCAGTAAAGTATGGTGTGCTGCTGGCGGCAGTTGCGTTGTTGAGGGGAGGCAGTAGCGTGAGGTAACGACCTAGGTTGCTCATCTCGCCACCGCCAAGCGTCATGGCCCAGATATCCTTCTTGAACCAGAAGCACAGATAGCTCATCCAGCCCTCGAAGTCCTGGTTGGGTTTGACATGTTTCGTGTTATGGCAGTTCACGCCGCCGTTGTAAGTCGACACGCCGCTGCCCTATTCAGGCGACCAGCCGCCAGGGTTTTGCGTTCCACCCGCAATAGCATATGAAGCCGGCCCGCCGCCGTATTCGCAACCAAGGTCGCCCGTAACTGTCCAGGCAATCTTGTCCATCAAACTAGATGGTTTGTCTTAGAACTTGACCTGCGCGCTACAGTCTGCGTGAATACGGGAACGGCCGGGATACTCTGCATCGTCCTCGCCCAAACCGTAGTCATTCCAGACAAAGTCGAGATAAGGCTTGGGGCGCCAGAAAATCTGGCCTCCAAGGCCGGGCTTCCCGTTGTACCGAGCGTAAGACTGCCAGCCGTTGATGATCCGCGGCTCGATCTTTAGCTTCGCAGTCGGCCACCACTGGATACGTACACCATTGAAGAACCACGGCGTGTTCGAGGATACGAACGATGGTTGATAAGCCCAGTTATCGAAGTTATAGTTACTGAAGAGACCTATATACGACGCAAAGATACCACCGTCGGTGTTCAGCCCGTGACTAACATCCCAGTGATATCCGCCCCACGCCTCAGAGAAACACCGGTAAGCGTTGGCAAGGTTCCACTGGCCGCGGTTGTAGCTGGAGTCATTGCGCGGTGTTGTTGTGAGATTAAGCGGCCACGCAACGAGGCCCTATTCTCCGATACCTTGCCTTCAGGCATTCGAATTGCGCCTTGAGAGCAATTCGTTGCATTGACGAAATCCTTATCTCAAAGCGGCTGGTGTAGGGCGTCAATAATTCTGTCGATTATTCGCCGGTTGGGACGAAGCAGCGAACCTTGCAATCACAGGGATTTCCGGCTTTTTCCGCACTTTGAAATAATCGGCATTCTGCATGACGCACTACACTAACCGATACCCGGTTTATCCGGAAGTTTTGATCACTGAACGGGATCTTTCACCGCCCGACATTGCCCGGCTGGAGGACAAACACCACAATCCGCTTTCCTATAACGAGCCACTGCCGATTCACACGGTCGATGCCGATTTCAGCGATCCGTTTGCGCGACATCCTTATGTGCAGGTAGCGGTGGTAACGGTTCTGGTGGGTGTCGACGGAATGCCGAAGGAGATTCGAGTCACGCGGGGCTTGGGTTTCGGTCTCGATAAGAAGGCCGCGGACGCCGTATGGCAGTACAGGTTTCTCCCTGCCACGAGTAAAGGTAGGCCCGAGGCGGCGCGTAGGAATGTTGAAGTCCCGTTCTCGCTGTTCTGACTCGTCTAGTGTCGAATGCAGCGGGCGAGCTATTTGGCCGCTTCGTCGACGGATGCGAGTGCACGCTGCATGAGATCTTTGCGCTTTTGTACGCGCGCATCAAAGTCAGCCGGCCTTTGCGGATCTTCGGCCTCGCGTTTAACGTAGTTATCGATACCTTGCTGGAAGCCGGACTGGATGGCGTGTACCGCAGCTTTAGCCTTGGGCAAGACGTCGTGAAAATGCGCGATTTCGGCAACGGCGTTTTCAGGGTGGTAGCCGAGCCGGTCGCCGGTCTGCATCGCGTCGACAAGCGGATCAGGTGGCATAGATATCGGCGAGGTGTTCTGCAGGGCATCGTAGGCAGCGCGCAGGCGGGTCATAGAGCCGGCAAAGCCGTCGAGTTCAGCACGACGCGCCGTAAGGCCGGCGGCGCGGCGGACTTCGATGATGACTCGCGACGAAGTACTGTAGCTGGGCGTGGGAATGACCGTGGTGAGCGTGTTGCCAACGAAGAGCCAACCCGGCTTGCCTACGCCGCCCTGCGGAACTGGAGTGCCGTTCACTGTGACGGACGCCGGCGGCCAGTCGCCTGGCAGGCGCAACTCGAAGCTACGGTTCTTGAGCATTCCGGGGAAGCTGCCCTCGACGGGGCCAATCTCAACGCGCAAAGTGTCGCCGGATTGAGCGGCTTTAATCGGCAACCATGTGCAGACGCCACGCTGATACTCGACTGAGACGCCGGAGTCCTCATAGACCGAATAGCTGGAGGCTGCGCCCGGCGCCAGGGGCCATACATTCACGATGAGCGGATCGACCGGTTTCTGGCCGGTGTAAAGCATGGGCGGCTGCATGGGCACGATGGCGCCGGCACGCAGATAAATGGGAACCTGATCGATGGAGAAGGAGCGCTCCACAGTCTCCGGCCCCGTGAAGTGTTTCCCGGTCGGCCACTCGATCCACTCGCCGCCGGGAATCCAAACCTGCTCGGTGGCGAGCCCGCTGATTGCATCGACCGGCGCAACCACTGGCGCAGCAACCATCTGGCTGCCGAAGATGTACTCGTCCTTGCTGGTGTACGCAGCATCTTCTTCAGGCCAGTCGTAGTAAAGCGGGCGAAAGAACGCAACGCCGGTGTCGTAGGTGCGGCGTGCCTCAGTGTAGAGGTAGGGCTGCATCGCATAACGCAACTGGAATGCGGTGCGGAGGATGGCGGAGTACGGCTCGGGATAGGCCCAGATGCGTCGCTCAGATTCGGGATTCTTGGTGGTGTGCGTGCGCAGTATGGGGCTGAATGTGCCGAACTGCACCCAGCGCGTAAACAACTCCGGATCGACTGCACCCGGCATGTGGCCGCCGATGTCGTGGCTCCAGTATGCGTAGCCAACGTTGGCAGCGGTTGCGGTGAACCATGGCTGGAAGGCGAGCGAATCCCACACCGAAATGGTGTCGCCAGAGAATCCGATCTCGTAGCGATGGTTGCCGAGTCCGCCCCAGCGGTGGAAGAGCAGCGGCCGTTTGCCCTCGCGCTGCTGATCGGTGAAGTGAACGTAGTTGAGCCACCAGGTATTGTTCACACCCGCCAACTTTGTCATGGGCCACTGCTGCCAGTCGAGCCACCAGAAGTCGATCCCCTCCCCTTCGAGCGGATGCAGCACGAGATCGAGGTAATTGGTCGCCCACTTTTTGTCGGTCGGGTCAAACGGCACATACTTTTTCGTAGCGGGATCGATCCCCATGGCCCGCGCCATCGCCGGATACGCTGCCTCCCAGGGCTCAATGCCTGAGGCTGGGTGCAGATTAAGAGTAGCCTTCAAGCCTTTCTCGTGCACGTTCTTCAGGAAAAGTCCGGGATAGGGAAAGAGCATCTTGTTCCAAGTGTAGCCGGTCCAGCCAGTCGATTCGCCGGACTGATCGTGCTCCCCAAAGGCCTTAAGCTGCTCGTGGTTCAGGTGCCAATCCATGTCGATCACCAGCACATCAAGCGGCGTATCGTTTTCGCGGAAACCCTTGATCAGTTCGTCGAGTTCCTGATCGCTGTACGCCCAGTAGCGCGACCACCACGCGCCAAAAGCAAAGCGCGGCGGCAGCGGAATGCGGCCGGCGACGCGAACGAAATCGCCGAGCGCCCTGGCGTAGTCGTGGCCGTAGCCGAAGAAGTACCAGTCGACGTAGGAGCCAGGCTTTTCGTTTTCGGGCCGTTCGATCACCCACGGCCACGGGCCTTTTTCGCCCTCGAGAAAGCGGAAGTCGCTGGAGTCGAAGAGCGGGCGAGTAGAGTCGTCGACGAGAACCCACCCGGAACGCGAGACCAGACCCTGCCCGATTGGCTCTTGGGTTTTATCGCCCCGCGCTCCATCGAGCGTGCGCGTGGTGCCCTCGAGGTTTTCGGGATCGGTGTCGCCGGGGTGCCAAACGACGTGCTTGCCATCGACGGTGAATTCGATTGAGAGACTTTCGGCGGTGAAATGGCCGTCGCCTGTCGGCGTGTAAGAGAGGATTAGATCGTCGGTTTGAAGGGTGAGCGATTTACCCGGGCCGCCCACCTCATTATCCGACTCGAACTTCGGGACCGGCAAGTGACGATTCAAGAACACAAACGACGCGTGATCTTCGAACTTGCCGTCGGCGGACCACTCCATGCGTATGAGTTGCGGAGTCAGGATGGTAAAGCGCGCGTGGCCCGCGGTGACCACGGCCTTGGGATCGGCGACAGGGTTGTCAGCGGGAGGAATGGCCTGAGCTGACACTGCAGCCGCGGTTGCTGGAGCCGAATTTGGCGAGGGCGCCTGCTGCGCGTTTGCCACAGCGCACGATGCCAAAGTCAAGGCGATCGAAGCAAGGTACAGCGAGGAACGCGAACTCATCATTGGATAATCCCGGCTCACTTCAGGCCCTCATCTCCATGCAGGTCCCGAAACGTATGCAATCGCTTGCGGGCCTACTGCAAGGGCGCGGAGGTACACTCAAGAATCCTACAACCCGGCAATCAGGTTCTCAAGCCGAAATGAAGCTGTTTCAATAGCAAGAAAACCGAGAAGCGCCGGACAGCGCAGGTCGTATTGCGACCACAGAGGAGTTGAATAATGCCCTAAGCTTCGCTGCCCGGCAGATGCGTCTGACGCCTGCGTATCACCCACAGCGCGATGCCAAACAGCGCCCAGACGGTGCCGACGGTTTTGGCCAGAGGGCCAAGGCCCCACCACAACAGGGCGCAGGTTACGAATCCGCAGAGCGCAAACACCTGGGCATGCAAAAGGCGAAGCTTACCTTCGTGCCAGGCCTGCATCAGGGCGGCCACATTTACACCCATAAAAGCGAGCAGCGCACCAAAGTTGAGCAACTCAGTGCCCAGTTGATAGCTCATGAAAAGAGCTCCCACCAGGCAAATGCCGCCAATGAGCAAAACGTTGTTGCGGGGGATCTGATTCTTGGGGTGCACGGCACCGAAGAAACCGCGGGGCAACGCGCCGTCCTGGCCCATGGCCAGCATGATCCGTGCAGCGCCGAGTTGCGAGGCCATTCCGGAACCAATGGTGGCGAGCAACAATGCTCCGTTGACGATGGCAAAGAGAGCAGGTCCGCCGATGCGGCCGGAGATAAAGACGTAGGCCGTGTCGATATCGGGGAAGGCGCCGCCGTGCGGCCACGCGAGCTGCGCCAGATAGACCTCAATGCTTGCCAAGATGCCGGTGACGATGCACGTGCCGATGATAGCGCGCGGGACATTCCGTTTGGGATCCTTCGCTTCGTCCGTGAGGGTTGAGATTCCATCGAATCCGATGTAAGTGAGCACGGCAATCGAGGTACCGCGCAGCAAACCGGATGAAGTATACGTCGAGCGGTCGTAGAACGGCAGCGTGAAGAAGCCTGACGGATACGAATGCAGGCCGAAGACATAACGAAGGGCCGCCACAATTACGAGAAGAATGACGATGCCGAGGGCAGCGGCCATTGCGGCATTAATCTTTGCCGAGGTCTCAACGCCATTGCAGTTGAGGGTTGAGAAGAGAACGGCGAAAGCGACAACATAAGCAACGTACGGAACCTCTGGCACAAAATTGATCGCGGCGCGGCTGCACCAGATGGTGCAGATAAGCGGGTTGAGAACGTAATCCATGATCAGGCACCAGCCGGTGAGATAGCCGAGACTGGGATGAATCTGCTTGCCGACGTAGAGGAATGCCGATCCGCCATGAGGATAGACGCGCGCCATACGGCCATAGCTGATCGACGTAAACAGCATGGCGACCATGGCCAGCAGAATGGCAGTAACCACGTGCCCGCGAGCCACCGTGGAAATAACACCGTAGCTCGGCATGGGGGCCGTGGGCTGGATAAGGATGATTCCATACAGGATGAGATCCCAGAATCGGAGCGAGCGCCGGAGGCCTACTGGCTGCTGACCACCGCTTTCCTGATTGAAGGACATTAAGATCCTTGCCGTGCAGATGAAGTTGTCAGATTTGAGGCCGGCCCCTTTTGCTTTCGCATGTTCAGTAAGAATAAAGGGCCGGCCGCTGTTCCGTTCGGCAGTCCCGTCAGAACGTGAATCTGGCGCCAAACTGGAATTGTCGCGGAGTATTATTCGTACCGGTGATCTGTCCGAAGGGAAGACCCTGGTCCACCGCACCGACAATGCTCGGCACGCTTGGATACCCGAACTGCGGCGTGTTGGTTAGATTGTAGGCGGAAGCGTCGAAGCGGAGCTCTTTCGTTTCGCCGAAATTGAACGCCTTGTAAGTGGATAGATCCAGGTCACGAGCGCCTTTGGTGCGAACATTGTCGAGATAGTCCGGGGCCGTTCCCGGAACGAACGGATTAACCGTGCCAGCGTTCTCCGTGCCGGGTATCGCGAAACAGTTGTCGTTGAACCACGCAGCTACGGTATGCGGAGCGTGGGCTGCCGGATTGCAGGTCATATCGGCGCGCTGATTGAAGTATGACGGGGTTGTTCCCGAAGACGGCGAATTGATGGGATTGCCCGTGCTGAGATAGACAATCGCGTTCATAGTCCATCCGCCAAGGGCCGCATTCCCGAAACCCTTCAGGTCGACACGCCGTCCCTTGCCAATCGGCAAGTCGTACGACACCTCTCCGGAGAATTGATACTTCACATCCTGGGGACTGATGGAGTGCTCATAGGACAGATTCCTCCAGTCCTGAACGGACCCATTGTGATTGGCTACGAAACTCAGAGGCGGATTCCCGTCGTCGGTCATCAGTTTTCCCCAGGTAAAAGTGCTAAGCGTAGTGAAGTGACTGGTCAGCCTCTTTTGCACTTTGGCTTGCAAGGAACTGTACTCTGAGTCGCCAGCGGGGTAGCCATTCACGTTGACGCCGTTGCCCGCACCGTAGCTGCCATCGCCGAATTGCGGGAACGGCTGGAGCGCTGTCCACAAAGGAACGGTGGCCGCCCCGTAGTTGGCATTAGTGGCAGGCTGGATCGCCGCCCATTGATTGGGCACATAAACGCAACTCGATTGCGAGGTATCGACGCACATCGAGTAGTTGTATTTCTGAATCGTGGCCAAATCCAGCTGGTTCAGATCGACAGCGCCAAAGGGTAGGAAAAGTCCCCGGCTTCCGACATAGCCCGCAGTCACCACCACCTGGTGCGGCAACTCATACTCTACGGCGAAATTAAAGTTGTAGACGGTGGGTGTGCGCTGAGAGTGCAGAACGGTCTGCAAGGCTGTCCCCAGATTATTGGCCAGACCTCTTGGTGGGCTGGAGATGGTGAAGACCGGGACAACTCCGGCAGGAAATGGATTGCTCAATGAATAGGCGCCGGTGAAGTTGTCCGTCGCCGGTGTTGCACAGGTCGAGCTATAAAAGATGGTATTGCCGTCCGCGTTGTAGCAAGTTGAATTCCAATTCGTAACAGAAGAGTACCCATCGGCGTTATTGAGGGCGCTGGCGACCATCTGGGTGCTGGGACCGTAGTAGATGCCTGCGCCGCCGCGCAGGACCAAGTGGGTAACCGGCTGCCAGGCAAAAGCCAAGCGAGGGCCGAGGTCGTCCAGATTGGTTGTAAAAGGTGAGCGATTGCTGCCGTTGGCGAATATCTCCGCGCCAGTGTAGGCGACACTGTCAAACGTATTGGCTGCAGTGGGATCGAAGTATTCCTGCCGGTTATAGCGCTCGTTACGCCCGCCGAAGATATCCCAGCGCAGGCCGGCAGTTATAGTCAGGTTCTTCGTGGCATGGTACGTATCCTCAATGAAGGCCGCGTAATAGGGACTAGTTTCGGCTGCGAAGATGTCTTCGGTGAAATCGTACGATTCGCTGCCCGGCTCCGTGCCCTGGCCGACGAGGATGGAGGCGAAATCGCTGCCGCCGTTAACACTGGAGACGGTCTGATCCGTAGCGCTGACGTCAAACGCGTACGAGCCCGCTGGCGCATACGGCTGGCCGACGTTGAGAAACCGCTTCATCCACTCGGCGCCGGTGGATATTTGATGCTTGCCCCAGACTTTGGTGACGGCGGCGTTGGCGTCGCTGTCCTCGCTGGCATACTGAAAAATATTACTGTCTGCGGTGCCACCCACACCACCGCCCACGTCGTTAAAGAGCATGAAGGGCAGTTGTTTGTAGAGCACCTGAGAAGCGAGCGAGGAGGGAAAGCCCTGTTGCGTAATATCGTTGCTCGAGTAGGCCGACGGGCCTCCCTGATTCTCGTAGTGGCGAGTAAAGGAGTAGCGCAACTGCAGGAAGGTCGAGGGGCTCAGGGTCAGGTCGTCGGCCACCAGGATGTTGCGCCCGTTGGTGGTGTTATCAGCATAATTGGGGTCCCAGCCGCTGGGAAATACATTGGCCGTGGCGAACGCCAGCCGGTCGAAGGAAAAGCGGGTAAAGATGCGCTGCTTTTCGCTCTTGATCCAATCGACACGCACGTCGAATCGTTGCGCCGAATACGGGTCCATGCCGGGGATCCCGTAATTGTTGACGACGTCAGTCGTTGCCGCTTCGCAGGATGTGGTCGACGGCAGGTTGCATTCGGGCATCTTTGACAGATACAGCATGCCGATGGGATTCGGGTTTGTGATTGTGTTGTTCGTGAAGGGCTGCCGCGTTCCAGCCAGCGGTCCGTTCGCGAAATCGGGCTGCGTCGGATCGTAGATCGTAAAACTCATCGCCGAAAAGTTCCCCGACCTTTCAGCCATTGTGGGAACGGAGAAATAGTCTATGCCCTCGTACTCCTCCTGCTGGGTGGCCTCGTAATCCCCAAAGAAGAAGAGCTTCTGTTTCTTGATGGGTCCGCCGATCGCTGCGCCCTCCTGGTAGCGGTAAAAATCAGGAGGGGTGTTCGCCATGCCGCTGCTTAGCTGAGTTTGTTTGTTGAAGTATTCATTCGCAGACAGGACTTCGGGCCGAAATACGCCGAAAACGTCGCCGTGAAACTTATCGGTTCCGGACTTGGTCACCAGGCTGATGACGCCCGCGGCCCCGCTCTGGAAAGAGGCGGGCGTATTCTGTGTTTCCACCCGGACTTCGTCCACGCCGTCCTCGGGAATATTCATCGCCGGCATGATTGCCGCGGCATTGTTTTCCGCAATGCCGATCGGGCTGCCGTCGATCATGTAATAGACCGAGCCCACGATGGCCCCGTTAATCGTGGCTGAAGAGATATCGATTCCGGGGCGCCCGCTTGAAATGTTCTGGATCGACAGCATCGAATCGCTCGAGTTGGGCGACGCGTTGGCCGAATTTACGCCCGCGCTCAATTGCGCCAGATCGAAAACATTGCGGTACAGCAACGGGACGCGGTCGATGGCCGCGGAATCGATCAGCTGCCCAACTGTGCTGTTGCTAGTGTCCAAAACGTCGGACGTGGCATTCACCGTGACCACCTGGCTGACGTTGCCCATGTTCAGCGTCAAGTTCAGCAACGTGGTCTGATCGACAGTCACCCGCACGTGATCCTGCACCATGGTCTGGAAACCTTTTTCGGTGGCGGTGATCTTGTAAGTGCCTGGCGCCAGCGACATGAACGAATACAACCCGCCCGAGCTAGTGACCGTGCTCTGTTTGACCCCCGTCGCGATGTCCTCCAATGTGACGGATGCCCCGGCAATGACCGCGCCACTCGGGTCGGCCACTAATCCGCTGATGCCGCCCCTTCCGGCCTGGGCCTGGGCGGCGGCGGCACAGCAGACAACGACGATAACGGTAAAAAGATCCCTGAGCGCTGAAGTTGCGCCTGCGATTTTGTGAGTCATGGCCATCCTTCGATGCAAACGTCAATATTCAAACGTTTGAATAGTTATGCTATAGTAGGTGCACCCTGATCGGCTGTCAAGCTAAAAATGGCCCTGGAATTCGGCGGCGCAGTCAGATCCGGCCCTCAAAAAAGATGGGCATGGAGGCGCGGAATTGGCTCAACGAAAGTCCGGACACGTAACGTTGCTTGATGTTGCGCGTGCCTGCGGATTCTCTGTGTCCACGGTGTCGATTGTCTTGAGCGAAGCGCCGCTCTCGCAAAACGTGGCAGCCAAAACCCGCGAAAAGATCCGCGCCATGGCGCGCAAGCTGGGATATCACCCCGACGCCTTCGCGCGCTCCCTGCGCAGCCGCAGCAGCCAGACCATCGGGGTTTTGGCATTCGATCTTTCAGACCCCTTCTGCGTCCCGGTGGTGCGCGGCATCCAGGCCGGACTTTATCCCGCGCGTTACCTGCCGCTGCTTATCGATGCTCAAACCCAGCGCCGCCTTTTCGACAGCTACGTGAAGATGATTCTCGAACGCCGCGCCGAGAGCCTGATCGTCATCGCCAGCTGGGTGTTTGAAGAAACGAATCTACTCGCGGATTTAAAGAAGAACCACGTACCGATCGTGATCATCGGTCGCGACCTGTCAGAGCGCGGAATTAATTCAGTATTCGTCGATAACGAGGCTGGAGGCGCGCTGGCTATGCGGCACCTTATCGAGCTTGGACACAGGAAGGTTGCAGTGATCCGCGGGCCGGAGGAAATGTTCGACAGTGAACCACGCTGGGCTGGAATACAGCGCGCGGCAGATGCGGCCGGTATCAAGCTGAATTCCAAGCTGGTGTTTCAGCTGCCTGGGCTGGTAGATCCGGCATCGGGTTTCGAGGGCGGCATCCGGTTTGCGAAGGAGACGCTTGCCTCAGGCCGGCCATTCACCGCCGTGCTTGCATTCGACGACCTGACTGCGCTGGGAGTTGTGCGCGGTCTCACCAGCGCCGGCGTATGCGTGCCCCAGGATTGCTCGGTGGTCGGCTTCGACGGCGTTCTTCCTGCCGAGGTGGCGACCCCGGCTATCACGACAATTCGCCAACCGCTCAAAGAGATGGGAATGCAGGCGGCGGAGTGGGTGATGCACGCGATCGCCAAGCGAGGGCGGGGCATGGATGATGCGCCGCGGCTCTACAAGGCGCAGCCGGAGCTGGTGGTCCGTGATTCAACTTCGGCTCCGCCGCAGCGAAAACGAAAAGAGCGTGAGCTAAACGGTGCACAACCTTGACAATGCTCAAGGGCAAAGCGGATATTGCCCTTATTCAAACGGTTGAATAAGAGGCTCTTCATTTCGCGGAATTTTAGAGGGCTGACAATTACCATGAACATCAGGACTATCATTCCACTCTTCGCACTCATGGCAAATCCAATGTGCGCGAGCACCGCAACAGTGACGCACCTGCATGAAGGTTGGCGCATCGAGTCGGCGTGCAAGGCAACAGCAGACGGCGCGAGAATCTCAATGCCGGGGTACCCTGTCGACGGCTG
Source organism: Occallatibacter sp. (assembly GCA_035504315.1). GTDB lineage: Bacteria > Acidobacteriota > Terriglobia > Terriglobales > Acidobacteriaceae > Telmatobacter. The sequence goes on from DATJSB010000319.1 coordinate 14,512, forward strand.
GCTTAAGGCTTCGGTTCCAAGCACGGTGCTGGCCGCGCAAGTCGCAGCCGGCGTCTTCCCCGATCCCTATTTCGGCCAAAACCTTCGCCAGATACCGGGAACGACCTATCCGATCGGTCAGCTTTTCGCGAATCTGCCAATGGCCAGTGGCAGTCCTTATCGGTGCGGCTGGTGGTATCGCACGGAGTTCAGGACTCCGGCGACAACAGAGAAGGATGGAAAAGTCTGGCTGCATTTTGGCGGCATCAACTATAGGGCCGACATCTGGTTGAACGGCCATCAGATCGCGGACAAGACAGCAGTGGCTGGAGCCTATCGAACCTACGACTTCGATGTAACTGACTACCTGAGCGGTAGCAATCAAAATGTCCTGGCCGTGGAAACCTTCGCGCCAACCGAAAAAGATCTGGGCATCAACTGGGTGGATTGGAATCCCGCTCCGCCTGACAAGGACATGGGGCTGTGGGGCGCGGTCGACGTGGAAACAACCGGCGCAGTAACCGTGCGGTCGCCCATGGTTGCAACTCATTTTGAAAACGACTCGCTCAACGTGGCCGATCTGACCGTTTATGCCGAACTGCACAATGCGAGCGGGCATAGCGTGAAGGGCGTGGTTTCAGGGTCTGCTGCAGGTGTCAAGTTCGAGCAGCCGGTTGAACTGGCACCGAATGAAGATCGCACTGTAGTGTTTTCACCGGCTCAGTTCCCTGAGTTGCGGGTGCGTGATCCAAAGGTCTGGTGGCCGTGGCAAATGGGCGATCCGCATCTCGAACGGCTGACGATAAGTTTTATCGCGGATGGCGTTGCTACCGACGAGAAAAGTGTTGAATTCGGCATCAGGGAGATTACCTCTGAGCTCACCGCCAACGGGAGCCGTTTGTTTCGCGTGAATGGCAAGCGGATCCTGATTCGCGGCGGTGGGTGGTCGCAGGACATGCTGCTGCGCAGCGATGCGAAGCGGCTGCGCGATCAGTTCCGGCTGGTGCGTGATCTCGGGCTAAATACCATCCGGCTTGAAGGCAAGCTCGACACCGAGGAGTTCTTTCGCGAGGCCGACGAGCAGGGCGTGCTGGTGATGCTGGGTTGGTGCTGCTGCGATCATTGGGAGCACTGGCGCGACTGGACGCCGGAGGATTTGGAGATTGCAAAGGCATCGCTGCGCTCGCAGATGCTGCGCCTGCGCCAGCACGCCAGCCTGCTGGTGTGGTTGAACGGCAGCGACAATCCGCCGCCGGCGAACGTCGAGAGATCTTATTTGCAAATTGAGAGCGACACTCATTGGCCCAATCCAATTCTGTCGTCGGCCACGGAGAGGGCTACTACGGTCACGGGCGAGACTGGCGTAAAGATGACGGGACCGTATGACTACGTTGAGCCGAGCTACTGGTATGTGGGAACCCACTATGGCGGGGCAGTGGGATTCAACACTGAGACCAGCCCCGGGCCAGCCATCTCTTCGCTGGCCAGCCGGAAGAAATTTCTTCCTGACCCTGAGGCGTGGCCGCCTTCGGCAAACTGGGCCTACCACAATGGAGGCGGCGAGTTTACCAACCTGAAGGTATTTGGCGAGGCCATGGACGCCATCTATGCGAAGCCGGCGTCGGCCGCCGACTTTACGCGCATGGCGCAGACCATGGAGTACGACTCGGAACGCGCCATGTTTGAGGCGTATTCGAAAAACAAGTACACTTCGACGGGCGTCATTCAGTGGATGCTGAACAACGCGTGGCCTTCGATGATCTGGCATCTCTACGACTACAATCTTGATGCCGGAGGCGGTTACTTCGGAGCCAAAAAAGCCTGCGAACCTCTGCATATTCAATACTCGTACGACGATCGCTCGGTCGTGGTGATGAACAGCACCTACAAGCCAGCGACAGGGCTCGTTGCCGGCGTGGTGGTGCGCGGACTGAAGTGGAATGAACTGTTTCATTACGAAGGCACAATCAACGCGCAAGCCGACAGCTCGCAGCGCGCGGTCGAAATACCCGACAGCCTTTTCGCCAGCGGGGAAAGAATCTTCTTCATCGATCTCACACTGAAAGATGCGGCGGGGAAATTGGTGAGCAGAAACTTCTATTGGGTGCCTGGAACGCTGACAACGTTTGACTGGGACAGGACCGAATACACGCACACGCCTGCGGAGAGATACGAAGACCTGTCGGCGCTAACGAGCATGCCTGCAGCGACCGTGACTGCCCACGCGGAGATCGACAAGACGCCGAACGGCCGCAGAATCAGCTTGCACCTCGAGAACACGTCGACGGGACTCGCGTTTCAGGTAAGCGCCGCTGTAAGGACCGCAACCGGCGATCTGATTGCGCCGGTCTTCTGGTCAGATAACTGGATTGAGCTCGGCCCCGGAGAATCGGAAACGATGACTGCATTGCTGCCCGATGACGCGCCTGCTTCGCCGGTCATCAATATTGAGGGCTGGAACGTAGCTCCTACAACCGTAACGCCCGCAACAGACACGCAGTAGAAACGCGCGGGGCAAGCGAATAGCGAACAGTGGCCGCACGCAGTGCTGCTGGAGGCGCCGGGGGGCGAATCCGACATCACCATTGAAACTCTCAAGTCGCTGACACTAAGAATGCCGGGAGCTCACAGATTTCCATGATTGTCGACTCTGCATACAAATCGCGTACAAGCATTTTTTGGAATCTCCGAACCTCCAATAGTTTCACTTTCCGATCGGTTCATCGGACCAACTGAAGAGTTCTTCATCGTCCTTATATCAAACCGACACTGCGGGGGTCTGGCTCTCGACGAGGATTCGAGCCGGTGGAGAAAACTTCTCCAGGACGGTTTGGGGATGCATTGGGGTGAAGGATTCCGTTCAACTCAGCGAAACTTCCTTCAGCATTGATACTCGCGATTGGCTCATTGTGAAGCAGTGCCGTCTCGAGATGGTTGGCGCAACAGCGAGCGTGGGTCAATTCTGAGAGTGCATGAAATCTCGAACGAGATCAGCAATTTCATCTGCTTTAGTGTCAAGCGCAAAGTGCCCGGCATCGAGGACATGGATCTCTGCGTTGGGCACATCTTTGCGATAGCGTTCGGGCTCGCCAAGGTCGAACGAGAGATCGTGTTTCCCCCATATGACCAGGAGCTTCGGCTGCGTCTTCTGCATCCATGCCTGCCATTCAGGGTAGGCCTCGACATTTGTTCGGTAGTCATAGAACAGATCGCTTTGTATCTGGCCCTGGCCCAGCGAGTTCAGAAATGCATATTCGTCTGTCCAGAGGTCCGGATCATACAGCTCAATATTTGGATCGTCCCCCACGTGGCGCGTTTTCGTGGTTTCGAGAGAGAGCAGATTTGTCCGCAGCTTTTTTTCGTATGCGGGTCGATCGGCCCAGAATGCGCGCCGAGTCGCCCAGTTTGCTCCGAGCCCTTCATTATGAGCCACTGCGTCCTGAACGATAAGGCCTTCGACGCGCTCCGGATGCTTCAATGCCATACGGAAGCCGACTGGTCCGCCGTAGTCCTGCATGTATAGCGTGTAACGAGAAACTCCAAGCGTCTCTGTGAAGAGTTCCATCACCTCAGCGATGTGGTCAAATGTGTAGGCGAACAGCTTAGGATCGGGCCAATCGCTGTGTCCGAAACCCGGGTAATCGGGCGCGATCAACCGGTACTTGTCAGAAAGCCGGGTGAAGAGTGGCTGAAACATTCGCGAAGACGACGGAAGCCCATGAAGCATGAGAAGGACCGGAGCATTCTGCGGACCCGCCTCACGGTAGAAGATCGAAAGTCCGTCGACTTTGATCGTGCGATAAAAGACCGGCTGCATTAGGCAATCCTTTCCGGTACTTTGAGCTGATGCGCCAATGGATGCGAGCGACACAAGCACCGCAAGCGTTGCAGACGAAAACCGGCGACATTCGAACCATTGGAGCAAACTGTAATTGCGCATCCTGGAGAGCTCCTCTTTAGTGAGCCCGACGATTGGAGCTCTTTCCTGGCCGATTGATTCAGCTTACATGGTCAGCACAACACGAAACTCTGCGTTGCCGCTCATCATGCGGGCATATGCTTCCGCAGCCTTTTGCAGAGGATAGGTTTCGATCATGGCGCGTACCCCGCGCAGTTCGGCAAAGCGAAGCGTGTCATCTGAATCGGCCGGCGTTACCCCTGCCCATCCTTCAATAGTCTTGCCTCCCCTGATCAGTTGAAGGGGAGCAAACTCGATGGGATCGGAGGCCACACCGATGAGGAGAAGCTTGCCGTTCGGACCCAGACCGCCAATCAGTTCGGTCATTGCCTTGGAGTTCGGAGCTGTGACGACAATGACTCTTGCGCCGCCTGATTTTTGTAATTCCTCTGCCGGGTTCTTCACTTTGCTGTCGATATACACGTCGGCGCCGAGTTTCATTGCCAGCGATTCAATTTGCGAGCCGCGCCCCACCGCAGCCACCTTGTAGCCAAACCTGTTGGCGAATTGAATTCCGAGGTGGCCGAGTCCACCAATCCCTTGCACCGCGACCGGATCGCCTGGCAATGCGCCCGCACGCCGCAGGGCGGTGAAAGTGTTAACTCCAGCGCACACCAGCGGCGCCGCATCGATGTCGCTGAGACCGTCCGGAATCGAAACCAATGCTTCTACCGGAGCCAGCATGTACTCCGCATAGGCACCGTCATAACTGAGTCCGGGATTCTTTTCATTGCGGCAGAGTCGAAAATCTCCGCGCCGGCACTCGGGGCAGGTGCCGTCATGGCCGCCATGCCAGCCAACGCCGACACGCTGGCCCTTTTGCCATTCAGTCACTCCAGTCCCGAGCGCATCCACCACGCCGGCCACTTCATGCCCCGGAACGCGCGGATAGGCGATCCCTGGCCGGCGGCCTTCAACGATGATCGCATCGCTGTTGCACACACCGCATGCCTGAACTTTGATGCGCACCCGTCCGGGGCCGGGATCGGGAATCTCCAGCTCGACGATCTTAAGACCGGCTCCAGCCGCGGTCACCTGGGCGGCTTTCATGGTTGCTCCTGTGGCGGGCATGAATCCCCCTATTCCTTATTTGCTCCGGACGGCGGGTTTCTCCCCGAATAAACGCGTTCGCGCTTACCTATCGGGGTAACTCGTGAAGATGCAGTCCCGCGACGCCACAATCGCGTGACACTGGTACCCAAAGGTTCTTTCGATTTGCGATGCGTCTCTTTATTTCGATCACTTTTCTTGTGCTCCGTTCCTTTCCAGTGCAATGCGCGCTACTCGGCAATTTCAACGATGACCTCGAGTTCAATCGGCATCCCGAGCGGAAGACTAGCCACGCCGATCACGAGCCGTGCCGATACTCCCCTGGCGCCGAATACGCTTGCGAACAGGTCCGAGGCCCCATCAGCGACTCGGGGCTGGTCGAAGAAGTCTCCGAAGGTCGCCATTAACACGCCATGGCGAACAATCCTCGCGACTTTATCGAGCGAACCTAGATGCGCTTTGATGGCAGCGAGAGCGCTTAAAGCGGCCGTACGAGCTGCATCCTGCCCCAAATCCGCATCGAGTTCCTTTCCGAGGCGGCCCAGGTACTTTGGCCGATGATCCACAACCGGCAGCATTCCGCTCAAAAAGAGCAGGTTGCCCGTTTGTGAGACCTCGACATAATTGCCGAACGGCGTTGGCGGCGCAGGAAGTTCTATCCCGAGTTCTTCCAGCCGGGCCTCGGCGCGGATCGGCTGGGGCACATTCGCGCCTACCACCGGCCCACGTGCGCACCGCCGTCCACATGCAGCACCTCCCCAGTCACAAAGCGAGCCCCGGTTAGATAGAGGACCGCATCTGCGATGTCTTTCGCCTCGGCGATCGTACCCATTGGCGATAAGGTCCTCAAGTGACTCTCGTCGCCGTTCTTGTGCAAAGGCGTGTCGACGACGCCCGGAGCGACAGCATTGAAGCGGATATTCTTCTTCGCGTACTCGCTGGCAAGACTCAGGGTGATCGCGTTTAAGCCACCCTTTGTGATCATCGGAATCGACGCAGGGACGCCGGCGATGGGATTGTCGGCCAATGCGGCGGTAACGGTCGTAACGCTGCCGCCGCTGTTTTGAGCAAGCATTTGCTGAACCGCGAGTTGAGTGACAAAGATAAACCCTTCCAGATTGGTCGAGGCGAATCTCCTGAAATCTTCTCCCGTGTACTCGGTAAAGGGTTTTGGTTCAAAAATCCCAGCACTATTCACCAGGTGATCGATGGAGCCGAACGTTGTGATCGCCGTTTCTGTTAGCTTCTCAGCGGTACTCTTCTTGCCGATGTCTCCTTGAACGAAGGCAAGGTTCGGAGCCGACGTGAACTCATCGTGCGGGAGGTTAAGGGAATTGGCGACAATGTTATATCCGCGGTCCAGGAATGCCCGGACAATGGCTGCGCCAATGCCCCGGGACGCTCCGGTTACGACCACTGTTTTCGGTTCACTCATACTGCGCCCCACTGTGAATCTCTAAATTCGCGAACCATGTGCATGCTTAGGATGATTCTTTAAGCACCATCGGGATTCGCATAACTGTTGATATTTTTCTTTTCGCTCAGGGTCTGCGCTTTTACCTTCCTCGGCATTAATACAATCAGAAGCAGGGGCCCGAAAGCTGCCAAGGAACTACTCGGCTGGCGCGTTTCACAGATGCGGCTAAACTGACCGCTCGCCAGCTCGGGCTATGTGGTTCAGGGATGCACTCCATACATCCCAGCTTATCCCGCCACAGTTCTGTTAGTGACTTCTCTGCGCCTGGACAAATCAAACGGGTCATCGATTGGATAAAGCCACGCAATTCGCGATCCGACTCAGAGAGAGACTCATCACCGATTGCCGAATGGCGTTCACCGATTCGTGGCCGTGGGTCAGTCGCAGCTGAGACATGGCTGTTCTCGATTCTGAAGTCTGGGGATCGGGTACCGGCTCTTCGCTCCAGACGAGAAGCCGGAATTCCGGTTTGGCTCTGTGAAACCCGCAGTGCAGTTGAGTCGTTTCCGCGCACGGTGCAACCTTGCCTTGACTGCCGCTACTGAGAGGTCGAGTGTGCGAGCCATCTCTTTGATGGAGCACTCCTGCTTCATCCAGGTTGAGAGTGCTGTGCGCAGCCTCGGATGAAGCTTGTGCACCGCGCGGAGAGCGGAGTAGCACCTCTGGCGTTGTTCGTAAATCTGTTCGGGATTCAATGCAGTATCGCAGACATCAATCGTCTGAGAATGCTCTTCCGACTCGGCGGGTAAGTTGAAGGAGATCTCGGCCCTCCTGCGGCGCTTGCGGAGTGTCATCAAAGCTGAATTGATGGCGATCCTCGTTAGCCATGAGGCGAATTGGGACCTGCCTTCAAACGAATGGAGCGCGACATAGGCGTGAAGAAATGTGTCCTGCAGCGCGTCTTCAGCGTCTTCACGGTTTCTGGTTATCGAAAAGATCCGATTATAGAGGCGGCGCGAGTAGAGGCTTTGGAGTTCTTCAAATGCGGCGCTCGACCCGGCTTTTGCCGCTGCGACGAGTTCCATGTCTCGGCTGACAATATCCTCATTACCGTCGATTCCATAAGACGTAGCAAAAGTACCTCGGTGCATCACTGACCTCCTTGAATGTGAATCTCAGAAGACTCCCTGAGACTTTGGGGAAGACGCCATGGCGCTGGCTTCACAGAGATATCTGAGTCGAACTCGCGCTAACTTCGACCATTAGGCCTGAAGCGCTGAGGTGAATCCATTGGACCAAGGTATCGATCAATACCTTGGTATGCGTGCGCGTGTTTCCGTCTTGCTCGTTTTCGGGCGTTTTGGTGCGATCGCAGTAGATCCAACGCTTTCGTTCGAAGGCGAATTCCATGTGAATATTCGTTTTCGGGCACTCTTGACGAGGGAAGTAAAGGGTCGTTCGGAGTATGATTGATGCACGATCAGTGGCGGGTACAACTCCCTTCTGAGTTGCGCAGAGAACGCTTCCCCGGCCGGCCAAGCGCCACGCGGTCGAGATTTTAAGTGGGCCACATTCCAAGCAATGATTGGCAAGGATGTGCCTGTCTCAACAGGCGTTTTGGAGTGCACTACACCCCTACCCAATCGAGATCCTTGTTCGAGCAGAGTTTTACGGAGTGATTGAAAATGACAAGGACTGTTCCACCAATCTCTTTAGCAGGGTCTCAGCTTGGCGCGGTTCGCCATGTTTGTGCGTTCTTCTCGAATGACGATGAAGAATATCGCGTGTTGCTTCCATTCATCAAAGAGGGTCTCGAACGCGGCGACAAGGCCATTCATGTCGTCAATCCCCAACAGCGGGGCGAGCATCTGCGTCGGCTGGCTTCTGCCGGAATCAACTCGGCGGTCGCTGAACAGGCCGGGCAATTGGAAATCAAGATCAATACCGAAGCCTATCTTCGCGATGGCAAATTCGATCAGGACCGGATGCTTGAGACTTTCGAACGACTCGCTTCAGGAAATGCGCCGGGAGGGTTCCCGCTCAGCCGCATCGTGTGCCGAATGGATTGGGTGGTCGGAGACAGGTCCCGGCTGGAGAACGTAATTGAATTTGAGTCGCGCGTGAATGATGTCTGGAGCCGCCACGACGATGCAGTTATCTGCACTTACCATCACTCTCAGTTCAGAGGCGATACGGTGATCGATATTCTTCGCACGCACCCGCTCGTCATCATTGGCGGCATTCTGCAACAGAATCCATTCTTCACGCCGCCACAGGAATTCCTTCGGGAATATCGCGCACGGCGATCCGGACTGGGTAGCCTGCTCATCCAGGAGTCCTGAGATGGCATTCAGCGATTCTGCTGAGGAACTGAAGCACCTTCAGCATTGCATGCGTGATCTGGTCAGCGTGCTCGCACTCCCTGCGGTTTGGAGCGGACAGGAGCCACGCCAAATCGTGACGACCTTCCACGATGGCCTCATGGCGACGCTGAATCTCGATTTCCTTTATACGCGTGTAAAGATCGAAACTGATGGGGAGCCCATCGAAATATTAAGGACCGCACCGCCTTACGCTGCGACGCAGACTGCGGGTAAGATTCGCCACGCCCTCGATGAGCGATTCGGAGATGACCCACGGAAATGGCCGGCAGAGGTACCCAACCGACTCGGCGGGACGGAGGCCTCCCTCTTGTCAATGAGATTAGGCCACGAGGGTGAAATTGGAATCGTCGTAGCCGGATCCGAGCGTGCTGACTTCCCGACGCAGTCTGAGCGATTGCTTCTTGGTGTGGCGGCCAATCAAGTAACTGTCGGATTGCAGCAGGCGCGCCTCTTGAGTGAGCAGAAGCGGATTGCTGATGAACTGGAACGACGGGTTGCCGGACGAACTGCAAGCCTTGCCGCCGCGAACGAAGAATTGAGAACGGAAATTGCCGAACGCAGAATAGTTGAAGGCCGGCTGCTTAAGAGTGAAGGTTTGCTCAAAGCATCAGAGTCCAAGCTGCGGCGGGTGATCGATACGATTCCGTCCCTTTCCTGGTGCAATCTGCCCGACGGCCCCAACGAATTCCTAAGCAAAGGTTGGCATGACTACACTGGCCTTTCTCCCGAAGAGGCGCATGGCTGGGGTTGGACTGCGGCTTTCCATCCGGAAGATCTGCCCCCGCTGATGAACAGATGGAAGGAGTTGTTGATTTCAGGAGTGCCCGGACAGATTGAGGCGCGTCTTCGCCGTCACGATGGAGTCTATCGGTGGTTTCTGATCCAGGTTGCGCCGTTGTGCGACGAGACGGGCAAGATCGTGCGATGGTATGGTACGAGCACTGACATCGAAGATAGAAAGCGCGCCGAGGATGCCGTGCTCGCAAACGAACGGAATCTCGGTCTCATCATCAGTACCATGCCCGTCCTGGCATGGTCGGCCCGGGCCGACGGCAACGTAGACTTCTTCAACCAGCGCTGGCTCGATTTCACGGGTTTGTCTCTGACTGATGCTCGAGATTGGGGATGGGCCAAGGTGTTTCACCCCGACGACCTTGGCATCGTAAATGAGTATTGGCAGTCGCGTATCGCTAGCGGCGAACCGGGTGAAATTGAAGCCCGTCTTCGTCGCTTTGATGGCAGCTATCGATGGTTCTTGTTTCGTGCAAATCCATTGCGCAATGAGTCTGGGGCAGTCATCAAATGGTACGGCACGAATACCGATATCGACGATCGCAAACGGGCCGAGGACGAACTAAAGCGGAGCGAGGCAAGATACCGGGTTGTGATTGAAACCGCCAGCGACGCGGTGGTCAGTATCGACGAGAATGGCTTAATCATTCTTGCGAACCCCGCAACGAAGCGAATATTTGGATACAACCCGGAAGAGATTATCGGTAAACCTCTCACGTTTCTCATGCCGGGAGCAATGCGCAAACTCCATGAGACGGGTTTCAAACGATATCTGAAAACCGGCGTGAGACAGCTGAACTGGCAGGGAACTGAGGTGACTGCGCTGCGGGCTAACGGTGAGGAGTTTCCGGCAGAGGTCTCATTCGGAGAGATGACCGCGGAACAGCGAAAGGTATTCACCGGATTCATTCGAGATATCTCCGAGAAAAAGCGCTCTGAAGAAGAGTTACGCAACAGTCAGGCGGAACTTGCAAGAATAATGCGAGTCATGACGATCGGACAACTGACAGCGTCCATCGCGCATGAAGTTAACCAACCATTGTCGGGCATCGTGACGAATGCCGGCACATGCCTGCGTATGCTGGACAACGATCCTCCGAACATCGAGGGTGCGCGCGAAACGGCGCGACGCACGATTCGCGACGGGAATCGCGCTTCAGAGGTTATCACGCGCCTGCGGGCACTCTTCAAGAGAAAAGAAATTGCTGCCGAATCGATAGACCTGAACGACGCCGCCCGGGAAGTGATCGCGCTCTCTTTGAGTGAGCTGCAGAGCAACAGAATCGTGGTCCGGCATGACTTCGCCGATGATTTGCCCGCAGTGCAAGGCGATCGCACCCAGCTTCAGCAGGTCATCCTGAATCTTGTGCATAACGCTTCAGACGCGATGCGCGATATCGAAGACCGCCCGAGACAGTTGGTGATCAAGACAGAAAGCGTCGATAGGAAAAACGTCCAGCTCACCGTGCAGGACACCGGTGTTGGTTTCGCTCCTGATGCTGCCGATCGGCTCTTCGAATCGTTCTATACCACCAAGGACGAGGGGATGGGGATTGGGCTTTCTGTCAGCCGTTCGATTATTGAAGCCCATCGCGGCCGGCTCTGGGCATCATCGAACGATGGGCCAGGATCTTCCTTCGCATTCTCAATTCCGCATGATTACAGCACCGAAACCACATAGAAATAGAGGCTTGCCAGCGATTCCTGGCTGACGGTAACCAATACCTAAGTACAATAGACGCCGCCACCCACACAGCGGATGATGCTGTTGTAGGGTGTCGCCAATAAGGGACTCTTTGGAGACAAACTCAGCCGCGTTGTTGATGTGCAGCTCTGAGTGGCGTGAGTGGCAGTTCGGAAGCGGTACATCGACTTCCTCAAGCAGCGCTGGAGTGAACGGATGGTTCTCCACGTTGAGCAAAGCTGTCTTTAGGTGCGGACTGAGAAATCCATGATGAATGCAAGTTCAATTGTTTCAATCGTCGACGATGATGAATCGGTCCGCGAATCGCTACCAGATCTCCTCAAGGTGTTCGGTTTTGCATCTCAGGCATTCTCTTCCGCTGAGGAGTTCCTAGCGTCGGATGGAATCCCGAGAACAAAATGCTTGATCCTCGACATTGCCATGCCGGGAATGTCCGGGCCCGAGTTGAAGCTGGAGCTCAAGCGCCGCAAGATCGGGATCCCGATCATTTTCATCACCGCCCAAAGAGATGAGACGGCGCGGTTGCGGATGCTCGAGCAGGGCGCAGTCGCATATTTGTTCAAGCCGTTCAGCGATACTGCGTTGCTTGACGCGCTGAATTCCGCGATTGCGGCCAAATGACCGTTATCAGCGAAATGTGCTGCGGATGTACAATGATTTCTGCGAGTGCACATGGTTTTGAAGCGAGGTCCTTCCCATGGCGCAATCCCCGCCCATCGTATTCGTTGTCGATGACGACATTTCGATTCGTGAATCGCTCGAACTCCTGCTTCGGCATGAAGCTTTGGGCGTGGAGACGTTCGTTTCGGCTCAGGAATTTCTCAACCGTCCGCGCGCAACTGGTCCAAGTTGCCTGGTTCTTGATATTTCGCTTCCCGGCCTCAATGGTCTCGATTTGCAGAAGCGTGTTGCGGCGGAGCGGCACGAAATGCCCATCATTTTCGTCACGGGGCACGGAGATATTCCAATGACTGTGCAGGCGATGAAAGCCGGCGCCGTAGAGTTCCTGACCAAACCGTTCAGTGACGAAGTTTTGCTGAACGCCATTCGCAAAGCCATAGAACGAAGCAATGCCTTACTGGACCGCGATGCAGAGATCCGAGCTCTCGAAGCCCGATATGTTCGCCTCACCGCTCGCGAACGCGAAGTAATGGGATTAGTGGTCGTTGGCCTGGCGAACAAACAGGTTGGCAGCGAGCTCGGCATTAGCGAGATTACTGTCAAAGCGCACCGTGGCAGTATGATGCGAAAGATGAAAGCTGAATCCCTCGCAGAGTTAGTAAGCATCGCGACACGCCTGCGCCTGGCGCGCCCCTCTCGGGCTGCTTTGCCCCAGCCGCGGTGAGCTTCCGGCGGGCACGGCGATTTCTCAGTCCGTTTTCCTGAAAGCTGGGGCAAGTCAAGCAAGCACTGAGATATCGGCCAATGCCTTTGTCTCATGTTTTATCTGTAGACATTGCTGCGAGGGACATCACTCTGTCTGTGTCTGAGCGGACCGATCACTGCATTGGCGGTGCTCGCCTGACATTTCGCTACGTGGCGTCAGCCTCAACTCTTTGACGAAGATCCGCCCTGACTGGGATCTGAGCATCCCAGGGCTCTGCGATGCCTGGAACTCGGGCGAACTATCCCCATTTCACGGGTGGAACAACGGAGCAAAGACGCCCCCGGGGGATCGAGCGAAAGGAGTTGTTTCGCAAAGCGGTCTTCGATATCTCGTCGGGCGAGTTGCCGAGTCAAGTGGTCGATTCCGAGTAACCAGAAGGGACAGTCATGAAAGTCGTAGTAATCGGGGGTAGTGGACTCATCGGATCAAAGCTTGTCATACAGCTTCGCGAGAATGGGCAGGAAGCTATGGCTGCATCACCTACTTCCGACGTTAACTCCGTCAGCGGCGAGGGACTGGCGAATGCGCTGAAAGGTGCATCGGTGGTCGTTGACGTATCCAACGCTCCCTCGCGGGAAGATGCGGCGGTGATGGACTTCTTCGAGACTTCCACCCGAAACCTGCTCGCCTATGAAGCGGCTGCAGGCGTAGACCATCACGTTGCATTGTCGGTCGTTGGATCAGAGCGCATGCCCGAAAGCGGCTACCTCCGCGCAAAGATCGCTCAGGAGAATTTGATCAAGGGTTCCACAATCCCCTACTCAATTGTGCGCGCCACGCAATTCTATGAGTCCCTCAAAGCCATTGCCGATTTTGCCACTAGCGGCGACAAGGTGCATTTGCCACATGTGCTTTTCCAGCCGATCGCTGCCGACGATGTTGCGACTGCCATGGGCAGGATCGCAGTGGGTCCGCCTGTCAACGGCACCCTTGAAATAGGGGGGCCGGACAAGTTTTGGCTCGATGAACTTATCAGGCGGAGTCTAGCCTCATGCAAGGATTCGCGCGGGGTCGTCGCTGACCCGCATGCTCGCTACTACGACATCCCGGTAATGGAGCGAACACTCGTCCCCGAAGACAGTGCCAAGCTCGGAAAGATCCCGTTCGAAGACTGGCTTGCGCAAGGCCATTTGAAGGACTAAGTCGTCTGTGGCTGCTGCGCTGGCACAACACATAACGACTCCCTTTTCCCAGAGCGTGAAAACGCATATGTCAATCTCGCCAATGGTGGGTCGTTCTTAACGAGTCTGACAAGCGAGAGGACTAACATTGGTACGGGAGATTTGTTATGGACCGTTGAGCTTCTTGACGGTAGCGAACTCATAGATAGCACGCGTCGAAGTATACAATGGACCGATATAGGAAGGGGTCAGGACGATTGACTAAGGCGATAAAGATTCACTCAGGCACGATAGATTGGACTTACGCATTGCAAGTTCGTCTCTTTGGCTGGCTGTGATGGCACGTAAGACCCTCGCGATTGGCAAAAGCGTGCGCATCTGTCTGACTCGCGGAACGTGGCAATGAATACATAAGCGGCTCCAAGATGTTACTCAGAATATGACCTGCATGGAAATCGTCAATCGTCTTTTTGCTCTTATGCCGGGCCGAGCAGTCAACTTGCGAGGTAATGGACAAATGAGACGGGTCCCAACCGCCGACGATATACTGTTCTTAGGGATCGCGCATAAATAAGCTGTGCGAACGAGCGGTCATTGGGGCCGAAGAGAGTAGTTCCAATCGCCATGGAAGGCGTCGGGGTTCAGGTTGAGCTTGGCCATTTCCTCTGCCGATATTTCGATTCCGGTGGGGTA
>DATJSB010000320.1:0-15207 GCA_035504315.1 Occallatibacter sp.
GAGTTGGAAAGGGAACCCAGGCCAAGGAGCTGGTGAAGATTTGGGGAATACCGCAAATCTCTACCGGCGACCTGCTGCGCGCCAACGTGGCGCAGGGTACCCCGTTGGGACGCACCGCCAGGGAGATCATGGCGCGTGGCGAACTGGTACCCGACTCACTCGTAAATGAGATGGTGGCCGTAAGGCTTCAGGACCCGGACACCGTCGGCGGCTATATCCTTGACGGCTTTCCCCGAACCCTGGGGCAGGCCAACTGGATCGATGGGCGGATCGCCGCTCAGCCGGGATTGCTCCCGGTCGTTGCCGTAAGCCTGCAAGTGGACTATAATCAGTTATTGCGCCGGATTACCGGGCGCAGGATTTGCCCTGTCTGCCAGAGCATCTACAACATCTATGTCAACCCTCCGAAAGTAGAGGGGATATGTGACCTGGATGGTGCGGTGCTTACCCAGCGAGCCGATGACACGGAAGAGGTTTTCAAGGAGCGCATGCGCGCTTACTCGGCCCTCACCGCGCCTGTTGTGGAGCACTACCGGGATCAGGGAAGATTCGCAGAAGTGGATGGAGACCGGCCGATCGCTGAGATCGCAGCCGGAATCGTTGCCGCCGTGGAGCGATTGCGCCGGAAGGCGTGATTGACGCGGTGGGTTTGTGCGTGGAAAGACAGTTGTCGGTGAACAGTGGTCAGTGATCAGTTTGTGCTTGCCGAAGCGGGAGCCATTAACTGGAACGGAACTCTGTAGCGGCAACGAAGAAGTGAAGCGGGAGTTTCGAAGGCTGGATTAGTTGAAGCGGTCGGCAGCCTGCAGGATGTGACCGTCCACTGACAACTGATCGCTGTCCACTGCTTTTATGGCTGTCGTTATCAAGTCGTCTCAGGAGATTGAGAAGATGCGCCACGCGGGCAAGGTGGTCCGCGAGGTGTTGGAACTGGTGCGCAGCAAAGTAAAGCCCGGTGCCACGACTTTCGATCTTGAGAAGGCCGCTGAAGCGCGGCTCAAGGAAATGGGAGTGAAGGCGGCTTTCAAGGGGTACCATGGATATCCCTGTGTGCTGTGCACCTCGGTCAACAGTGAAGTCGTGCACGGCATTCCTTCGCCCAAGCGCGTGCTGAAAGAGGGCGATATTGTTTCGGTTGATTTTGGAGTAGTGATCGACGGCTACTTCGGCGATGCGGCCATCACTGTTCCAGTAGGTTCGATTACGCCTGAGACGCAGAGACTTTTGAAGGCGACCGAAGAGTCGCTCAAGGCTGGGATCGCGGTGGTTCGGCCTGGAGCGACGTTGGGCGACGTGGGAGCGGCGGTGCAGGGAGTGGTGGAGGGTCAGGGCTTCTCGGTGGTGCGCGATTTTGTGGGCCACGGGATCGGAGCGAACATGCACGAGGATCCTCAGGTTCCGAATTTTGGCGAAGCAGGCCGGGGCATGAAGCTCAAAACGGGCATGGTAATCGCCATTGAGCCGATGGTGAATGCCGGCAGGCCCGATGTGAAGGTGCTTGACGACGGCTGGACGGCCGTGGCGAGCGATGGAAGCATGAGTGCTCATTTCGAGCACACGGTTGCCGTGACCGCTACCGGATCGAGAATTCTGACCGAGTAACGGATTCGGTCCAAAGGCCGGGAGTGCGGGAGCGCGCCGGCGGAAATGGGATGCAGTTTGTCAAAGGAAGACGCGATTGAGGTAATGGCGACGGTGCTTGAAACACTGCCCAACGCCATGTTCAAGGTAAAACTCGAGAATAATCACGAGGTGCTGGCCCATGTGTCCGGGAGGATGCGCAAAAACTTCATCCGCATTCTTCCGGGTGACCGCGTAGCGGTGGAGTTGAGCCCTTACGATCTGAATCGCGGACGAATTGTGTACAGGTACAAATAACCTGCTAGCCGCTAACTTCTAGCTTTTAGCTTGTTCGCGTTGAGTCGACTGATTCGGCTCACGCACGGCGAAGCTAGTAGCTGGAGGCTAGAAGCCAGTAGCTGAAATAAAGATTCCGCGCCGGCATGTGAGGCGCAGAAGAGGGTAGTACAAGGCAATGAAGGTTCGGGCGTCGGTAAAGAAGATTTGCGTCAAGTGCAAGGTCATTACGCGCAAAGGTGTCGTGCGTGTGATCTGCGAGAACGCAAAGCACAAGCAGCGCCAGGGATAAGCAAGGCCTGGCATGAAAGGGCGCTTACGCGCCAGTGAACGGTGAACGGCAGACGGTGGACGGTTGAAGCAGCCAGTTTAAGCGAGGCATAACCGAACACCGATCACGGGCCACCGACCACCGGCAAGAGGCTAGTTAGCTTGATTCAAGGCTTGCGATGAACCTCTGGAAGCGCCCCTGATAACCCGTGCGAACCGGTTGAGGCCGGAGGGCACATAACCAGAAGCGAAGGAACTCCAATGGCACGTATTGCTGGCGTCGATCTGCCCCGCAATAAGCAGGCAAGGATCGCGCTCACTTACATCTTCGGAATCGGGAATCCGCGCGCCAGGAAGATTCTGGAAAAGGCGAATGTCGACGCCTTCAAGAAGGTCCAGGATCTGGGCGAGGACGAGGTAAACCGAATCCGCCAGGTTATTGAGGACGAAGGGAGCGTCGAAGGCGATCTGCGCAAAGACGTTTCGATGCACATCAAGCGCCTCATTGACATCCAGAGCTACCGCGGCACCCGCCATCGGCGGTCGCTGCCGGTGCGCGGCCAGCGCACCCACACCAACGCCCGCACTCGGAAGGGCCCGCGCAAGGGCACGATTGCCGGCAAGAAGAAAGCGACGGCGAAGACCTAATGGCGAAACCAGAGCAGAAAGCCGGCGCCGGAAAGGCTGGCAAGAACAAGAAGTTCAAGAAGCGCGAGCGCAAGAATGTGCCGTACGGCATTGCGTATATTCAGGCCTCGTTCAACAACACTATCGTCACCATCACCGACCAGATGGGCAACACCTTGAGTTGGAAGAGTTCGGGCTCGCTGGGCTTCAGGGGATCGCGCAAGGGCACGCCGTTCGCGGCGCAGCAGGCGGCTTCAAACGCCGCCAACATGGCCCGCGATCACGGCTTGCGTACCGTGGATGTCCGCGTCGCCGGTCCGGGATCGGGACGCGAATCGGCCATCCGCGCCCTGGCTGCCGCCGGCATCGAGGTCAAGTCTATCCGCGACGTTACGCCTGTGCCGCACAACGGTTGCAGGCCGCCGAAGAGGCGTCGCGTTTAAGAACAGTGTGAAGTGTGAGTGTGAGTGTGAGTGTGAAGTGTGAGAAGCAAACACACTCACACCGCACACTCACACTTTTGAATCAACTGGGCCGGGACGAAGCGTCACCGAACGCGTAAACCGGCCGACATCCGAAGTCAGGAGAAGAAATGGCACGTTATACCGGAGCAGTATGCCGCCTTTGCCGCCGCGAAGGCACCAAACTTTTTTTGAAGGGCACGAAATGCACCTCGGACCGTTGCCCGCTTGAGAAGCGCAACTTCCCGCCGGGGCAGCACGGCAAAGACCGCAAAGCAAAGATCGTGGGCTATGGCCTGCAGCTGCATGAGAAGCAGAAGGCCAAGCGCATGTACTTCACCCTCGAGGGCCAGTTCCGCGCCTACTACGAGAAAGCCAACCGCACCACTGGCGTGACCGGCGAACTGCTTATCCAGCAGCTCGAACGGCGCCTCGATAACGTGGCGTTCCGTTTGGGCTTCGCGATTTCGCGGCGCCAGGCCCGCCAGGTGGTTCGCCACGGGCATGTGACGGTGAACGGCAAGAAGGTGAACATTCCTTCCTACCAGTTAAATGTCGGCGATGAGATCGCTATCCGCGAGGAGGCAAAGAAGCTGGTGATTGTTGAACAGGCTTCGCAGTACGCCGCGCAGAATCCGGTGCCGACCTGGCTCGAAGCCAACTTTGAAAATATGTCGGGGCGCGTTCTGCATCTTCCCAAGCGCGCCGATGTGAATTTGCCGATCAACGAACAGCTGATCGTCGAACTGTACAGCAAGTAGCAGCAAACAGTGAACAGTGCACAGCAGCCCTGCCGGGATTAGCTGACCACTGTCCACTGTCCACTAAATTCCAACCCAAGGAGCCCATGCGCGGCCGCCGCAAAATGCATCGCGACGTACACGCCGCGCCAGAAAAGAGATGACTATGTTGTGGAGAGGATTTCAGAAACCGAAGCGGCTTGCAGTTGAAGCCGAATCGCTCAGCGACACTTACGGCAAGTTCAGCGCCCAGCCATTCGAGCGGGGCTTTGGCACCACCATCGGCAACGCCCTGCGGCGCACTCTGCTCAGCTCCATTGAGGGCGCGGCGGTTACAGCCATTCGCATTGAGGGCGTGCTGCACGAGTTCCAGTCGATCACCGGCGTGGTTGAAGACGCGACCGATATCATACTCAACCTCAAGCAGGTTCCCTTCAAGCTTGCAGGCGAAGGTCCCAAGGCGCTCTATCTGCGCGCCGACCAGCCCGGAGTCGTAACCTCGGGCATGATCGAGGCTGACGGCGACGTGGAGATCCTGGACAAGGATGTCTACATCGCGACCCTCTCTGAGGGAGGCAAGCTCGACATGGAGATGCGGCTTAAGCGCGGCCGCGGCTATGTTTCGGCCGATAAGAACTTCGACGCCGATCTCGGCCTTGGCTTCATCCCCGTCGACTCGGTCCACTCGCCCGTGCGCCGCGTCAACTACGCGGTCGACGCTGCCCGCCTGGGCCAGATCACCGACTACGACAAACTAACGCTCGAGGTGTGGACCAACGGCGCGGTGCTTCCCGCCGACGCCGTGGGCCTGGCGGCCAAGCTGCTCAAGGACCACATGAACATCTTCATCAACTTTGAGGAAGAGATTGAGGCCGAAGCGCGCGGCGAAGAAGGCCGCGTGCTGCTGCGCAACGACAATCTCAACCGCTCGGTTGAAGAGCTTGAGCTTTCGGTTCGTAGTTACAACTGCCTGAAGAACGCCAACATTCAGACCATTGGCGAGCTGGTGCAGAAGACTGAAGCCGAAATGCTGAAGACCAAGAACTTCGGCCGCAAGAGCCTGAACGAAATCAAGGAAATCCTTGCTCAAATGGGTCTCTCGCTGGGCATGAAGATCGACGAGCAGGGCAACGCGGTGCCTGGCCCGACCAGCATTCCGCCGGCCACTGCTCTGGCAGCCAGCTACGGACGTTACGACGAAGAGGACGAGCCGCTTGACTCGGTGGACCTGCAGCTGCCCACTGAGACCGAGAACTTCTAAGAACCGTGAACGGTGCACGGTGGACCGTGAACTGCTAAGTCGATCTCATTGATCACCGTCCACGGCCCACGATTCACGAACCACGAACCACGAAGAGAGATTTCACCATGCGCCATCGCAATGCAGGATTCAAGCTCGGACGTAATACCAGCCATCGCCGCGCTCTTTTGCGCAACCTGGTCACGTCTGTCATTCAGGAAGACCGGGTTGAGACAACCGTGGCCAAGGCCAAGGCAGTCCGGCCCCACATCGAAAAAATGATCACCCTGGGCAAGAAGGGCGATCTACACTCCCGCCGGCAGGCGCTCAGCTTCCTCCAAACCGACGTGGCAGTCTCGCGTCTCTTCAACGAGGTTGCCAAGCGTTATACCGATCGCCAGGGCGGCTATCTGCGCATCGTGCGCACCGGTTTCCAGCAGGGCGACGGCGCCGACAAGGCATTCATCGAACTGCTGGGCGCCGAAAAGCAGCTTGAAGTAAAGCGGCAGAAACGCGCCGACCTGAAGTCCAAGAAGCGCGCCGAACTCGAGAAGCAGCTCGAGGAGCAACAGAAGCAGGCTGAGGCCGAGAGTCCGGACAAGGGCGGCGAAGAGGCTGCCTGAGTCCCGGATTCAAACGAACTGAAAAGCACGACCTACAGGCGCATTCGCATGACGCGGAAGCGCCCTGCTTTTTCGGCGCCTCTTCCGCTCACCGTTCACCGTCCACTGTAGAATGGCCGCATGCCCTCACCGCAAGCGGAGTTCCCGTTTACCGCAGTTCTTCGCTCCGCGATGCGCGCGCTTCCAACAAACCTGCATTGGTGTTTTCTCCTTTTCGCAATTCCGCAGGTGATTTTCCTGGCGCTTTGGACGCCGCCGTTTCAAACCGCAGACGAGACTGCGCATTTCGACCGCGCATGGCAGATCGCGCATCTCGAGATCGGTCCGCGCTACGGAGGCTACGTTGACGCCAGCGCTGACCGCCTCTGGAATTGCGTGGCCGCGATTGGATTTAATCAGGAGGCGCGCTACACCAGGACCGATCAATCCTGCGAGGTGAGCGCACGGTGGACAGGGCAAACTGTCCATCACGACTTCCCAAACACCGGAACCGGCGCGTTGACCGGATATCTTCCCCAGGCGCTGGGCATCGTGATCGGCAAGACGGCAGGCCTTGGTCCTTTGCACACGCTCGAGCTGGCCCGTTTGTTGAATGGGGCATTTGCTGTTGCAGTATGCGGGTTGGCACTCTATTGGTGTGGCAGAGGAAAGCTGGTGGTGTTTGCGCTGTTGCTGATGCCGATGAGCCTCTCGCTCTTTGCGTCATGCGGGCAGGACGCGACCTTGATCGCCCTTACCTGCCTGGCCTTCGCGACAATCTCACGACAAGTTGGCAAGGGCGCGCGACTCTCGAGAGCGCAAGCCGCGGTCGTGATCGTGTCGTTCATTGTTGTGCTGGTGGGGCGGCCGCCTTATGTTGCCCTTTTGCCGGTGCTGCTCGCTCCGGGCCTGTTTCAAAAGCGCATAAATCGTCCGGCGTGGATTCCAGGCCTTTTGTTTGCGTGCCTGCCGTTTGCTGTAACCGTAACCTGGTGGCTGACAGCGACGCATGCAACTCGAGCCGTGGCGAAACCCATCGCCGGCATTGGAGTGACGGACGCAAGGTTGCAGCTCATTAACATTTTTCATCACCCAGGCATCGTGGACGGGCTGCTCGGTTATGCGGCGCACCACACCTCCGAATACATTGCCGGCGTCATCGGCATACTTGGCTGGCTCGATACGCCCATGCCGAGTCTCTACTACCTGGCCCTGTTGCTGGTATTGGCGATGGCGGCAGTGGCAGAGTTGGGACACGGCCCGCAGATCGCAAAAAGCTTCACGGTTCTCTCGATCGTAGTGTTCTGCGCGGGAATCGTAGCGGTTTTCCTGGTGGAGTACCTGATCTGGACGCCCGTTGGCGCGCCGGAAATCTATGGCGTCCAGGGCCGGTACTTTATCCCGCTGCTGATTGCGGCGGCCGTCGGCTTGCCACAAATGGGCGACTCAGAGAAGTCTTACGAGCGGCTCACGGCGCTGGTGGTGGCCGCGCAGTTGATCACGGTTATTGTGCTGCCAAAGGTGATACTGGCGCGATATTACGCGGGATGATTTCCGTTGTGCGCATCAATCGTGCCCGGCTGCAACGCTCGTCACTACCAGTTTGCCGTGCTTGACTCCGCGCAGAGTGAGGATGCCGTTGGCCAGTTCGTGGACGCTCTCGCTGCGCCCGTGCATGATGAGCACTTCAAGGCAGTTGTGGTGGTCGAGGTGCACGTGAGTAGTGGCCAGCACGCGGCTGCCGGCGCGGTGCTGAGCGGCAATGAGCTTTTCTGACAACCCTGCCTGGTGATGGTCGTACATGATGGTGAGCGTGCCAAATACATCTTTATTGGCTTCAACCTCTTCGTTTACAAGGTGATCGCGAATCAGATCGCGCACCGCTTCTGACCGATTCTGATAACCTTTGGCGGCAATCACCCGGTCAAACTTAGCCAGCAAACCCTCTTCCAGCGATATCCCTGTTCTTACCAGTTCGCCCATTTGAATCTCCGTATTACAAGTCTTCCAGATGATCCTAATCCGCTTTTTCCGGGGATTGCGCACGGAAAAGAGGGCGAAAATGGCGTCGAAAGGGGCGTTTTGAGGCCAGTCGCGTGATCTGTGTCACCTCCTGCATCGGCGAACTCGATGCTAAGCTCTTTATTTGGCGCGTTGTCCTGCACAGTTGCACAGTTGCACAGGGGCTGGGGGAGGGGGGTGGGGGGTATCCCGGTACGGACCGGGGACATTCCTCTCAGATTGAGCCGGGAGATATCCTTGGAATCAAGGCAAGAAGAGTTCTGTCGCAGACGGGTTTCGATCACATGGCCAGTATGACTCAAAGGGCGAAATAAACTGCAAAGAGAATTGGGACGCCACCGGGAGCCGATCGCGCGTAGCATGATTCTTGAAGTCGTGTTACTCTACATTTGTTCGCTTCCGTGCGTCATTCCCCGCGCGAGGAGAACGGATGGTTGAATTTTCATGCGTGCTTCGAGGATAAATCCGGGGAATGATCGATCAGGCGTCGTTCCGGCATCTCGAACTGGGAGCACGTCCTCTGGAAGCAAGGCAACAAATCCTACACTCAAATCTGGCTCGACATTCCGGCGCATCGCGGGCGTTTATGCGTTTCTTGCGGTATTCAACGTTGGCGCGTGGTTGTGGGCGCTGGTTGCGTTTCATCGCTTTCCGGTTCTGCTTGGCACGGCGTTTCTTGCCTACAGTTTCGGGCTGCGCCACGCCGTCGACGCCGACCACATTGCCGCAATCGATAATGTAACCCGCAAGCTGATGCAGCAGGGTCAGAGGCCCGCCAGCGTCGGACTGATGTTCTCGCTGGGCCACTCCACAGTGGTGATTGTCGGTTCCATCGCGATTGCCGTCGCCGCGCTCAAGCTACAGAGTCTCGCGTTCGTCAAAAGCGTGGGCGCGGTTGCCGGCACGTCAGTCTCATCCTTCTTCCTGCTGGCCATCGCTGCCGTCAATATTGTTATTTTGCGGTCGGTGTTTCGCACCTTTCAGAACGTGCGGCGCGGCGAGCCCTACGTTGAAGAAGACCTGAACCTGCTGCTCGCCAATCGCGGATTCCTCTCGCGCATTTTTCGCCGCATCTTCAGCCTGGTGAATACGAGCTGGCACATGTATCCACTGGGACTGCTTTTTGGGCTGGGGTTCGATACGGCAACGGAGATCGGGTTGCTTGGCATCTCTGCAGCGGAAGCTTCGCGTGGTCTGCCGATTCTCTCCATCCTGGTTTTTCCGGCGCTGTTTGCGGCGGGTATGTCGCTCATCGATACGACTGATAACGTGCTGATGCTGGGCGCATACGGGTGGGCGTATGTCAAACCGATTCGCAAGCTCTACTACAACATGACGATCACGTTTGTGTCGGTGGTGGTGGCGCTGATTGTAGGCGGAGTTGAAGCGCTCGGCTTGATCGGCGGCCAGGCCGGCCTGCAGGGCGGCTTTTGGGATTTTGTAGCGCGGCTCAACGACAACTTCGGCGTGCTGGGCTACTGCATTATCGCCATCTTCGCGTTGAGCTGGACTGTGTCGATTGCGTTTTACAGGCTGCGGGGACTTGACGAGATCGAGCTGCAGGTGGAAGCCGAGGGGGTTTCGCAGCAGTGAGCGTCTGCATAACGATCTTGCGTTGTGAAGAGCGTCATTCCGGGGTTAAAGCCCCGGCTTCATATTTGAAGCTTGATTCAGAGGCCTGGAGGTCTCTGCTCCCTCCTAATCGTGGGGTGAAGCCCACGAACGACTCGCGCCGCCCCTACGAGTTTGTGACTTTTTTGATTCTGCGCGATTTTTTGACGCGCAGAATCAAGGAAGTCACAGGCTCTACGGGAGGCGGCGTAGTGGATCGAGTAATGAACTTCACAAACATGAATGCGAGTAAGAGTAGTTCGATCTCGACTCAGGCCCGTCTGAGTCTCTCTGTTCTGAATGCTCGCGCAAACGCATAGATCAGCAGGATCATCACGGTTGCGCCGCAGCAATCGAGTAGAACGTCCCAAGGGGTTCCCGTTCGGTTCGGCAAGAATGTCTGGTGCCACTCGTCGCAACTGGCCACGAGAGCTGTGCCGGCGAGTGCGAGTAACGCACATCTCCAAAACGCTAAAGAGCGAAGCGCGAGCGTGAGCCACCAGGCGCGAAGCCATGCGAGGCCAAGGAGTCCATAGAAGACGAAGTGGCCGCACTTACGAATGAAGTGATGGATTTCAAGCCACTGCGCGTCGGTGACCGGACCGAAGATCGCCTGATAAAGCCAGCGCAGCGGGCTCGATGTGTGATCGGCGCCGAACCAGACTGTGGATTCAAACGCAATTACAACGATTCCAAGAGCGACGGGCAGCCAGGCACTGATCCAGAATTTGACACCGCGCCCGCTACTCGACATGATAGTTGGGCGCTTCGCGGGTGATGATCACGTCGTGGACGTGGCTTTCACGCAGGCCCGCGCCGGAGATGCGCACGAAGCGCGCATTCTCCTGCAACTCCCTGATGGTGCCGCAACCGAGGTAGCCCATGCCGGAGCGGAGGCCGCCGACAAGCTGAAAGACCATGGACTCAAGCGGTCCGCGGTAGGGGACGCGGCCTTCAATGCCTTCGGGGACGAACTTGGCGAGCCGGTTGCTGCCGTTGCGCTCGCGCTGCACCACGCCTTCAACCGATTCGCGATCGGCGAGGTCGGCGCTGGACTGGAAGTAGCGTTCGCCCGAGCCCTGGCTCATGGCGCTGAGCGAACCCATGCCGCGATAGGTTTTGAAGCTGCGTCCCTGATAGAGGATGGTTTCGCCGGGACTCTCGTCAACACCGGCGAAGAGGGAGCCGATCATCACCGTGTTGGCGCCGGCCGCGATCGCCTTGGTGATTTCGCCTGAGTACTTGATGCCCCCATCGGCGATCACCGGAATGTCGCGCTCGCGGGCCGCGCGATACGCTTCGGCAATGGCAGTAATCTGCGGCATACCTGCTCCAGTGACCATACGCGTGGTGCAGATGGATCCCGGACCGATGCCGACCTTGATGGCGTCGGCGCCTGCGTCGATGAGAGCCAGTGCACCTTCGCAGGTGGCTACGTTCCCGGCCAGCAGGCTCGTTTCGGGGAATCGCTTCTTTACCTCACGAACTGCGTCGAGCACGCGGGAGGAGTGGCCGTGCGCCGAGTCAACGGCCAGCACGTCGGCGCGCGCTTTGACCAGTTCGACCGCACGCTCAAGAAAGTCGCCGGTGGCACCGATGGCGCCGCCCACGCGCAGACGGCCCTGCGGGTCCTTGCTGGCGTTGGGATACTTGAGTTTCTTCTGAATGTCTTTGACGGTGATGAGGCCTTTGAGCTCGTAGTTTCCGTTGACCACCAGCAGCTTTTCGACACGATGCGTGTGAAGAATCTGCTCGGCCTCTTCGAGCGTCGTTCCAACGGGAACGGTGATGAGATTCTCCTTTGTCATCACGTCGCCGATGGGAATATCGGTCCGTGTCTCGAAGCGAAGGTCGCGGTTGGTGAGGATGCCCACCAGCCGCTTGCCCTGGGTGACCGGCACGCCGGAGATCTTGTAGCGGCGCATGACTTCGAGAGCGTCGGAGATGAGCTGGTCGGGGCCGATGGTGACCGGATCTACGATCATGCCGCTCTCGGAGCGCTTTACTTTGTCGATCTCGCCAGCCTGGTCAGCGATGGAAAGGTTGCGGTGAATGATGCCGATTCCACCGAGCTGCGCCATGGCGATAGCCATCCTCGACTCGGTGACCGTGTCCATGGCCGAGGAGATGAGCGGAGTATTGAGGGCGATTTCGCGGGTGAGCTGGGTCTGCGTGCTCACCTGCACCGGCACCACCTCGCTGTAGGCGGGCACCAGCAGCACGTCGTCGAAGGTAAGCGCTTCAGGCAAATTCTGAGAGAGCATAATGGTATGACGCGCCCGGCGAGCGAGCGGATTCAGGGTCTCGGTCGGCGGGCGCTTCGCTCTATTGTAGCGGGTGGGGTTGGGGCGGAATGGGACCGGTTCGAAGTCTCGGCCTGAAGGGGGCTCTGCGGGTCGGGTGACCCGCAGTACAGCCGGTCAGGAAACCGGCGCTACAACCGAGGGCATCTGCTCCCTCCGATTGGTCAGTATTCGATTTTGTTCGGGGAGTCGATCCAGGCCTGGAAGCTGGCCCAGGCTTCATCGCCAAGCAACTGCATTGAGCGGAGTTGACGGCCGCCAGGGGGTTTGCTCAGTTCGGAGTAGAGAAAGGCGTCGTCGAATCCGGCACGGGCTGCGTCGGCGGCACTGGCGCCGTAGTATACCGCGTCGAGGCGGGCCCAATAGCAGGCAGAGAGGCACATGGGGCAGGGTTCGCAACTGGTGTAGAGTTCGCAGCCGGCCAGAGTGAAGGTGCGCAGGGTTTTGGCGGCGGCGCGGATGGCGTTGACTTCACCGTGGGCCGTGGGGTCGTTGGTTGCGGTGACGGTGTTGACGCCCTCGCCAACGATCTTGCCATCGCGCACAACGACTGCGGCAAAGGGACCGCCTGCGCCTGAAACCACGTTGTGCGTGGCCAGAGCGATAGCGCGGCGCAGGAATTCGGGATTGGGTACATTGGGCATGAGGGGAATTGCCACCGAAGCAGCGGGAACAGGCTCAGTATTTCACAAATGCGGTTGTTGGAACGTGGGGATTGGCGGGCGCTGAAATGGCGGAGAAAACTTACGGAGGTTGACGGGATGCTGCTGGGAAGGATCTGGGAGTTTTTGCTATGGGGATGGGTGGGACTTGAGGTCGTAATTGCGATTGCGACCCGGACGCGACGCAGCGAGGGAAGAGCCCACGACCGTGGCACGCAGTTGCTGATCTGGGTGGTGATTTTCTTATCGTTTTATGCATCCGGATGGGCGGCGACGCCGGGCTTGGAGATGCCGTTCGCGCATCACGCACTGCGCGTTACGGCGATTGTACTCATGGTGCTGGGGCTGGTGGTTCGCATCGTCGCGATTGTGACGCTGGGAAAGGCATTCAGCGCGAATGTGGCGATCCGCTCTACGCAGACACTGCAAAGGAGCGGGCTGTATAGCGTGGTGCGGCATCCTTCGTACCTGGGGATGGAGATCATTTTTCTGGCGGCAGGTGTGTGGGGCCACAACTGGGGTTCGCTGGCGGTGATGATTGTGCTGCCGACACTGTCGGTGCTGTATCGCATTCACATGGAGGAGATCGCTTTGAGAAGCGCGTTCGGCGCGGAGTACGAAGACTACGCGAGGACGACGAAGCGGCTGATTCCGGGTGTGTATTGAGTGTCGTGCCGGTTTGAGATGGGGGGTTGAGGTTTGTGCTATCCCATGTCTGAAAGTCCAGACATGGGGCATCCGATTTTCATGCTGGGTTGAAACGGAGTGAGTGGTAGACTCGGAAAGTTTGAGGGAGCGGATGAGAAAGCTAGCTCAATTGGTGGGACTGGCGGTTCTGTCGGCGGTGCTTCCGGCTGCGTGGGCCGCGGCGGACGTGAGTGGTGATTGGAAAGGCTCATTCGATTTCCAGGACACGAGCGTCGAGCTGACGTTTCACTTTATCGCGGATGGGAATGCGCTGACGGGAAGCGTGGAGGGATTGCCGACGACGCCGGCCGAGATCCACGACGGAAAGATCGATGGGAACAACATCACTTTCTGGCTGAATACCGACTATGAGGGGACGCAGTACAGGCTCGTCTATAACGGATCGGTATCGGAAGACGGGGGGGCGATTGCGTTCACGTTCGGTACTGACTCCGGAGACTGGAGCGCGGAACTGACGGCGTCGCGGGTGCAGGTTACCACGCCCCCCGAGCATGTGAATGCGCCGCTGGGCGATATCAAGCGGTACGCAGGCGACGGCGATGGAGCCTTCAAGACGGGACATTATCGCGACCTGTTTGCCGAGGCAGGGCACACGCCCGAGGAGACGAAGGCGAAGATCGAAAAGGCGTTTCAGCAACTTTTCCACGGGGATGGGCAGGAAGAGCGGATTTACTTTGAGACCGGAGCGAACGAGAACGGCACGCTGGCCTACATTACCGACTGGGCCAACAACGACGCGCGCACCGAGGGCATGAGCTACGGGATGATGATCGCCGTGGAGCTGAACAAGAAGCGCGAGTTCGACGCAATCTGGAACTGGGCGCACACGTACATGCTGATCACCGACCCGAAGAATCCGTCGGTGGGTTATTTTGCGTGGTCGATGAATACGGATGGGACTCCGCGCGCGACGGGGCCGGCGCCGGACGGCGAAGAATACTTTGCGATGGCGCTATATTTTGCAGCGCACCGCTGGGGCAACGGGAAGGGAATCTATAACTACCAGGCGGAGGCGGACAAAATTCTGCGCGGCATGCGGCATCATCCTGTGTTGACGGGCGAGGGTCCGTTCAGGATTCATGTTGACGATCCGCCATTCGTGATGCCGGATCATCCGTGGCCGAGCCCGAACAACCGGCGCATGGAGGCGGAAGCCAAGGCAAGCGGGAGACCGTGGCCGCCAGCCTATTTCCGGTTTCCACGCGGCCCGCAGAAAGAGACGATCGGGCCGATGGTGGACGAAGACCACTGCATGATCAAGTTCATCCCGAATCTGCCGGGAGGGACGACCGATGCGTCGTACCACATGCCGGCGTTTTACGAGTTGTGGGCGCGCTGGGGACCGGAGGAGGATCGGGCGTTCTGGGCGAAAGCTGCGGATGTGAGCCGTTGGCTTTTTGCGGAGGTGACGGGGCCTGAGACGGGACTGACGCCGGACCAGAGCAACTTTGACGGGACAATGGTGACGGGACGGGATGAAGAGCCGATGCCGTTTGCCGCCGATTCGTGGCGCAGCGTGAGCAACTGGAGTGTGGACTACTCGTGGTGGCACAAGGACTCGGAGGAGCGGGTGCTGAGCGATCGGATCCAGAAGTTTCTGTATGGGCAGGGCATCGGCACGTTTGTGAATCGGTACACCGTGGATGGAAAGCCGCTGTCGGACCAGCACTCGCCGGGGATGGTGGCGACGACGGCGGTGGGCAGCCTGGCGGCGACGAATGGGCCGATCTCGAAGGCCTTTGTTGATGCGCTATGGAATGTGCCGGTACCAAGCGGCGAGCGGCGCTACTACGATGGAATGCTCTACCTGATGAGCATGCTGCATGCGAGCGGGGAGTTCAGGATTATCGAAAAACCAGCTGCTAGCCGCTAGCTTTCAGCTGCCAGCTTGATTCGTGGTGCTGCGAACGAGATAGGTTGATTCGGAGTCTGGGATAGATTTCCGGGTTCTTCCTTGGGGTGGATGCTAGGGCCTGTTAACACTACTGGGGTGGCTGGCGCCGGGAGCCAGTTTTTCTCAGTTCGAGGAATGAGGAGCGACGCATACCGGGTGTCTGCTAGCGACGAGGGACGATGAAATGAGGAAAACTGGCCCCGGCCCGAA
>DATJSB010000321.1:0-10888 GCA_035504315.1 Occallatibacter sp.
ACTGGATAAGCGGATCGAGCCGTTGGATGAGGCAGTGCGGAAGACGGCCGAGGGCAACACCGAAGCTCGACTGTTGATGACGCATCCCGGAGTAGGCCCGGTGGTGTCGCTGGCCTACGTGCTGACCATCGGGGACTGGAGACGGTTTCCGCGGGGTAAGCAGGTAGGCAGCTATCTGGGCTAATCTCGATCTCTCCCTCTGGAAAAGACGCCGAATCGGATGCGCGGTCCGCACTCTTCGCATTGCGAAAGATGAGGCAATGTCGTTTGGTGCGGATTGAAGTGCGGCAGTGGTGCGCTGCTGAAGGCAACCCGATTGGGGACATATGTAAAAGGCTATAGATATTCGACCAGAACTTCTGCGCGGTGAAGGTGGGGCACGCAGCGCTCCCGTTGAATCGGAATCAGGGCGTTACTTCCAGCTGCGTCCGCTTCTTTTCGAGGAATCGCCGCACCGCTGGATCGCTCTCCATTCCGATGGCGATCTCGTACGCGTTGCGGGCTTCGGACCGGTTTCCCTTGAGCGCAAGCAGCCGGGCTCGCGCCGCCCAATAAGGTTGATAGGCTTGAACCCGCGGGTCGCCTTCCACGGCTGCCAGCGCCGCCAAGGCGGCGCCGGCTCCTTCAAGTTCGGCCAGCGCCACCGTCCGGTTGATCTGCGCCACCGGTGAGCCGGTCAGCTCGACCAGCGCATCGTAAAGCTCCAGAATTGCGCCCCACGCCACGTCGCCGGTCCGCCGCCGCTCAACGTGCGCCGACTGGATGGCTGCCTCGAGTTGAAAGCGTCCGATCCGCCCGAATCCTGACGCGCGCTTCAGAGCTGCTTCGGCTGCTTCAATCATCGGGGCATCCCACAGCCTGGTTTCCTGCTCGGTCAAGGGCACGAATTCGCCTGCCTGGTTTCGCCGTGCCGGCCGACGCGCTTCGGCGTAAAGCATCAAGGCGAGCAGCCCCCACGCCTCGGGTTCGCTGGGCAATAATTCGGTCAGCATTCTGCCCAGGTAGATGGCCTCGCCGGCCAGCTCACGGCGCGCCTCATCGGATCCCGCAGCGTCAATCCAGCCCTCGGTAAAGCCGGCGTACACGGCGTCAAGAACGCTGTTCAGCCGCTCGGCCAACTGGCCGCGCTCGGGAACGCGAAAGGGAATGCCGGCGTGTCTGATCTTGGCCTTGGCTCTCACCAGGCGCTGCGCCATCGCCGCCGGCGACACCAGAAATGCGGAGGCGATCTGCGCTGCCTCGAGCCCCAGCACCACCTGCATCATGAGAGGAGCGTGAATTGCCGCATCGATGGCCGGATGCGTGCAGGCAAACAGCAGCGTCAGCCGGCGGTCGGGAATCTCGATTTCTTCTGCCTCGGCGGCGGCCAATCTTTCCAGTTCTTCAGGGTCGCCGGATGAGCGATCGCGGCGCAGGTGGTCGATGAGCTTGCGCCGGGCCACGGTGAGCAGCCAGGCTTCAGGATTTTCAGGACAACCCTGCGAGGGCCACTTTTCGAGCGCGGCTGCGAATGCCTCCTGCAATGCATCTTCGGCCGCAGCCACGTCGCGCGACTGGGCGGCCAGAAAAGCCACCAGCTTTGCGCGGCTGCGCTGCGCCACGGCGGCAACAATCGGGCTGGTCTCGTGACAGGCCATTTCTGAATACGATGGGAAGCAGAGATTTAAGGAACGAGAAGAACGAAGGGTTGAACGGCGAGAACGAGATTATCGCTCTCGCCGCAGAATCACATGGCCCAGATCGCGCGCACTTCAACGGTGCCGTGCTGCACACCCGGGCATCGGCCGGCCCAGGTCATGGCCGCGTCGAGGTCGGGAACATCGATCAGATAGTACCCTCCCAGTTGCTCTTTCGAATCGGCATACGGCCCATCGAGAACCTGGGTCTTGCCGTTTGCCGTCCGCAAGGTTGTCGCCGTGGCCGAGGGCCGCAACCGGTTCGAGCTCACATGCACGCCGGCCGACTTGAGGGCCTGCGTGTACGCCGCGTACGCCGCCACTCCCTGCTGCTGCTGTTCCGGGGTCATCCTTTCCCAGCCTGCTTCTTCCGCGTAAAGCGCCAATAAATACTGCATGGTCATCCTCCGTGATTGGATTTTAGGTAATAAAGGCGATTTGCCGCCTCACCCACATGACGAAGCAACTGGGCCCCAATCGACATCGGACGATAATTCCTTCATCCTTTCATCCTGCGGATTGACGCAATCCTGCGTCTCAATCAATTAAAATCACGTCCAACACATGTAATCCTGTACCCCATTCCACTCCGCGAGGAAACAGCCCAAGTGAAACTTGCTTCCCTTCTGCCTCCTTCCGGCGCAGTTGCGCTTATTGGCGCCGCGATATTCGCCTGCGCCTCCATCGCCCAGGCTCCGCAAACGCCTCCCCCTGCAGGACCGGGCGGCCCTCCCCGTTCTTACCCGGCACCCACAAACCTGCAGGTGCTGCCCAAGAATCTTACCGGCCAGCAGGTGCGCGACATCATGGAGGGCTATGAGGCAGCTCTCGGCCAGCATTGCAGCTATTGCCACGCCGCCGACCCTAAGAATGTGGGTCCCAACGGACGTCCGCGCCTCAACTATGCCTCGGATGAGAAGGATGAGAAGAAGATGGCGCGGATTATGATCGCCATGACCGAGGAGATTAACAAGAACTATGTAGCGAAGGTCGCCGCGATCGACGAAATGCCTGAAAAGGCGCCGCCGGTCACTTGCGGAACCTGCCATCAGGGCCACGAAGATCCGCCGGAGTTCAAGTCCGCGCCGGAGCATGGACCGGGCGCTCCGGCAGGTTCAATGCCAGGGATGCAGCACTGAGATGGCGAAGAGATGCCGCGGAGGGTCTGGAGACCGGCCCTAGAATTCCAGCGGCGCGCACTGAGTTGCTCCTCACTGGGTGATGGGACAGGGGTTGGCGGGAACGTCGGCATGTGTCCAGGTCTCGGAGCCGCTGAGAAAGACAACGCCATAATAGCCGTGGATGATAAGTTTGCCGCCATCGACCGTCATCTTTGAGTGATAGGTGCGGCCGGTCTTGGGGTCGTAGAGCAGTCCACCCGATGCTGTTGTTGGGCTGTTCAGCGTGAATCCGGTGCCGACCTTCATGCCGCACAAGGGGCGGTCGTGCAGCGAAGAGTCGGGATTGTGGATGTCTTTGCTGGAGGGAGCGGAGGGGCTGACGTAGAGGATCCAGGCGCAAATCTGCTGGCCGCAGTGGTCAAAGCGGACGATGGAGCCGAGCGGAGTCTTCCAGTAACCGATGATTCCGGGGCTCTGGGCATGGGATGCGAGCGCAGCGATGAAGAAAAGAATTACGCAGGTGAGACTGCACCTCATAGGCAGGCGACCTCCGATGCCCGGTTGCTGGAAACTCTATCTGCCGGGTGGTTGGATGCGCAACCCAACAGAGCTTGCGTGGACGAGGGACGGGATCGGGGTATACCCCCGAATTTCCTATGAAGAAGCTGTTTGGATGCCGCAGTTTGCGGAAAGATTTACACCATAAACATTGTTAAATGAGTGAGTTGCCGCCGCTGATTCTGGTATCAACGGGTTGCGGACGTAATTCAGGGGCTGAGCCGACCGTGGTGCATCAGGGCGCGGCGAGTATAGGACCGCGACCGGAGTTGTGGCAGATTCATTGTGACGCGACGGGAGTTAATTCTCGGCAAGGGGTGTTGGGAGGGTTTAAGAAACGATTCCTCAGGTGCCAAAGAGTGTGCGTGAGAACGGACGGCCGGGACGCGAGAAGAGCGTGTTTTGAATCAAAGGCGGCAAGTTGGCGTCGTACCCAGAGGGTCCCCAGCGGCATTGCAAGTTGGCAAGTTGGCGCGGGGCTGAGTTCTCACGCAGATGCTTAAGCCCTCGTCTTAATTGCGCCATTTACGGCACGGATAAAGCCGTGCCCTACAAAGAAACTCACGACCTCACTCTACTCGATGCGCTTCGCCCGTTTCATCCATTGCGGGTCGGCGAAGCCGGTGGTGCCCTTTCAAAACGGCGGATTCCATGGTCGTGTTCGAAGACCGAGCGTATAGGTCTGTGCTATCCCAGGTCCGAGAATCCGGACCTGGGAAACCCATGTTCGTGCGAATAAAAGGTCCGCAGGGAACCCACCGGCTCACTTTTTGCGATGCTCGAGGGCGAGTTTCTCGGCTGTGGCTAGCGCGTCCGCTGCTGGAACCTTTACGTCGGGCGCGACGCCGATGAGTTCCCAGTCCGGCCTTCCGTAGGGATTGGTGATTGGGGATTCGACTATCCCCATTCCGAAGTGGTCGTCGATGCGGTGAAAGACTCCCAAATGAGCAGAGCCTCCGGTGTTCTCGCCTACGATAGTTGCCCGCTTAAGCATCTTGAGGTTGTAGGTAAATTGCTCGGCGCCGGAAAGGGTGAGTGAGGAAGTGAGTATATAGACCGGCTTGTTGGCGAGCCTGCTTCCGGGCGCCGGTGAAAGCATGGTTGAACTCGGGTTGGCGCGCGGGTTGAACCAGGGAACCGGGTGATTGAAGAGCGGCGCGGACATCTGGGCCACCATATCTGGATCTCCGCCTCCGTTATCGCGCAGGTCGAAGATGATGGCATCCGATTGATTGAGATGCTGCAGGGATGCGCGGGCCTCTGCGCCGCATATCTCTGGATCGGGAAATGCGTTGAGCTTGAAGTAGCCGATCCTGTTGGGGAGTATTTGAACTTTTTCAAACGTGCAATTCTGCTGCTTCATGGCCTCGCGATATTGTTCGAGGACTGCAGCCGAGGGAGCGGCCGAGGGCGGGCCTGGCTGAGCCGGGAGAGTCCGGCTGCTGTATTCAACGATGAGGTGAAGGTCCTGGGTCGAGCTGCGAATATCTGACGTGAGCCGCGCTGCGAGGTCGGGCCCATCGACAATGGCGTCGTATGCTCCGCGCTCTTCGAGGGCAAGCAGCGCGGCTGAAGCGTTTTGAGCTTTGTCACGGTCGTAATAGTGCGCGCGCAAGTTGCCGGCAACTGCCTTGACGACGCGGTCCCGTTCGGCGGGGTCGATATTGAGCGCGGCGTCGACTGGGATTGCGGCGGCGCCGCTTTGAGACCGCGCGGCTATCGCGCCGGACGCCGCGGGCGTGGTGGCGGGCGTGCTCGCAGGCGTGGCAATTCCATCCGTCTGCGGGGATGGCGCGCGATTCAGGCGCTCGAGCACAGCTTCAATGGGGGACTTTGGCCCGCCAGAATTTGGCAGCGGGCGAAACGGGGATGGCAGGCTCAACAGAAGGCCAAATGCAAGCAGCGCAAGAAGCGAGAGCGTGCTGCCGATGGCGATCGACTCGGGCCGCAGTTTTTCTTTTTCAAGCATGCGGAACGAGGGAGTTCCTTCAGCGTTTGGCGCGAGCGACGGGGCTGGGTTTTCGGCGTAGGAGTTGCGCCATGCCTGGGGCAGACCCTTTGCGGCATCCTCGAGCAAGTCGAAGTAGAGACGAGCTCTCAGGAACGTGCCGGTCTCATCTTGCAGGCGATCGCGGTAGAGTTGCAGGGCTTCGTCACGGTACTTCTCTCTGAATGCGGCCGGGTAGAGACGAAGCAGGAAGGCGAATACTCGCTCAGACATATTCCCCCCTAAGGATTTTTTTGGCGCGTGCGATGCGAACCAGGTCAACCAATTTTTCAGCTTCAGAGTGGGCAAGGTTGCGGCCGGCCGCAGTGAGCCGGTAACAGCGGCGGCGGTCGTCACCCGCATTCGCCGCCGAAGACCGATCGACCTCCTCGATGATGCCCTCCTCGAGCAGCGCCTGCAGAGAACTGTAGAGCGTTCCGGGCCCCAAACGAATGCGGCCATTGGACTGTTCTTCGACCTGGCGCATGATGCCATAGCCGTGAAGCTCGGCGTCTGCGAGGGCGAGCAGAATCTGAAAAGCGGCGGAAGGTACGGGGTCGAGTTTTCGTTTCGGCATAGTCGATGATCGATATATCGATAATGGACTGTACCCTCAATCGGAGCGGTTGTCAACTGGGTAGCGCTGGGGCAGGAATGCCAGTCGGCAGGCCGACGCAAACGGGATTGATGCACGTGGACCCCGGACGCTTTCCATGTATAACATTCATCAAGTCAATTACTTAAGAGAAGAAAACTCTAAGATGAAGATCTTTTTCGAAAGTACTTGACATCATACACTGTGTGCAATACAGTATATATTGTACAGTGTATGAGGTACAGCATGACAGTTGCTGAGAATCAATTCGAAAACCTGCGGCTGGAGCTCAGGCGCGGCTGTCTGACTCTGGCTGTTCTGGGCCAGCTCAGGCAGGAGCATTACGGGTACACGCTGCGCAAGGCGCTGGCCAGCCGGGGGCTGGAGATTGACGAAAGCACGCTTTACCCGCTGCTGCGGCGGCTTGAGTCGCAGGGACTGCTGACCAGCGAGTGGCGCGAAGAGGAGAAACGCAACAAGCGGTTTTACCGGCTTTCGGTCGAGGGCCAGGCGGTTTTTACGCGCCTGCTCGAGGAGTGGGGAGCCATCAACGCGGCCATCGAGAACATTCTGTGATGCCTGACGGGCGGCGGGCGCTTTCGGGCGGCGATGAATCCGGGAGATTGAAGAGAAACGAGGTATTAGGGCGATGGAACTACTGGATCGGTATCTTGAAGCGGTAAGAAAGCAACTGCCGTGGGATCGGCAGGATGACATTATTAACGAGTTGCGGGCGAATCTTGAGGCGCAGCTCGAGGACAAGCAGGAAGAGGTTGGCCACACGCTGACCGCCGAGGAAGCCAAGGCATGGGTGGGACAACTGCCGGCTCCACGCATGATGGCGGCACGGTACCGGCCTCAGCAGGCGCTGATTGGGCCGGCGCTGTTCCCAACGTATTGGACGATTGTGCGAATGCTGACGCCGTGGCTGTTTGTATTGGCCATGATTGAGGGCGCGGTCAGGCTGGCAACCCACGCCTGGAGCGCGGCCGCCCTGCCCGAAGCCATCTTGAACGGGATTTGGATTGTGCTGGCGAATATTGCCGCTGTAACGCTGGTGTTTGTGGTAATTGAGTATGCCGGTGTCCATTATCCAGGGCGGTTTCCGCAGATCGCCAAGGTCATTGGCAAGTGGGACCTGAACGACCTGCCAAAGATTGGGCCGGTGAAAGGCTACCGCCAGCGGACGTTTGGAGCCGCAGTATTCGACGCGGCCCTCCACGCGCTGGTGCTGGCATGGGTCCTGTTGCTGCCAAAGTATCCGGTGCTGATCCTCGGTCCGGGCGTGTATGCGGTGAACGCTCTGCCTTACACATATGCCCCCATTCTGTTGGACTTTTACTGGGCCATAGTTGTGCTCAACGCGGTGCAACTGGTGTGGAAGGTGGTGGACCTGGACACCGGCGCGTGGGCGGGCGAGCGAAAGGTGCAGCACTT
Organism: Occallatibacter sp.; assembly: GCA_035504315.1. Lineage (GTDB taxonomy): Bacteria > Acidobacteriota > Terriglobia > Terriglobales > Acidobacteriaceae > Telmatobacter. Next base: position 7,375 of record DATJSB010000321.1, read on the forward strand.
CGCAATCAAGCTGATGGGGATGATTCCGCTCGTAATATTGCTGCGGGCGCCAGGGCATATGTGGATTTTGTTCAAAGATCCGGCAGCCGAGTTTGACAAGTATGGCGCGCAGCTTGCGCAGATCAACCAGGCCATCTACCTGGGGTTGAGGATACTGCTGGCGATTGTCGTGGTTACCTTTGTGCTGGAGATTGGCAAATGGTGGCTGGAGAGCTATAGGCGGAGCGTGAAGAGCGCGGCGCGGGCGCGCTGAACTAGACTCGTTGCATCGACTTGGAAAGCAGGCAAACGGAGGCGGCAAGGTGGCTCGGAGTTCGAATGCCGGGAAAGCAAAGGCAAGGCTGAACGAGGGCGAGCTCTACGCGTATGCGGTGAAGGCGCTGGGGCGGCTGATGCGTACCGAAGCGGAGATGCGGCGGCTGATGCATCAACGCGCGGAGATGGGAGAACAGGGCGAGGCGGCAGTGAATGCGGTGGTGAGGCGGCTGAAGGAGTACGGTTTTTTGAACGATGCGGCCTATGCCGAGACCTACGCGCGGCTGCGGCAGGAGAACGAAAAGCTGGGCGCGCGGAGGGTGAGGCGCGACCTGCAACAGAAGGGGCTGAAGGCCGAGTTGATTGAAGAGACAGTGGACGCGCGCTACGGCGAGACCAACGAAGAGACGCTGGCGCGCCAGCACCTGGAACGGAAACGGATTAAAAAGCCGGAGAATGAGCGAGAGACGGCGCGGGTGGTGCGGCGTTTGGTGGCGGCGGGGTTTTCGACTGGCGTGATCTTCAGAATATTGCGAGAGTGGGATGTGGCGGAGGAGACGCTGGCGGGAATTGAATCCCTCGACACCGAGAACGCGACTGGCGGCATCGAAGAAGGTTGAAGCTCGACCAACCTCAACGAGGCACAACTGTTGCCACGGCGGGTGGTCCGGCGGACCGGGTAATCGCCTCGCGAACCTTCGCGTCGGGCGCACTGGCGATGAACTCGATCCCCCGTGGAGTAGATTGAATACCCAGCTCGCCCCATAGCGCGGGCAAATCAACGGTCACAGGTTTGTCTTTCCACTCCGCGTACATCCGGGTCAATACCTGTGTGTCCGTCGCCCGGTCGCCGATGCCGAGCGCCCGGGGCAGGTCCCAATCATGGTCAATTGTGCCGCCTTGGGCGACAATCGCGCGCAGCGCATCCTGCAAGCCTTTGCGGTTATTCGTTTCGCGCCGGATTTGCACGTCCGCAACGAGGCAAAACAACGCGCCGCCCCAGTAGGTGCGGCCCCAGGTGTGCGTGCGATCGAGACCTTCATCATCCGCCTCGGGTTCGCCCTGATGCATATCGCGCACCATATCGCCCCAGATTTTTTGCGGGGTTAAATTCCCGGTCATCACGCGGGCAATGGGCTCTATGTAGGTCGCCAGGCCCTCCTCAATCCAGTGCTGATCGTCGGGCATGGACGGGAACGCCATATGGACGAGCTCGTGTGTGGTCATCCAATCTTCGGCGAGGTCGGCCGGCGTGGTGTGTTCTCCAATGCGGATGCGGGTAAAGCCCGGAAACCCGCGCATTCCGCCCCAGGTGGTACCTTGCAGAATGCCCTGGCGTCCTGCGACCGGAATCACCAGCACACGGGCCCGGTCCACTGGAAAACGACCATAATACGTGGCTACAGCAGATGCGGCCGCCTGAATGTGAGCAAGAACCGCGGCCTTGGGAAGATCGAGCCGACCCTCGGCGAAATCGACCTCGATGCTTGAGGCGTCCACTTTGATTTCGTCAGTTTCGGCAATCGACATGCTGTTCCATCCAGGGCGTTGCGTGGGGCCGGGCCGTTGCGCGAGGGCAGCGTCGCGCGGTGCCGTGAGCATGCACAAGCACGGAATTAGCGAAATCAATGATGTGATGCGACGCGGCTGAGCCATTCAACCCTCATTCAGGTTGGACGGACGATCAGGCAGGTTGGACGGGCGTTCATGCCTTTGAGGCGAGGATGTCGAGCATCTCCAGTTGCGGCGGCTCGGCCAGCAACTCGCCGGCCTTGGCCATGAGGGCCTTGGCAATGGGGCCGTTCAAATGCGCTTTTCGGCCCACTTCGTCGCTGAACGTATCGAAGATGCCGAACCTGGCTGGCCCCAGCTTCACGGCATACCAGGTGGTAGTGCCGCTCTCCTGGACTGCCAGCGGCTGAGCAGACTTTAGAAACTCTTCGACTTCGGCTTCCTTCCCCGGTTTGGCGTGCAACAACGCAAGGATTGCAAATTTGTCCATGGGGACCTCCAGGTTTTATCGATGCTTTTATAAGATGCGATTCGCGGAGAACCGATTCCGAATGGGCGCGTTATTGACGTGCCTTTCATCCGCGGGACTGGCGGACGCCGGCTCCGTACAGCGGTTCTTCGCGGGCCCTGCTTCCCGCGCCAATTACACTGAAATAGATATGCAATATCGCACGGGAAACGAGATACGCGAGCTGTTTTTGCGCTTTTTTGAGACCAAGGGACACCGCCGGGTGCACTCCTCGTCGCTGGTGCCTGCCAACGATCCCACGCTGCTGTTTACCAACGCGGGGATGAACCAGTTCAAAGACCTTTTTCTGGGCGCCGAGAAGCGGGAGTACTCGCGCGCTACCACCTCGCAGAAGTGCGTGCGGGCGGGCGGCAAGCACAACGATCTTGAAAACGTGGGCTTTACGCGGCGGCATCACACCTTCTTTGAGATGCTGGGCAACTTCTCGTTCGGCGACTACTTCAAGCGCGACGCGATCGCCTATGCGTGGGAGCTGGTGACGAGCGAGGAGTGGTTTGGAATCCGGAAAGACCGGCTCTACGTGACGATTTTCGAGGGCGCCGACGGGGTGCCAAGGGACGACGAGGCCGAGCAGTTCTGGATCGAGACGGGCGTGCCCAAGGAGCGCATCTTTCAGTACGGATTGAAGGACAACTTCTGGCAGATGGGCGAGACGGGGCCGTGCGGACCGTGTTCTGAGATTTTCTACGACATGGGCATCGAGGCGGCTGAGACGCCGGGCGTCGATCTGCCGTTCGGGCAGGATGATGCGCGCTACGTGGAGATTTGGAATCTGGTTTTCATGCAGTTCGACCGCTCGGCAGTTGTCGACGCCGCCGGTAACACAACCTACAAACTCACCCCGCTGCCCAGGCCCTCGATCGATACCGGCATGGGGTTGGAGCGCGTGGCGGCTGTCCTACAGAACAAAGTTTCCAATTTCGAAACTGACCTCTTCACTCCTTTGATTGAGCGTGCCGCCGAGCTGACCGGCCTGCGAGTCAGCAAGCCAGCGAGTCAGCAAGTCAGCGACTCGACGGAATCAGCCGAACAAATTGCGACAGAGGGCCTTGTGACAGGGCACGACTTTAGTCGTGCCGAAGAGGCCCTCAATAAAGATGAAGGGGCTTTAGCCCCTGCGGCTGCAGCAGATGCTTTGAAAGGGCACGACTTCAGTCGTGCCGAAAAGGACGAAAAGAAAGACGGGGCTTTAGCCCCTGAGGGAAGTCTTGTCGGCAA
>DATJSB010000322.1:0-14510 GCA_035504315.1 Occallatibacter sp.
TCGGCCAAATATGTGCAGTTTGTCTCCTACTTCAACTTCAACGTTGAGAGGTGGGCCACCCAGTCACAGATCGACTGGCCCTACGTCGAGGGCCTGCGCATGGACGAAGCGATGAACCCGCTTACGCTGCTCACATTTGGACTTTACGGCCAGGTGCTGCCGAACCAGGACGGCGCGCCGGTGCGCGTAGTGGTGCCGTGGAAGTACGGCTTCAAGTCGGCCAAGTCGATCGTCAAGATCCGCTTCGTTGAAAAAATGCCGGACACAACGTGGAACGAGATGGCGTCGAACGAATACGGTTTTTACTCCAATGTGAATCCCAACGTCGACCATCCCCGCTGGAGTCAGAAACGCGAGCGTCGCATCGGCTTGCCCTTCTACGAGCAGTGGCGAACCACGCTCATGTTCAACGGATACTCAGACCAGGTCGCCTCAATGTACGCGGGCATGGACCTGAGGAAGAACTTTTGAAAGCAAGTCGGAAGGTCAGCGAGTCAGCAAGTCAGCGGGTCGGCGAGGCAAGGGGGCAATCCCCAATATTGGTCCAGCCGTGCCGAAGATTGCTCAAAACTGCGCGTGTGCTCCGGCCATTGCTGACTCGCTAACTTGCTGACTCGCTAATCATGTCTCGATCGATCATCATCCTGCTCAAAACGCTTACCTGGATCGCGTGCCTCGCGCCTGCCGCCTGGCTCACATGGGGCGCGATCACCAACAACCTCGGCCCCGACCCAACGGCCGAGCTGGCTTTTGCCACCGGCCTCGCCACCCTGCGGCTGCTGGCCGTCACGCTGGCCATCTCGCCGATTCGCAAACTCATTCCGCGTCTCGGCTGGCTCATCCGGTTCCGGCGTCTGCTCGGACTGTTTGCATTTTTCTATGCATCGCTGCACATGCTCACATGGGTAGCGCTCTACAGCGGCTTCGACGTGCACGCCATGTTTGTCGACGTCACCAAACGCCGCTTCATCATGGCCGGCGCGGCCGCATATCTGCTGCTTTTGCCTCTCGCGCTGACTTCAACCAACTGGGCCATTCGCAAGCTGGGCGGCAAAAACTGGAACCGGTTGCACAAGCTCATCTACGCTGCAGCCATTTGCGGAGTGGTGCACTACTGGTGGCAGGTAAAGCCCGGCGTGTTAAAGCCGCTGGATATGACCGTGGTATTCGCCGTGCTGCTGCTGGCGCGGCCGGTGATTGCGCTGGCGCAGCGGAGCAAGCCGCGCAGCGCGACTGTCCGAGCGAATCCCTGACTACTGAGCGGCTGTTTGCGGCGGAGGCGGTTCAGAAAGCGTGACTGCGACGTCGTCCATATCGTCCTGCACATTCAGCGGCATCTCTTTGTCCATGTATTTGTGGACCGCGGGTGTGGCCTGCGCCTGTCCTCCCGGCCCCGCTGCAGTCGCGCCCGCACCGCCCGATCCGTCGGCATTCTGCGCCGGTGCACTCGCAGTGGCATCCTGGGCGTTCGTCACTTTAAGAATGTACGCGCCGGCGGGGACGTAAGCGAAGCTGAAGCTGCCGTCCTTGAGCATCGCGGACTGGCGCGCTTCTTCGCGGTCGTCGGCGTAGAGCAGGTGAACGGTGGCCTGCGATGGCGCGTGCGAGTCAACGCCGGCGCTGATGTTGCCGGCCACGGTGAAGAGCCCGTCGAGAGGAAGAACAATGTCCACGCCGGTGTGCGATTCGCCCGCGCTCACCTTCACGGTTTCAGCCTTGTTGATGCGGAAGCCGCCGCCAAAGCAGAACTTCGGCGACGCGTTTTCGTCTTTCCCCGGCAGCAGGGCGCAAACCTTGTATTCGCCGTCAGCCAGATTGGGGATGCTGTAGCGGCCGCGGCCGTCGCTCTTCACGTCTGAAGGCCAGTCGTCGTCGCCGTTTGAGCCGATCTTGATCCAACGATCCTGGGCGGTTTTGCGCAGCAACGCAAAGCGGATTCCGATGGCCGGGCTGGAGTCGTCGTAGCTCACCGTGCCGTCAATCTCAGCACCGCGATCGATGGATACGTTGATGTCGGTAATGTGCTGCGCCGCGACGGTGAGCTTGACGAGATGATCTTTCCATTGTTCGATCTCGTCAGCGACCTTTTCGCGCTCCGAGGCCCCGGAGCCAAGCCGGTTCTCGTCGACGGCGAGCGTCGGGTCGATGTAGCCGTCGAGCATGGCAAAAGCGTAGTAGTCGCCCGGAGGCACGGCCTCAATCTTGAATTTGCCGTCGAGGCTGGTGGTGCCCGTTTCGTCCAGATCGACCGTGTCTTTGTCGGGACCGGTCCCGGCGGTTTTGGGATCGTAGGCGGGCAACAACATCACCGAGGCAAAGCGGGCCGGCTTGCCGGTGTCGGTGCAAAGTACGAGGCCGGTCACGGTGCCCTTGGTAGGGTCGGGTTTGCGCGGGGCATTATCGTCCGGACAGCCAGTCAGCATGAGGCATGCTGCCGCCAATGCCAAAAGCGAGAGGCGTTTCATGGCCGTTCACCAGCAACGTTTGTCACTCAGGAAATTGTAGCGCCGTCTGGGCCACGGGGCGGTAACTCCTGCGGTGCAGCGGGGTGGGCCCCAGGCGTTTCAGCGCTTCAAGATGCTCGGCCGAGCAGTAGCCTTTGTGCCGCGCCAGCCCGTATCCGGGATAGACGGCGTCGAGCTCGACGATCATGCGGTCGCGGTACACCTTGGCCAGCACGCTCGCTGCGGCAATCGACATGCTGGTTGCGTCGCCCTGCACCACGGCCTGCTGCCGGCATGGCCATTCGATGTCATCGAGAGTGTCGAGGCCGTCGATGAGCAGATAGTCCGGCTCAAGCGCCAGCTTGCCGACGGCCATGCGCATGGCCAGCAGCGAGGCGCGGCGAATGTTGATGCGGTCGATGGTCTCCACACCGACTGCCGCGACAGCCCACGCGATCGCATTGGCGCGAATCGCGCCGTCGAACTGGTTGCGCATCTTTGGCGCGAGCTTTTTTGAATCGGTCAGGCCTTCGAGGGGGCAGCCCTTGGGAAGGATGACTGCGGCTGCGACTACCGGCCCGAACATCGGACCGCGGCCCACTTCATCCAGTCCGGCAATGCGCATTGCACCCGCGCGCCGCGCTGCTTCTTCAAGCTCCCATCCGCATGCCCTGGGCTGCGCCATGCTTCGAGTATAGGAGTGGCTATGGGAGCAGGCCGGTGCAAAAACGCGCCGGTCCGCTGACTAGCTTGATGCAGCGGACCGGAATGCGTACCACCTTGCCCGAACAGTTGCAGAAAAGCCGATCTTATCCAACATTCTCTGTGGGGTGCAGAACGCGGTAGCTCGCGCCGCCGTTCGACCACACCAGCAGCAGAACGTCTTTGCCTGCAGGAACGGCGTGAATGGCGCTCACGCAGCTTTCGGGGCCGTCGACGGGTTTGCGGTTCACTTCAAGAATTACGTCGCCCGGCGACAGCCCCGCATCGTCGGCGGCGCTGCCGGGGCGAACGGTTTCAATCGCGGCGCCCTTTACACGGTCGGGAATGTTGAACTGCTGGCGCACATCGGGCGTAAGCTCATCGAGCGCGAGGCCCAGTTTGCCGCCCTGCGATCCGCTGCCATTCGTGTTCGAAGCCTCTTCCACTCCCTTGGCGTGGAACTCGCCCACCGTGATGTGGATGCTCATCTCCTTGCCATTGCGCAGAATGCCCAGGTCGATCGGGGTTCCCGGCGTCATTTCGCTCACCGCAACCTGCAGCGCGCTGGCATTGGGAATTGTTTTGCCGTTGAGCGAACGAATAACGTCGCCGCTCTTCAGTCCGGCGTGGTCGGCAGGCGAGTCAGGCGTAACTTCGCTGATGATGGCTCCCGATGCGTCAGGCAGGTTGAAGAAGCTGGCATTGTCGGGCGTCACCGCGTTCATGCTGATGCCCAGGTAGCCGTGGTGCACAGTGCCCGACTTGATGATCTCGTCAGTCGAGGCCTTTACCAGCTGAGCGGGAATCGCGAAGCCGGCGCCGGCAAACGAGCCGCTGTTGGAGATGATGAAAGTGTCGATGCCGATGACCTGGCCGTAGGCGTCAACCAGCGGGCCGCCCGAGTTGCCGGGGTTGATGGCCGCATCAGTCTGGATATAGTCGCCCGGCTTGCGCGCATCGTTGGAGTAGGGGTTGGGCCGGTCAAGACCGCTGATGATGCCGCGCGTGACCGTAAACGGGAAGTTGCCGAAGGGATTGCCGAAGGCAAGCACCGTCTGCCCGGGGCGCAGCTTGGTTGAATCGCCAAACGAAAGGCTGGGCAGGTTGTGGGTGTCGATCTTGATTACGGCCAGGTCATTGAGCTTGTCAACGCCGATCAGCTTGCCGTTGAAGACGCGGCGATCGTCGAGGGTGACGCGAATCTGCGTGGCGCCGTCGACCACGTGGTCGTTGGTCACAATATAGCCGTCGGGCGAAATGATGACGCCGCTGCCGATGCCGTGCTCAATCTGCGGCTGTGGCTTCATACCCTGGCCGTTGGGGCCAAAGAAGAAGAACTGGCGGAATCCAGGCGGCAGATCCTGCGGGTTGATGCCGCCGAATCCCTGGCCGCCGTTCTGGCCGTCGCTGTCGTCTCCGGTTTCATCGGCCGAGACGCGCGACGTAACTGCGACGTTCACCACGGCCGGCGTTACGCGCGCCGCCACGGCCTCCACTGCGTTGTCGAGGGCAACCAGCGGCTCAACACTTGAGCTGTCGAGCGGCCCGGCCGCCGGCGCCGCGTGGGCAGTGAAGTGGGTGGTGACAAATTCAAAGCTCAGGACCAGTGTCGCGACGATGCCGGCAGGGATTGCCAGCTTCTTCGCGACTTCTACTAATGATTTAGTTGATGTGTTCATGTTGGTTCGCTCCATGTTGTTGAAGTTCAATGTTTCTAGAGTTGAATGACAAACCAGCCGTTGCCCAGCGCCACTGCGTGGAACTGGCTGGCCGGGAAATTCGCGTGAGGATGCGCGGCCTGGTTCGCAGGTTCGCCGGCAGCCTCACTCGTGATGTGCGCGGCCGATTGCGCGGCCGTGCCGGGCTTTGTCGCCGACACGGGGATCGCGGTCGCCGCTTTCAGGCCGGCTGGGTAGACTCTGAAGATCAACCGCGTGATGGTGATCTGGCCGGCGCCGGCGGGGCTTGGCTTCGCATTTGCGGCCGTCCCGGAATCGTAATCCGAAATCACCTTGTCGCCGAGTTCGCCGCCGGGAGCCTGCACCTGTTCGTAGGTTGTGAAGACAATCAACTCCGATTGAAGCGGGGCAACTTGCAGCGGGGCAACGGCCTTGACGTTATCGGCCACCACGCCGGGTGAAGAGCTCTTGACGTCCTGGGCTGCGTGGATGGCCGAGCGAAGGATGCTGGTGCCGGGAGCGTGCGAAGCTGGCTCGGATGCCGTTGCGCGGTGGTTGGAGGCGTGACTGGGAGCCTCGCCGGAGGCAATGCGCTGCCGCACCGTCTGCGGCAGGATGGCCATTGTGTTGATGGCCCGGAAATGCGAGCCTGCCGGCGTCGCGTCAGTGGGCAAGAAGACCTTGTCGCCGCGCAATTGCTCGGGAACCATCTGCGCGGTTTCGGCGGTAACTTTGGGAGCGGACGGCACAAATGCCACCAGTTGCGGGCAGCGTGCCAGCTCGACGGCGCCGATGGCCAGCACACAGCCGACGGCGCCAAGCAGGGCACGGCCTGCCAGCGGATGCATCGCGCTGCGCCGCACCAGGATGCTGTGCACGCGGCGCGCCAGCTCCGGCCGCCGCTCATAAGCACTAAGAGTCAGCGCTTTGGCGCGCGCACCCAGCGACAAGGCCTCGGCGCGGTGCTGGATGTGCCGCTCGGCCAGGCCCGCGAGGCAGGCCGCGTAGGCGCGGGGAGCCTGCGTCCGCCGCACTACACCCTCGTCGCACGCCATCTCGCGCTCGCGGCACAACCGCCGCTCGACAAACGCCAGCGCCGGGTTAAGCGGGAAAACCACCAGGCACAGCTTCTGCAGCAGGTTGGTCCAGTCGTCGCGCCGCCGCAGGTGCTCAGACTCATGCAGAACAACCTGCTCCAGTTCCTGCCGCGTGAGCTTTTCGAAGAGCCAATCGGGAATGAGAATGCGCGGCGCAAAGAATCCGATGACGCTGGGGCGGTCGAGCTCGCGCGTGGTGCAGAGCTCGAATTTTGTCCGCCGTTTGCCGGTTTCAGAGTCCAGGCTCGCGCATAGCGCGGCAGCCAGGTTTTGGGGCATTGCGACCGGGGTTGCCGACTTCCACAGCCGGCGCAGCCGGACCGTATGGACCAGGAGATCGACGGCCCGCACCAGCGCAACCACCACCCACAAAGCTGCAATCGCCAGACTCCAGCGATCGCTCAAGTTGAGCAAGGGATGGGCCAGTGAGGGATGCGAAAGCCAGGGATGCGAAGTTGAGGGTAGGGAAGCCGCGCTGTCGAAACCGAATTCCGATCCCGGTCGCAATGCGAATAGATGCGCAGCAGCCGCTGCAAACGGCAGCGCAACAAGGACGCCGAACCCGGCTGCCCACGCCGCAAAGCGGTGAGCTGCCGCAACGCGAGGAACCAGGCGCACGCAAAGGGCAAGCCCCGCCGCAACCATTGCGCCTTGCCACAACGCAGTGACGGCGGCCGGCGCGGCCCAATGGGCGAAGCTGTGAAACACTTCGGCAGGCGCAGTCCACAATGCCGCGCTGTCAAAGTGGGAGAGAACCGATGAAACCAGCGGCAAAGTCGGCATGAGCTATTCTTTGCCTCCAGGTAATTTGATGCCAGTACCACTTTCTTCGATTGCATCCGGACCGGCGCTCTGGATTGCCGCCTTCAGCCGCTCGAGTTCTTCGCGGGAGATTTCGTGGTCGTCCAGCAGCGAGAGCAGCAGCCGTTCGCGGGAGTTGCCGAAGAACCGGCTCAGCACGTGCTTCACTTCAGAGCGGCTAGCCTCGTCCTCGGCCACGCTTGGCCGGTAGACGAAGGCGCGGCCCTCCTGCCGGTGCTCCACGTAACCTTTTTGTTCCAGGATCCTTATGGTCGTCAGTACGGAGTTGTAGGCCAGCGGTTCGCTATCGGGCAGGGCTGCCACCAGATCGGTTACAGCCGATTCGCCGCGCCGCCACAGAATCTTCATCAGCCTCAGCTCGGCTTCAGTCAGCGTGTTTGATTTGCGTGGAGGCATGTTTCTCTCGGTCCGTTTTGAAAGGGCACCACCGGCTTCGCCGACCCGCAATGGATGAAACGGGCGAAGCGCATCGAGTAGAGTGAGGTCGTGAGTTTCTTTGTAGATCGGTTACAGCCGATTCGCCGCGCCGCCACAGAATCTTCATCAGCCTCAACTCGGCTTCAGTCAGCGTGTTGGATTTGCGTGGAGGCATGCTTCTCTCGGTCCGTTTTGAAAGGGCACGAATTCACAGCTTAGCGAAAAGGTCCTGGATTGGAGTTTTGTAACAAGGGCACGAGTTTACTCGTGCCGCAAAACTCCCCTAAACGTCGGGGCTTTAGCCCCTGAGGGACGGTTTCCTTGTCCGATCCGCCTTCTTTCCGTGTCCCGTCAGGCCCTACAATCCCATAGACGCGACAACTAAAGTATTAGTTAGCCAGAGAAGAGAAGATTTTTCAAGGGGCTGGTGGAGGATTTCCTTAACGGATCGGAAAGCATTATGAATCAATAAGATAGAAAGGCAATAAAATGGTTGACACAGATACGCCTAGTGCATGGTGTTGCTATCGGGGTTTTCGCAATATTCATAACTTTTCTGGCTTTGGTGGCGGGTTATGGGGGTCGTGAAAAAGCAGAATTTGGTTGTTCTCTTGTCCCCCCAAATATCGTTGTAAGTAATGGTCACTGAGAAACAAGCACAGCGGGTTTACCGGCGCCGGCGAAGCCGGCAGCTAAGAGCTAATAGCTGGAAAATACCCCCACCCCCTCCCTGTGAAACTGTGAGGGCGCTCGCTATTCTGCTATTCTTTCTGCTTACTGGAGCACGAAAAATGGCAAAGAGCGTCAACAAAGTCATCCTTCTGGGCAATGTAGGCAAGGACCCTGAAATTCGTTCCACCGGCGGCGGCACCATGGTGGCCAATCTGACCCTGGCAACCAGCGACCGCCAGAAAGACCCCCAGGGCAACTGGCAGGACAAGACCGAGTGGCACAACCTGGTGGGCTTCGGCCGCACCGCCGAGATTATTCGCGATTATGTGAAAAAGGGCTCAAAGCTCTACATCGAGGGCAAAATCCAGACCCGTAGCTGGGACGACAAAGAGACCGGCGCCAAGCGCTACCGCACCGAGATCATCATCAACGATTTGTCGTTGCTCTCGGGCCGCGAAGAGGGCTCAGGGCCCTACAACCGCTCGACTCAGCAGGCCGCATCATACGACCAGCGCCCGCCTGCCGGCACCGACGAATTTGCGCAGAGCGCCGAGATCACGGACGAAGACATACCTTTCTGAGTGGACTGAAAAGCTGCTCAGTATCTTGCAGGTGAGAGTCCTGCCGCAGGAGTCGGTTCGTTGCCTGTGTAGCTACGGCATACACGTGGATGACGACTGAAACGTGGGAGCAATGCCGGATCAACGTGGCCAGAAGCATCAATCCAGCGTGGCTTATCTGTCCGCCATGCTTCGTACCACCGACTCACACTCTGTCGGCTGACGTGCAGTTCTCGCGCGATCTCTGCCTGCCACAGGCGATCGGCGGCAAACAGCCGTGCCGCTGTCCGGCCACGTTGTTGCATGGCAGCAAAGTCCCGACCTTCCACACTTACTCGGGTCATGCTCTCCGCTTACCGCGAAACGCGCCAGTCGTCACTCTCTTATGCGAGGTTCAGTAAGGGGCTGAAATCGAGCGGGCGAAATTCTCGATTGAGAACAGGCGGCAATATTTGGCGGTCTCTGACACTTTCGGTGAGATTTCGTGTTGCCGGCGGCCAACGGCTGGCGAAATCCGCTTGCAGGAAGTGTCTATCCGGGACCCCCCCGGCCACCCGTTCGAACCATCCGTGACAGCCAACTCCAATTCGCGATACCCTAACTATGTGTGCGTGCTGCGCGCACCAAGGAGTTTTTCGACCCACAATGCCCATCCAAGCTACCGACAAAATCTGGCACAATGGCACCCTTATCCCCTGGGACCAGGCCAATATCCACGTCATGAGCCACGTCATCCACTATGGCTCCAGCGTCTTTGAAGGCATTCGTTGCTATGGTCAGCCGCAGGGCTCGGCGGTCTTCCGCCTCCCCGAGCACATGCAACGGCTCATCGACTCGGCCCGAATCTACCGCATGGACATCCCTTTCTCGCTCGAAGAGCTTTGCGCCGCGGTCGTTGACACCATCGAAGCCAATGGCGTTGCACCCTGCTATATCCGCCCCATCGTCTTTCGCGGCTACGGCGAGATGGGCGTCAACCCGCTCCGTTCGCCCATCGAGGTCTATATCGCCAATTACCCGTGGGGCAAATACATAGCCGGCCATGGCGGCGCCGATGTCTGTGTCTCAAGCTGGAACCGCCTCGCGCCCAACACCATGCCGGCGCTGGCCAAAGCGGGCGCCAACTACATGAACTCGCAGCTCATCAAGATGGAAGCCGAGGTGAACGGCTATCACGAGGGCATCGGTCTTGACGTGAACGGCCTGGTGAGCGAGGGCTCGGGCGAAAACATCTTCATCGTCCGCAATGGCGTGCTGTTTACGCCGCCCCTGGCCAACTCCGCGCTCTCCGGCATCACCCGTGACAGCGTGCTCACCATCTCCCGTCACCTGGGCCTCACCGTCACTGAGCAGCCCATTCCGCGCGAACTGCTCTACATCGCCGACGAGGTCTTCTTCACCGGCACCGCGGCCGAAGTTTCGCCCATCCGCTCCATCGATCGCATCGTCATCGGTGACGGCAAGGCGGGCGAGATCACCAGGCGCATCTCGGATGAGTTCTTCGGCATCGCCAATGGCCTCAAGCCCGACCGCTTCGGCTGGCTTACGCCCGTCAAGGTGGACTCCAGCGAGCCCGTAACCGCGTAGCCGAACATCATCTCGACCAGTCACGAAAATGGGTGCCCCATCCTGACCGCGTTTTTTGCGGTCAGGGTGGGACAGCACGAACCCCGGCTCCCCAGTGTCAAACAGGCACGAAAATGAGTGCCCCATCCAAGCCTGGCTTGGGTGGGACAGCACGCCAATTTCGCATATCCGAGGACTCTGCTTTGTCCGAGATCACCGCCGCACCGCAATCCTCCAACGGCCTGAGCAAAGTTGCCGCTGTCACCTTCTCCTTCTGGATCATCAAGATTCTGTGCACCACTCTGGGCGAAACCGGCGGCGATGCGGTCACCATGTCGTTTCTCCCCTCGGCTTTTCATATGAGCCAGGACACGGCTTACGCTGTCGGAACGGCAATTCTGGCGGTTGTTTTTCTTGTAGTGGTGCTCGCCCAGGTCAAGACCGGCAAGTTCCATCCGTTTCTCTACTGGCTCACCATCGTGGCCACCACCACCGTAGGCACCACCCTGGCCGACCTCACCGACCGGTCTGAAGGGTTGGGCTACGCCTGGGGCAGTGCTCTGCTTTTCGGCCTTTTGATGGCCTCACTGGCCGTCTGGTACTGGACCATGGGCACCGTTTCGGTGGGCAGCGTCAGCTCCGCCAAGCCCGAAATCTTTTACTGGGTCACCATCATGTTTTCGCAGACCCTCGGTACTGCACTCGGCGACTGGGCTGCCGACGACCTCGGCATCGGCTACCTCGGCGGAGTAGCGCTCTTCGGCGGCGCGCTGGTCATCGTGCTCCTGCTCCACCTCTTTACCAGGATCAACAAAACCACACTCTTCTGGGCGGCCTTCATTCTTACGCGTCCGCTTGGCGCTGTCTCCGGCGACCTCTTTGACAAGCCCATCGCCCAGGGAGGATTCGCTATCAGCCGCTATACCGCTTCAGGTGTCCTGGCCGCCGCCATCGTCCTCTGCGTACTCATCTTTCCCCATCGCGCCGCCGAAAAGCAGCATTGAAGAAATTGCGCACACCTGCGCCTGCTGATCGACCCTGGCGCAGCCAAGCCCACCCAGGCCACTCCACTCCCGTGACTCTGGTCACGGCTTTTCCCCGCCTCCGCGCGCCATCATCATCGCGTAACCGCGGGCCCCTTTTCACGGCCTGACTCTTGTATCTGTCCTCTCCGTGTGCATATCTCAGGCCTCTGCTGTAATCGTTCTTCTCTCCGTAACTGCACCCGGTCCCGCGGCTCCTGCGAATAGGGGGATTGTCTTCTTATGAACCAACATGGACGCAAGATCGTGATCGTTGGCGGCGGCATCGCCGGACTCTGCGCCGCTGTCTACGCGCTTAAATGCGGCTACGAGGTCGAAGTGCTCGAGATGCACGACATGGCCGGCGGACTAGCCATGAGCTGGCGCCGCGGCGCGTACACCTTCGAAACTTGCCTCCATTGGCTCGTCGGCTCAAAGCCAGGCGCCGATTTCCACGCACAGTGGCAGGAAGTCTGCGACATCGACAAGCTCTGCTTCATCGATCCACAAGAGTTTGTCCGCATTGAAACCGAAGCCGGCGACAGTCTTACTGTGTTTACCAATATCGATCGTCTTGAGGCCGAACTGCTGCGCCGCACTCCCCATGACGCCCCGGCCATCCGCGATCTGATCCACTCCATGCACGTTCTCGCCAAGTTCAGGGTGCTCGATCCCTCGGCTGGCTTCTCAGGCAATTGGCTTAACATGCTGCGCGATCTGCCCGTATTTCCCGTCCTTAGCAGGCTCTCGAATATCAGCGGCAAAGAATACTCCAAACACTTCGCCGATCCGCTGCTCAAGAGCTTCTTCTCCACCGGCGACATTGGAAAAATGCCGGCGCTCGCCATCGTACTGTCACTCGCCTGGATGAACAACGGCAACGCCGGCTACTGCATCGGCGGAGCCCAGGCTCTCATCCGTCTGATCGAAGATAAAATCGCCAGCCTTGGCGGAAAAATCCGCTTCAAGGCCAAAGCCGCGCGCATTCTCGTCGAAAACAACCACGCAATTGGAGTCGAGCTGACCAACGGGGAAACGATCCTCGCCGATTGGGTCATCTCCGCGGCCGACGGTCACGCAACCATCTTCGATCTTCTGGGCGGCAAGTATCTCGACGACGCAACCCGCAAAAGGTACGACGAGAAGCCGCTCTTCGCCTCGTATCTGCAAATCTCTCTCGGCGTGGCGCTCGATCTTCACGATCAGCCCCCCATGCTGAGCCGGATTCTCGAGACGCCGATCACCGTCGATCCTGAAACCGACCACTACAACCTCTCATTCCGCATCTTCAATTTCGACCCCACCTTTGCCCCTTTGGGAAAGACTGCCGTCACCTGCCTTCTTCCCACGCGCAATTTCAAGTACTGGGCCGATCTGCGCGCCAACAATCTTGTCGCGTATCACCGCGAGAAGAAACGCATCGCAGACACGGTCATCGAGCTGCTCGAGAAACGGATCCCCGGCGTGCAAGCAGCCATCGAGACCGTAGACGTCGCCACACCTGCCTCGGTCTATCGCTACACCGGCAACTGGCAGGGCACCATGGAGGGCTGGCTGCCCGAGCCCGGATCGGGTTTCCGTCCGCTGCCCAACACGCTTCCCGGGCTCGACCGCTTCATCATGGTGGGCCAGTGGGTTATGCCCGGCGGCGGATTGCCCTCAGGCCTCATGACCGCGCGCCCCGCCATCAAGACCATCTGCAAACACGATCGCGTTCCCTTCGATGTCCATCCCCAACCCGCGCACGCTGAGGAACCTGTTGCCGTTTGAATTTGCAACTGAAGGCGGCGTGGGGTTTCACGCCCTTCGCCGCCTGTTTCTTTAACCCAATGTAGCCCCCGGCTTCATACAATCGAGCCATGTCCTTTCCTTCCCGCTACCTTAGAATCCCCGCTCTCGCCTTTTCCGCATTCCTCGCCGCCATCGCATTTCTGCTCGCTCCGCTCGGCGCCTCTGCGCAGGCCTACGTCGGCAATCCCAAGCTCATCGTCATCGTGGTCATCGACCAGTTCCGGGGCGACTACCTCAATCGCGATGCCGCCGAATTCAAAGGCCGCGGCTTCAACCTCTTCATGAAAGAAGGCGCCTGGTTCACCGACTGCTACTACGACTACGCCAATACCAAGACCGCGCCCGGCCACTCCACCATCGGCACCGGCGCCTACACTGACGGCCACGGCATCGAGTCCAACGAGTGGTGGGACCCGGCGCGCAGCTACGACCACCAGGTCAGCTCGGTCGAGGATGAACGCTACGAGTTGGTCGATCTGCCCCACGATTCCATCCCCGCCAACCAGCCCGGCGCGCCCTCGACCGCGCCAAAATTCGTCATCGGCGCGTCGCCTTTGAACCTCCGTGCCACCACGCTCGGCGACGAACTGCGCCTCGCCACGCAAGGCCGCGCCCGCGTCTACGGCGTCTCGCTCAAAGATCGCGCCGCCATTCTGCCCGCCGGCCAGGCCGCCAACGGCGCCTTCTGGATCGACCCCATCAGCGGCCAGTTCACAACTTCCACCTATTACATGCAGCATTTGCCCGACTGGGCCAAGACCTTCAACGCCAGCGGCCGCATTCAGCAGGCCGAGCGCGACGCCAACGTCGACACCGCAACCACCGAGTTCTACGAGCTCGTCGGCCGCACTCCTGCTGCCAACAGCTACGAACTCGATTTCACCAAGGCGCTCATTGAAGGCGAGCACCTCGGCCAGCACGGCGTCACCGACCTTGTCGTCGTTTCGCTCTCGGCCAACGACATCCAGGGCCACCAGTTCGGCCCCGACTCCGAATTCGAAGAGCAGATGATCGTCTCGCTCGACCACGACCTCGACAATTTCTTCACCTGGCTCGACGGTTCAATCGGCCTCAAGAACGTCTGGCTCGCGCTCACCGCCGATCACGGCATCGCGCCCATCCCCGGCGACGCCGCCAAGCTGGGAGTGCATGGCGCCGTTGTAAATATGGACAAGGTCTACGACAAGCTGAATGCGGAGCTGAACAAACGATTCTCGAAGGCCGGCGAAAAACAAACTTACCTGCTGCCCAATCCCGACCTGCCCTATGTCTATCTCGACCAGCGCGCCTTCAAAAAAGCCGGTGTCGACGAAAAGACCGCTGAAGAAGCTGTCGCCGCGCTGCTGCCCGAAGCCGTAGCCAGTCAGGACTCCAACCCGCTCCCGTTCATAAAGGACAATCCGCCCACCATCGTTCAGCCTTCCGGCCATCGCCTCGACCCGGGCCCTCGCATTCAGTACGTTTACACGCGCCTGCAACTCGCCGGCGGCCAACTCCCGCCCAGCGAGTGGGGCACGCTGCTGGCCCACAGCTACGCCGATCACGGCAACTGGTTTGTGATGATGATTCTCGACGCATACCAGATGGCCGGCGTCAGCCCGCTTGCGGGAACCAACCACTTCACACCGTGGAACTACGATCGTCACGTGCCGCTGGCTTTCTACGGAACTCCGTTCAAGCCCGGCGAATACCATCAACTCGTCCAGCCAGTCGATATCGCTGTGACCTTTGCATCGCT
>DATJSB010000323.1:0-7662 GCA_035504315.1 Occallatibacter sp.
ACGAAGTTCGAGCCGATGAACCCCGCGCCGCCGGTGACGAGGATCGTATTGGTTGCACTTGCTTTGCAGGCCATCAGGACCATGATACAGACCCTCGCAGCCCGAACGGCTGGTCCAGTTCCGCACAGTGCGCCCAACGAAGTTCTGCGGCGTCATGATTTTTTCGTTATATTAAAGATAGTGCAGTTCCGGGTGCGGCCGGGCTGCTCAGAACCAACCTTTTCCGAACAGAAAAACTGCGATCTCCTTTGCCGGAATCGCTCGCCGATCGTGTCTCTTACTATTCTTGACGCACTGATTAACCGCACAATTTTCGCTTGAAAAGGCTGCCATGGAATCTTCGAGATATCGCCTCCGTGTACCCGATCCCCAGGGCTTGTATCACCCTCAGAACGAGCATGACGCCTGCGGCATGGGGCTTGTGGCCAATATTCGTGGAGAAAAGAGCCACGAGATTATCCGCAAGGGACTTGAGGTGCTCATCAACCTGACCCATCGCGGAGCGGCAGGCTGCGACCCGGAGACCGGCGACGGCGCCGGTATTCTCATCCAGATTCCCCACGCTTTTTTTGTGCGCGAATGCGGCCAGCTGGGCATGAGCCTGCCTGAAGCCGGTTACTACGGCGTGGCCAATTGCTTTTTGCCGGTTGAGAAGCACAGCCGCCTGCGCTGCGAGGGCGTCTTCGAGCGAATTGCCCAGGAAGAAGGCTGCACCGTCCTCGGCTGGCGCGACACGCCGGTGAATGGCGATGCCATTGGCCGCGAGGCGCGCAACTCGCAGCCCTACATCGAGCAGCTTTTTGTCAGCCGCCCCGAGGGTCTGGAAGAGGAAGCCTTCGAGCGCCTGCTCTATCGCATCCGCCGGAAGACGGAGAACGAGATTGCAGCTTCAGACATCGTGGACAAGGAGACTTTTTACATTCCCTCGTTCTCCTGTCGCACCATCATTTACAAGGGCCTGATGCTGGCACCGCAGATTGAGAAGTTCTACTTTGAGCTGGCCAATCCGCTGGTTACCAGCGCGCTCATCCTCGTTCACCAGCGCTTCTCTACCAATACTTTCCCGAGCTGGAAGCTCGCCCACCCCTACCGTTACATCTGCCACAACGGCGAAATCAACACCATCCGCGGCAACGTGAGCTGGATGACCGCCCGCCAGTCGATCTTCGAGACCCCGCTCTACGACAGCAAGATCGACGACATTTATCCCATCATCGGCCCCGGCAACTCTGACTCCGCTTCGCTCGACAACGCTGTGGAGTTTCTCTACCAGTCCGGCCGTTCCCTGCCCCACGTGATGGCCATGCTGATCCCCGAGGCCTGGGCGGGCAACCCCGACATGGATGAGGACAAGCGCGCCTTCTACGAGTACCACGCGTCGCTGATGGAGCCCTGGGACGGACCGGCGGCCATCGCCTTCACCGACGGCAAGGTGATTGGTGCAACACTCGACCGCAACGGCCTGCGCCCCGGCCGCTACATTGTGACCAAGGATGACTTGGTGGTGCTTGCTTCGGAAGCCGGAGTGATCGATGTTCCACCCGAGGATGTGCGCAAGAAGGGGCGCCTGCAGCCCGGCCGCATGTTCCTGGTGGACACGGTTCAGCAGCGCATTATCTCCGACGCGGAGATCAAGAAGGATTTGGCCGCGCGCCAGCCTTACGGCGAATGGCTCAAGGCAGAGCAGGTGACGCTCGATATGTTGCCTGAGCCCAAGCGCGTGATCGCTTCGAACCACGAAACACTGCTGCGGCGCCAGCGCGCCTGCGGTTACAGCGAAGAGGATCTGCGCATCCTGCTGGCGCCGATGGGGGCCAAGGGCGAGGAACCCGTCGGCTCAATGGGCACCGACGTGCCGCTGGCCTGCCTCTCCGACCGGCCGCAACCGCTTTTCAACTACTTCAAGCAGCTCTTTGCGCAGGTGACGAATCCACCCATCGATCCGATTCGCGAAGAGCTGGTGATGTCGCTCATCAGCTACATCGGCACTGAGCGCAACATTCTGAATGAGGAGCCTGAGAACTGCCACACGCTCAAGCTGCCGCATCCGATTTTGACCAACCGCGATTTGGAGAAGCTGCGCCGCGTCTCTTCCGGCGATCTGCTGGCCACCACGCTGCCCGCGCTCTTTCGTGCCGAAGACGGCGAAAAGGGCCTGAAGCAGGCGCTGGACGATCTGAGCACTCGCGCCGCGCATGCCGTCAACTCCGGCTACACGCTGCTCATCCTTTCCGATCGAGGCGTCGACGCCACCTACGCGCCGGTGCCAAGTTTGCTGGCCATGGCCGCTGTGCATAATCGGCTGGTGCGCGACAAGACCCGGACCCAGGTCGCACTGATTATTGAAAGCGGCGAGCCACGCGAGGTGATGCACTTCGCGCTGCTGATCGGCTACGGCGCCAGCGCCATCAATCCTTATCTGGCGATTGAGACCATTCACGACCTGCATCGCCGCGGCTTGATTCCCGCGGACATAACGGCCGAGTACGCCGAGAAGAACTACATCAAGGCCATCAACAAGGCGCTGCTGAAGACCTTCTCGAAGATGGGTATTTCAACTTTGCAAAGCTATCGCGGAGCGCAGGTTTTTGAAGCGGTCGGCCTCAACAAGTCGCTGGTCGACGCCTACTTCCCCGGCACCGCATCGCGCGTGGAAGGCGTCGGCCTCGGGGTGCTGGCCCGCGAAGCGCAGATGAAGCACGCCTACGCGTACCAGCCGCTCACTGACTCTGAAACCGACCTGGTGGTGGGCGGCCAGTACCAATACCGCGAGGGCGGCGAGTTCCACCTGCTGAATCCGTTCACCATCAGCAAGGTGCAGCACGCGGTCCGCACCAACAACTTTGCCACGTTCCAGGAATACACCGACTTTATCGACGACCAGAATCGCAACCTGAGCACGCTGCGCGGCCTGCTCAAGCTCAAGTATGCCGAGAAGCCGGTCCCGATTGAAAAAGTCGAGCCGGCCAAGGAGATCGTGAAGCGCTTCACGACCGGCGCCATGAGCTTCGGGTCGATTTCGAAAGAGGCGCACGAAACTCTGGCCATCGCCATGAATCGCTTGGGCGGCATGTCGAACACCGGCGAAGGCGGCGAAGACGAGGCGCGCTTCAAGCCCGATGCGAACGGCGACTTGCGGCGCAGCGCCGTGAAGCAGGTCGCCAGCGGCCGCTTCGGCGTCACCACCAACTATCTCGTCAACGCCACCGAATTGCAGATCAAAATGGCTCAGGGCGCGAAGCCGGGTGAGGGCGGGCAATTGCCGGGCCACAAGGTCGATGGAGAAATTGCGCGGATACGCCACTCCATCCCCGGAGTCGGACTGATCTCGCCTCCGCCGCACCACGACATTTACTCAATTGAGGATTTGGCACAGCTCATCTACGACCTGAAGAACGTGAACCCGCAGGCACGCATCGCCGTCAAGCTGGTCTCTGAAGTTGGCGTGGGCACGGTTGCGGCCGGCGTCTCAAAGGCGCACGCCGATGTGGTTCTCATCTCCGGCGACACCGGCGGTACCGGCGCTTCGCCGCTCAGCTCCATTAAGCACGCCGGCCTGCCCTGGGAACTCGGTCTCGCAGAGACACAGCAAGTGCTGCTGCTCAACGATCTGCGCAGCCGCATCCGCGTCCAGACTGACGGAAAGCTGCAGACCGGCCGCGACGTGGTGATCGCTGCGCTGCTCGGCGCCGAGGAGTTTGGCTTTGCCACAATGCCCCTGATTTCAATGGGCTGCATCATGATGCGCAAGTGTCACTTGAATACTTGCGCCGTGGGCATCGCGACGCAGGACCCGGTTCTGCGCGCGCGCTTTACCGGCACGCCTGAGCACGTGATCAACTTCTTCTTCTTCATCGCCGAGCAGATGCGCCAGCATATGTCGAAGCTGGGCTTCCGCACCGTTGACGAGATGGTGGGCCGCGTCGACCGCATCGACGCGTCCGTCGCCGATGCGCACTGGAAGGCCAAGGGCATCGATCTCTCGCAGATTCTCTACTCGCCCACTCTGCCCTCGCGCGTGTCGCGCCGCCGGACGCAGGCGCAGGATCACGGCCTCAACCAGGCTCTCGATCACATCCTCATCGAAAAGGCAGCACGAGCTCTGGAAACGCAAGAGCCTGTGAAGGCCAGCTTCGCTATCCGCAACGTGCATCGCACCGTGGGCGCGATGCTGGGCGGAGAGATTGCAGGCCGCTACGGGTCAGATGGATTGCCCGACGGCACTATCCATTTCAAATTCCGGGGCTCGGCCGGCCAGAGCTTCGGCGCGTTCGTGCCCAACGGCGTGACACTCGAGCTTGAAGGCGACTCGAACGATTATCTGGGCAAGGGCCTCTCCGGCGGCCGGATCATTGCCTATCCGCCCAAGACCTCGAGCTTTTTGCCCGAAGAAAGCATTCTGGTCGGCAACGTGGTGCTCTACGGCGCAACCAGCGGCGAGGCATTCCTGAACGGCATCGCCGGCGAGCGCTTCGCGGTCCGCAACTCCGGCGCAACCGCCGTGGTTGAAGGCGTGGGCGACCATGGCTGCGAGTACATGACCAACGGCCTGGTCATTGTGCTCGGTTCCACAGGCCGCAACTTCGCCGCGGGCATGAGCGGCGGCATCGCCTATGTCTACGACGATCAGGGCGACTTTGGCTCGCGCCGCTGCAACAAGGCTAGTGTGGATCTCGAGCCGCTCGTCGACGCTGCCGACGTCGAAAAGGTTCGCGGCCTGCTCGAGCGGCATCGCGACCTGACCGGCAGCCCGCGAGCTGCATGGGTGCTGGAGCACTGGGCAGATGCGCAGCCGCGGTTCATCAAAGTGTTCCCGCATGAGTACAAGCGTGTTCTGGGAGTAGCGCGCGCCGCCTCGCCTGAAGCGGCACATCATGCTCCTACTACGGCGCCACCCGTGGCAGCCACAGCCACCGCGGAGGTGCAGCATGGGTAAGGTCACAGGATTTCTCGAGCTGCAACGCGAGCAGGCCACAAGGCGCAACCCCGGGGAGCGCATCAAAGATTGGTTTGAGATTTACGAACCTTTTCCGGAAGAGAAGCAGCGCGAGCAGGGCGCACGCTGCATGGACTGCGGCGTTCCGTTCTGCCACACCGGCTGCCCGGTCAACAATATCATTCCCGACTGGAACGACCTGGTATACAACAGCCGCTGGGAAGCAGCGATTCGCCGCCTGCACTCGACCAACAATTTTCCCGAGTTCACTGGGCGCATCTGCCCCGCTCCGTGCGAGGCGGCTTGCGTGCTCGGCATCAACCAGCCTCCCGTATCCATCAAGCTGATTGAGCGCTCGATTGTTGAAAGGGCCTGGGACGAGGGCTGGATTCATCCCGAACCTCCCGAGCAGGCCACCGGCAAACTCGTCGCTGTCGTCGGCAGCGGCCCCGCGGGTCTCGCCGCGGCGCAGCAGCTTCGCCGCGCCGGCCATTCCGTAACTGTTTTCGAGAAGAACGACCGCATCGGCGGACTGCTGCGTTATGGCATCCCGAATTTCAAGCTTGAGAAGCACGTGCTCGATCGCCGTATTGCGCAGATGGAGGCCGAGGGCGTGAACTTCCAAACCAATGCGCACGTGGGCGGCAATGTCTCGGTCGAGTCGCTGCGCGAGAACTACGACGCTATTCTGTTGTGCGGCGGCGCGGAGCATCCTCGCGATCTGCCGATTCCCGGACGCGAATTGAACGGCATCCACTTCGCCATGGAGTTTCTGCCGCAACAGAACCGCCGCAATGAAGGCGATGCGGAAGATGCTCTGCTGGCCAATATGCAGGCTGCCGGTTCCATTCTCGCTACCGGCAAACGCGTTATCATCATCGGCGGCGGCGATACCGGTGCAGACTGCCTGGGCACCAGCCATCGCCAGGGTCCCAAGAGCGTGCATCAGTTTGAAATTATGCCGAAACCTCCGGCCGAGCGCGCGCCCAACACGCCGTGGCCGCTGTGGCCTCTGCAGCTCCGCACCGAGAGCTCGCACGAAGAGGGCGGCGTCCGCGACTGGAGCGTCAACTCGGTCAAGTTCACCGGCGACGAGCACGGCAATGTCAAGCAGCTTCACTGCGTGCGCGTGGGTCCTCCGCCCAAGTTCGAGGCCATCGCCGGCACCGAGTTCACACTCGATGCCGATCTGGTGCTGCTCGCCATGGGCTTTCTCGGACCGGTGCGCAAGGGCATGATCGAGCAGCTCGGTCTCGCGCTCGACACACGCGGCAACGTGGCCACCAATAACTACATGAGCTCGGTTGAAGGAGTGTTCGCCGCCGGCGACATGCGCCGCGGCCAGTCGCTGGTGGTGTGGGCTATCAGCGAAGGGCGCAAAGCCGCAGCGGCCGTTGATGCCTACCTGAAGAGCAAAGATGCCGAGCTGACTTCTGCCAGCGCCGCGTCGGCACGGTAAGAGCGCGGCTTCGATCCGCGCGAAAATGGGTGTCTCGCCCTGAGCGTAGCGGGGTCGGAGGACTAGCCTCTCGATTTCGTTTGCGTTTATGGTGGGAAAGCACAACCTCTTCCCCGCCATTGTCATCCTGAGCAAGCAGGCCGCGCACTGCGCGGCTTGCGCGTCGACCGTAAACAGGTTCCTTCCCGGCTTATCCTGGAGCATCTGCACGACCCCAGTTTCGACAGCGCCTTAAGTAATTAACGATGCGTCATCGGACGGTTTGCTTTCGCTCATCTCCTCGATACCTACCTGACAACCTTTCTGGCTGCCTTTTCCACGGTCGTTCACCACCACGCCCTTTCGGCACGCAGCAGCACCGCGCGGTTTGAAGCCAACTCCTGCAAGCCGGCTCCGAGAGGCCGTCTCCCATCTTCGGTACAGCATCAAAAGCTCTCACTTTTGTTCGTGACACACTGCAGATAATTTCCCCTCTTTAGCGCACAATCATCTCAAGACAAATTGCAAAGGTGTCACCCCTATGCGGCTTGTGCGTCGGACTTGCCCCAATTACGGCTCCCGCAACTCTTTTGTTTGCAGGATTTTAGAGTTTAAGCCCTTAATCATGAGGATTTTGCAGCTATTCTTCACGCCCGATCTGTCATTAACTGGCACAGAATCAGCTATTTAAAGGTGCTGGGGGGTGCCCGGTTATTCCACGGTAAACATCTCGAATCCCGATGACTCCAACAGCCGCCGTGTTAGCATTCTCGGCGAACATGAACTTGGAGGAGATGCAGCATTGAAGAGCGGTTTCCCGGCGCTTTTGCCCCTGCTTTTGTGCGCGGCACTTGGAGCAAGCCAACAGACGCCAACCCCACAATCGATGATCACCGACGCCAAGCCCGACGCAGCAACCTACCTGAAGCTTGCTGCCGAAGTCGACGGCGCTCTGCATGACGATGTGCTCAACCTCTGGTTCCCGCGCTCCATCGACCATGAGCACGGCGGTTTCCACTCGCATTTCACGCGCGACTGGCAGTGGGCGCCCAGCGACGGCAAGTTCTCAGTCTTTGAGGGCCGAATGACCTGGGTGGCGTCGCAGGTTGTTCTTCGCGAGCCGGATAAGAAGGCGGAGTTTCTGCCTTACGTAAGACAGGGGCTCGACTTTCTTGAAAACACGATGTGGGACAAGCAGGATGGAGGCTTCTTCTGGGGACTCGACGACTCGGGCCACATTACTCCGGCGTTCGGCGACGGCAAGCAGTTATACGGAATCGACTTCTGT
>DATJSB010000324.1:0-9703 GCA_035504315.1 Occallatibacter sp.
CCTGCAGAAGCTGCTCAAATACATTTGCCGCGAAGGCTTCGAACACCACACCGCCGCCAACTTCAGCTCGGTGTCGAACGCCGTCCACGAAGCCGCCGCCAACTACCTCGGCTGGGAATCCTACCACCACAACGCCGAAGAATAGTGAACCGATAAGAGCAAAAGGAAAGAACAATGGCCATCGTAGCGGGAGTCGACTTTGGAACGCTGAGCGTTCGAGTATCGATCATTGACAGCCAGCGTGGGCGTTTGGGCAGCGCAGTGGACGAGTATCCGCTGCACCGCAAACGCGAAGACCCCGACTACGCGACACAGGCGCACGAGGACCAGATGCGTGCGCTTGTGGCTGCAACACGCAAGGCCGTCACCGATGCAGGCATCAACGGCCGGCAAATTGAAGCCATCGCACTCGACACCACGGGATCGAGCGTGGTGCCCGTCGACTCCGCCATGCAGCCGATCGACGACTACTACCTGTGGTGCGATCATCGCGCCAAAGAGGAAGCGCAGGAGATTACTGCGCTTGCGCACCAGGAAAACCTTGAAGCCATCGAGTGGTGCGGCGGCGTCTACTCGCACGAGTGGGGATTTGCGAAGCTGCTGCACTGGCTGCGCCACAATCCCAATAAACGCGCGCAGTTCGCTTCCGCCTTCGAGCATTGCGACATGGTTGCGGCCACGCTCTGCGGCATCGCCGATCCGAAAAGAGTGAAACGCAGCGTCTGCGCCATGGGCCACAAGTGGATGTGGAACAGCAAGTGGGACGGGCTGCCTCGGCAATCGTTTCTCTCCAAGGTCGATCCTCTGCTCGACGGCGTACGCGAAAAACTTGCAGGCGACTATCTCACTTCCGATCATCTGGCCGGCCACCTTTCCGAGTCATGGGGCACTCAAATGGGCCTCAAAGCCGGCATCCCCATCCCCGTGGGCGCCTTCGATGCGCACTGGGACGCGCTGGGCGCGGGATGCAAAGAGGGCGACGTGGTCAACGTCGTCGGCACCTCCACCTGCATCGTCGCCATGGCCAAACAGGCCGAACTCGTTCCCGGTGTCTGCGGCGTTGTGCCGGGCAGCGTTCATCCCAAATACACCGGCGTCGAAGCCGGACTCTCGGCCACCGGCGACATCTTTCAGGCCATCGCCAACCGCGCCGGAACGAAGGTTTCAGAACTCTCCAAGGGCCTTGAAAACTACCGTGCCGGCCAGACCGGCCTGCTGCGCATGAGCTGGGACAACGGCGATCGCACCGTGCTGGTCAATCCCGAACTGGGCGGCGTCACCTTTGGTTGGAACCTGGTGCACACCGCGCAGGATGAGCTCTTCTCAGCGATCGAGGGCACGGCCTTCCACACCCGCATCATCCTCGAACGCATGGCCGAACACGGCGTCCGCGTCGACCGCGTCATCAACGGTGGCGGCATTCCGCAGACCAACCCGGTCCTGAACCAGGTGTACGCCAACGTGCTCGGCAAGCCGGTGTTGGTTCCTGCAGGCGTCCCAACCAGCCTCGGCTCAGGAATCTTTGCGTTGCTTGCCTCGGGCGCAGTTTCCACTGTCGAGGATGCGCAGGCGGCTCTCTGCCTTGACTTTGCGACCGTAACTCCCGACCCCAGGGCGACGGCCGTCTACGAGCGGCTTTACCCGCTCTACCGAGCCGCTTACTTTGGCCTCGGCACGCGTACGGCTCCGGCCGCAGCGCTCGGCAATATACTGCCGGAACTCCGGAAGATTGCCGCGGAAGTAATGGCTACGGCCTGAGATACGGTCTTTCACGGCCGATTTGGGCGCGGCAGAGCGCCACTTCGGGTATCATTACGTCTATAGAGTCAGGCGGCCTGCTTCCCCTTGAGGCCTGCCGTGGTGGTGTCTGTGTCACGATTCTTTCAACGTTTCGTCTTCGTCCTCTCCCTGGCGATTTTCGCCTCGCTCGGCCTCGGTTTTGCGCTGGGCGAATTCGGCTGGTTCGGCGTGCACGCCGGCAACGAGCAGGACGGCGCCTACAACCAGATGCGGGTCTACGCCGAGGTGCTCCAAAAGGTTCAGAGCGACTACGTGACCGACCCCAATATCAATCAAGTCACGACCGGCGCGCTTCACGGGCTGCTGGAATCGCTCGATGCCGATTCAAGCTACCTGACTGCAGACGAATACAAGCTATACAAAGATCACCCCACCGGCGGCGACGCGCAGGAAGGCATCACGGTTTCGAAGCGGTCCGGATGGGCCACAGTCGTGAATGTCGTTCCGGGTTCGCCGGCCGACAAGGAACATCTTGCCGACGGAGACGTCATCGATTCCATCGGCGGGAAGTCGACCTACGACATCCCGGTTGCTGTCATCCGAATGATGCTGGAGGGCAAGCCGGGGACCACGGTTGACCTGACCCTGATCCGCCCCACCAAGCCCGATCCGGAGAATATCGAACTCACGCGTACCGTTGTGGATCCGCCTGCCATGAGCGAGCAGGAGTATCAGAATTCGACCATCCTCTACCTCAAGCCCGGCGTGCTTACAGCGGAGCGAGTCGACGCGATTGCCGCGAAGATCAAGGAAGCCGGCAAGGGTCGCAAGATCCTGCTCGACCTGCGCGACTGCACGGGCAGCGATATGCAGCAGGGACTGCGGCTGGCCAACTTCTTCATCAAGCAGGGCACGCTGGCCACGCTCGAGGGCCAGACCTTCCCCACCCAGACATTCACCGCCGATCCGGCGAAGGTCATTACCGACGCGCCGCTGGCGCTGATTGTGAACCGCGGCACTTATGGTGCAGCGGAGCTGACGGCGGCAGCGATCGAAGACCTGAAGCGCGGCGACGTGGTGGGTGAGCGGACCTTCGGCGAGGGTTCCGTGCAGCGCACCTTCAACCTGCCCGATGGCGGAGCGCTCTTCCTGACGGTGGCCAAATACCAGGCCCCGGACGGAAAGAAGATCCAGGATGATGCAGTGACGCCGAACGTTGCCGTGGCCTCGCCGCAGGATGAAGTGGACGAAGGCATTACTCCTTCCAACAGCGACGAGATGCTGGACAAGGCGCTGGATCTGCTGAAAGCCAAGGGCGCATAAACAGGCGAGCGGGATCGTTCCCGCTCCAGCTTTCTTCTTCCTTGTTTCGTTGGTATCCGTTTCATCCGAACTCCATAGGACTCCTCGGCCACGGAGAGCCGTGCCCCGACGGCCGCAACCTTCCCAGCACTTGAATCGCCTGCTTAAATAGCCTGTTTTCGGCCGCAAAGCGGCGTTATTTCGCCAATTCCTCAGTCAATTCTGCACTGTTATTGGAGCATGGTGGCGATTAAGTTGTTTGTTTTAAATCCAACCTGCACAGTTGCACAGTGGCTGGCGGGGGGGGGTGGGGGGTCCCCCATTTATTTTCGTGCGTGGTGGATGGCGGCCCGTGACGCGTGGTTCGCGGTTCGTGGGTTGAGCATGGAAGTATTATGCGCCGGATAGGGGAAATTAAATGCAAACAGAGGCGAGCGGGCTTTCGCAGGTCCCCATAGGGCTCCCAAGTGGGCTGGATTCGGATGCTGCATTGACGAGCGGCGGGAAAATGAAAATCTAAAGAAGGCCGAGGCGAACGTATTCCTCGCGGATGATCTGATAGCACTCGCATGCAGCATGTGCGAGGCCCTCGCGATTCTCGATCGCGACATGGCCACGCGAATAGGCAATGAGTCCAGCCTTGTGCAACATGCCGGCGGCCACAGTGACCGTGGTGCGGCGCGTACCCAGCATCATGGCCAGAAATTCCTGCGTTATCTCTATATGATCGCTTTGCACCCTATCCTGGCACATCAACAGCCAGCGAGCGAGACGCTCTTCGAGTTCATGCACCCGATTGCACGCAGCCGTCTGAGCGGTCTGTGCGAGCATTCCTTGAACAACTCGTTGCAAGCGCAGGCGTAGTTCTCTCGACTCCTCAAGTTGCTCACACAAAATTTTGGCCTTCACGCTGAAGCCGTGCCCAGGAATTTGCATGAAGCTCCGGTTCGGGGAGTGTCCGGTGCCCAGCACGGCAGGCAGCCCCACAAATCCGTCTCGCCCGGTGATGCCCACCTCGACAGTGTTTCCGGTTTCCATGGTTACCACCACGGAACAAATGCCCTCTTCAAGAAAATACACGGTTTCAACCGTTTGGCCTGCATCATGCAGGGTTCGATTGACTTTCAGAGTTTCCGGGGAAAGATGGGGCGCAAGACGTTTCATTTCATCTGCCGGCAGGGAGGCCAGCACGCGGTTCTTGTATGGCTGTGGAACGGGATTCGATCCCATAGGGATCTCCTTTGCGCAGCGAAGCCAAAAGGCTCGCACCTGAACGCGCATGAGACCTACCCGGGAATCTCAACCGATCTGAGGCGGGCGACGTGCGTATAGAGATGTAACCCAATCCTACGCTTCTTTCGCACAATCCAACGTTCGATAGGCGACAGACGCGCTCGAATAAGGGGGATTATACTGCGCTTAACGCCGAAGGCACGAGAGAATCTCGCCTGCAACTGCCAGTTCCGCCCCTTGCTTCCCGCTGGCAGTTGTGGGCATTGCGAACGGCCGCCGATCTGGCCAAGGCCGATTGAATCGCCCGGCGTTTTGCGCGTACGACCCACGTACGAGCTTTGATTGCGTTTGTACGACTTCACCCTTGCTGCTACTCACCTTTGCTCCCTCCCCCTGAGAACGGGCGAGGAAGACTGACCGCCTCAAAGGCTCCGGTTTAGACGCCGAGGCGACAATGGGGACAGAAACGATATGCAATGAAGCATGCCGCCCCCGAAGAACCAATGTTGAAACGAAAAAAGATTGGGCCAGTAGCAGGGAGCAGGTGTTCCGCAGCGGTTACGGAACTGCCGGATGGGGCAATGCGTTGTCGCGCTTTCAGGCTGCACGAAGGGGACGCCTGCCAGAATGGGCAAGTGGCCGAAGATTGGCCGCACGCTGAAACAAGAACGTTGTCACGGTGCAAAATCGAGGCCGGCTGGCCAGCAGGCAAGAACTGCGATTTTGCTTGAATCGATGGATGTTCTATGGCGCTAACTTTCGTTCTCTCCGTCGGACTTGACCGGGAGTTATTGGGTACCCGCAACCTGGTCCTCCAGTCTGCGGGCTATACCGTGGTGGCAGCGTACTCCGTCAAAGAGGCGGTTGACCGCCTTCAAGGGGGCGATTTCGACCTCGTCCTCCTCTGCCAATCGATTCCCGCCAATGAAAGAGATCGCCTGAGCCGCTGGATCCGTGCTTCCGGGTCGCGTATTCCCGCCGTCTCCGTTTCGGCTAAACTCCGGCTAAGCGATGCCTTCTCCGGTGTAACGGTCGACAGTGATCCGGATGCGCTCCTCCGGGGCGTAAGGGAAGTGCTGATCAGCGCAAAGAACCTCGCCACACGGACGGCGACGGTTTTCGACGAACACGAGAGCGATGCTGCGCTAAGGGAAAAGCCACCCACACCGGGCACCGGCTATGAACAACAAACAAAAATCACAAAGGAACGCTTTTCCCCTCTTGCCCGCAGGGGTTGAACAACGTCAGGTCGGCCGCCTCTCCCCCCCTCCCGATTCTGTCCCGCCGTCCCACTCTTGCCCCGCATGGTTCCGGAAAACCAATCGCCGGCGCCTTGAAATTCCGAAAGTGCTAGCCTTGAGGTATTAGCTATAGCCCGCCCGCCTCTCACTGCGAGGCAGCGGGATACCTGTGCGCAACATCCAAACCTGCAACTGGGTTCACAGGTTCAAAGAAAGAGCGTGTAACCGGTGGCTGCCACCCCCAAACGGCCCGTCGAAACCCGCGATCCCATTTTGCGGGGTCCGAGGTCGCTCGAACCGGATCGAGCGCGACGCGGCGCGCCGCAAAGAGCGCTTGATTTCGATGAGACACCGCGTGTGGCAGCCCCCCGGCCGCTGCGGGTACCGGCGCGCCGCCGCAAACTGGCCGGGCGCTCTACGCTCGTGATTCTGTTGATTTTGGCAGCCATTACAGGGTCGCTGGCCGGGCTCACGCTCATTTATTCGGTCAACCTGCCCCAGATCGGCGATCTGGAACGCTACCGGCCCTCGACCACTACCGATCTTTACGACCGCAACGGCAAATTGATTGGTTCGTTTGCGTTGCAGCGCCGCGAGGTGGTGGATTACAACGGCTTTGCGCCCATCCTGCGCCAGGCCGTGATCTCGATTGAAGACAAAAATTTCGAGTCCCACTGGGGCGTCAACGTGTTTCGCGTGGCCGGCGCGGCCTGGCACGACATCCGCAGCCACGGGCGCGCGCAGGGCGCATCCACGCTGACCATGCAACTGGCCCGCAACCTGTTTCTTTCTGACGAGCGGACGGCCACTCGCAAGATTCAGGAGGCGTTTCTCGCCATCCAGATTGAGCGTACTTTCACCAAGCAGCAGATCTTTACGCTCTATGGAAACCAGATCTACCTGGGCAGCGGGAACTACGGATTTGAAGCCGCGGCGGAGTATTTTTTCTCAAAGCACGCCAGGGACCTGAACCTGACCGAGGCAGCGCTGCTGGCCGGCCTGCCCAAAGGCCCGGTAGCCTTTTCGCCGGTTCTCAATCCCGATCGCGCGCTCAAGCGCCGCAACCTGGTACTCAGCGAGATGGAGTCGGACGGCGTGATTACGCACGCGCAGGCCCAGGATGCGCGCAATGCCCCGCTCGGCCTGCGCATTTCGCAGCCTGAGGGCACGGTGGCGCCGTGGTTCCAGGAAGACGTGCGGCGCGAGCTGGAGAAGCGCTTTGGCACCGACGAGGTGCACGAGGCCGGGTTGCGCGTGGATACGACGCTCGACCTGAACCTGCAGCAGACGGCTAACCGCTCGGTGGAAGACGGCTTGGCAACTTACGAGCGCAGACACGGATGGAAAGGCCAACTCGAGAACGTGATCGCGGAGGGCCAGACTTTGGAAGCGTATCGCCATCCCGATTGGGCGATCGGCTACGGGGCTGGCGATTACGTGCATGCGCTGGTGACGCGTGTGCTTCCGCTTGAGATTCATGCGCGCATTGGGGCGCCGGGCAAAGAGGACGACGAGGTGGTGCTGCTGCCGCAGGACTGGCAATGGACCAGACAGCGCTACGGCACTGACCTGGTGAAACCCGGGGATGTGATCTATGTGCATTTGACCGGAGTAAACGAAGCCAGCGCGCAGCGCGCCACGCTCGAGCAGGATTCGGGCGCGCAGGGAGCATTGATGGCCGTGGACAACACCACCGGCGACGTGCTGGCCATGGTGGGCGGCCGCGACTACGAACTATCTGTTTTCAATCGCGCCACGCAGGCCGAGCGGCAGGTAGGTTCAAGCTTTAAACCCTACGTCTACACGGCGGCCATCGAAGACGGCGTGAAACCTACGGACATCATCATGGATACGCCGGTGAGCTTTGGCAGCTACGTGCCGCACAACTACGAGAACGACTTCAAAGGCGCGATGACGGTGGCCAATGCCTTTGCCGAGTCGCGCAATATTCCCGCGCTCAAGCTGGCGGCGCGCGTGGGCATTCACAACGTGATCGATGTAGCCCACAGGTTTGGCGTCACATCGAATATTCCGCCCTATCTGCCGGTGGCCCTGGGCGCGGTTGAAATTACATTAGAGGAGCAGGTGGCGTCGTACTCGGTTTTTCCCAACGATGGCCTTCGCATTGCGCCGCGGCTGATTCGCAAGGTGTCGAATGCCGACGGAATCGTGATGTGGAGCGATAATCCGGCGGTGACGCAGGTGATCGACCAGCAGACGGCGCGGACGATGATGGGGCTGCTTGAAGGCGTGACCCAGCACGGAACCGGCGCGACGGCCCGGCAGCTCAATCACCCCCTCGGCGGCAAGACCGGCACCACCAGCGACTTTACCGACGCGTGGTTCATGGGCTTCTCGCCCTCAGTTACCTGCGGCGTCTGGGTGGGCTACGACAGCCGCGAGTCGCTGGGCAAGAAGGAGACCGGCGCGCAGGCGGCGCTGCCCATCTGGATCACTTTTATGAAGCAGGCCATCGTGGGCAAAGACGACGAGAGGTTCCCGGGTGACGCGGAGCCGGCGGGCGCAACGAAGCTGGATGAGGCGTCGGCAAGCGCAAAACCTGCGGCTCAGCCGGCTGCAGCGCCGCATGCTGCACTGGGGGTGATTCAGCCGCATGCAACGTCGCCGGCTGCCCCGAGCGTGAAGACTGCCGTTGGAGGAACGCCGGTCTCGATGTCCGTACCCGATCGGGCGACGCGCAGCCCACGCGCGGTTGCGCCTGCGCAAACCGGCCAGGGGATGGTTGCGGAGCACACGCCGCAGCTCGCAGGGGCACAGAAGACCTCACTGCATTCGGGATTTCCGCAGGCCAGGCAACCGGCTCCGCACGCTGAGGTCTTTCACTATCTGCCGGCAGGCCGCGGTCCGAAAACGGTGGTCGTGATCCCGCACCCACCACGGGTTTCGTCTCGAGCTCAGGCCTCTGCCCGGCCGCGGCCGAAGCATGCGCCGCCATCCGGCTCAGAGGGAAGGCTGATGAAGCCGGCCATGCCGGCGGCGCGTACGGCCGCCCAGATGAATGGGCCGGTGAAGCCGGCGATGAATTAGAGCGTTTATCGGAGACCAATTCGTTGGAAAAGGCTGACAGAATCGCTTTCATCCGTCGATTCATCGAGGCGTGCGTGCGCGCCGATGCGGAGGAGTTCGCGAGCTATTTTACCGTGGACGCTGTCTGGTGGAATTCGCCATGGGAACCGGTGAATGGACGCGACGCAATCCGGGAGACCTTGCGAAAGGGCGCGCAACAAATGACTGCTTTGCCCTGGGAGATTCGTCATATCGTGGCAGACGGCGATGTGGTGATGACCGAGCGCGTGGACCATTTTATGGTCGGCAACACGCGGGTCAGTGTACCTTGCATGGGAGTGTTTGAGCTGCGCGACGGAAAGATCGCAGCATGGAGGGACTATTGGGACGCAGGGAAATTCGAGTTGCAATTGCCGCGCCCCGCCCCAGAGGCTAAATGACGGTCAACGCGAATGCAAGGAAGCTAAGAGCCAAAAGCTAAAAGGTCCCCTAGCCTGAAGTACTTCTTGGCTCGCGCCACATCTTTCATGATCTGCGCCTTCAGCGCCTCTGGTGAGGGGAATTTGAACTCCCCGCGCAGACGCAGCAGAAACTCGAGCTCAAGCGGAGTATCTTCGCCGAGTTCGACCGGCTCGAAGTTCAGGATGTGGGTCTCGACGCCGAAGCCTGCACCCTCAAACGTTGGCCGGTTGCCCACATTGGTGACGGCCTGAAAAGTGCAACCTGCGATCTTGAGCCGCGTGACGTAGACGCCGATGGCGGGCAGCAGGCCGTTGTACTCGGCCAGGTTCACGGTAGGCACCAGATGCCTAGACCCCACGCCGCGGCCGCGCGCCTGCGTTGAAAGTACGGTAAAGGGGCGGCCCAGCATCCAGCGCGCGCGGCGCATGTCGCCCGCCGCAACCAGCGCGCGAATGGCTGAGCTCGAGACCTCGAGCCCGCGCAGGTGCACGGCCTGGTGCGCCGTGACCGCAAAACCGAATTCGCGGCCGAAAGCGGCCAGCTCTGTGACGCCCGCCGCCGCTCCGCGCCCGAAGCGAAAGTTCTCGCCCTCGTGAATGCTGTTTGCGTTCAGGGCGCGAGCGAGAATCTTTTCAACGAACTCGCGCGGCGCGAGACCGGCGAGCGCGGAGTCGAAGCGCAGCACCAGGACTGTATCG
>DATJSB010000325.1:0-41177 GCA_035504315.1 Occallatibacter sp.
ATTACATAGATATTTCCCCAACGGTCGAGGGTTACGGAAGTTGGATTGGTGGCGGTGGCGATCGGGGTCTGATTCGTTTGCGACAAGGCGCCGCTCACCAAAGGAATCCGCACAGTACCGCCCGCAGCGGAGATATAAACCGCTCCGGAGGGATCGACGGCCAGACCCGTAGCGCTGCTCAGATCGTTCAGCAAAGTTGTGGGAGTGCCAATGCCGCCCGCCACTTCAAACAGGTTCGAACCATCGATGACGTAGAGATTATTGTTTGCATCAACGGCCACGGCCGAGGGGGAGGTAAAGCCGTTGGTCAGGAAGGTTGAATTCTCTCCCAGATTGGTGATGGTCGCTGCGCCGATGTCGCTCACCTTCACGACCCTGTGATTGCTTGGATCGGCAACATAGAGGTTGCCTGATCCATCCGCAGCCAACTGCAAGCCACTCATGCCCAAGCCTGCCACAAGAGTTATCTGGCCTGCCGAGTTCAGGCCGTTTGCCCCAAACGGCACCTCGTAGACGTTGCCGCTATCGGCGATAAATACGTCACCGGCGCCATCCACAGCAACACCGGTGGGGGCGGATAAATTGGTGCCAATTGATACTGGTGCTGAGGACGCGCCTGCACCGGCCGCATATTCCACGACCTGACCTAGACCGGCATCGGCAATGAAGACGTTACCCACAGCATCAACTGCTACCTGGCTGGGTGTATTCAAGCTGCCGCCGATTGTGGATTGCAAACTTGGGGTCGCCTGGATGTTCGCGCCGACTCCTGTCCCATGCAACAGCATGGAGGCCAAAATGTTGCTCTTTGCGTCGAGCATCAGCAATTTGGCGGTGACACTGCCCACGGAATGCGGGGTAAAAGACACGTTTTCGAGGCAACTCTGGCCGGCTTGCGAGGTCGTCCCAGTCGTGCAGGTCCCGCCGGTAATGGCGAAATCGGGAGTCTGGACGCCATCCTCAACGATCGTATAATTCGCAGGCACAACGCTGCCGTTAAACTCGAATACGACATTTGGACCTGTAGTGACCTTGGTGCCGACGGTAGAAGCGCCGAATTCCCCGGAACCGAAGCCGACCCTGGCCACATCCGCCAGACCGTTGGTCTGCGCCTGCTTTGTCGGAACATACATCGCACTACGCGCCCAATCGAAAGCGACCTCGCCCTGGGCAGGCACGGGGGCGACTACGACTGCCGAAGTAGGATCCGGGGTTCC
This sequence comes from Occallatibacter sp., assembly GCA_035504315.1. Taxonomy (GTDB): domain Bacteria; phylum Acidobacteriota; class Terriglobia; order Terriglobales; family Acidobacteriaceae; genus Telmatobacter. Next base: position 1,218 of record DATJSB010000325.1, read on the forward strand.
CGACGGATTGGGAACCATGACGATGCCGACTTGCGAGTCGCTGATGTAAAGGTTGCCGGCAGGATCGGTAATCACGCCCACCACTGCAGGCAGGTTCGGATCAACGCGGGTGAGGCAGCTGGACCCAGTCGGCGGATCTGTCGGTCCGTTCCCGTATACAGGGCAGTCGGCATTCGTCGTAACTTTATCTGCTGTGACCGTCTTGTATTGCCCGCTGGTCGCGGTTGCAGGGATTTCATAGACGCCGGGCAAATATGTGGTCTGAGTGTAATCCTCGACAAAATACACATTGCCTTCCGGATCCTGTGCGATCGAGCTCGGGCGTTGGGTCAGCCCCGTAGCTGGTATCCAGTTCCATGTGGCGGCTTTTGGATTGGACCACGCGCCTGTAACAGTCAGGCTCTGAATCGCCGTGCCGGCGTTGCCGCTATTCGTACCCATTATCAGGTTGTTGTTGTTGCCGATGGCAATACCCCAAGGCTGAAACCAACCACCCAAACCCGTGGTGTCTGTGACGTTGTACTGCGCGAACATGGTCGGCCAGTCGTTCGACCCACTGTTGGTGCAAAGCGTTGTGGAAGGATTCGTGGGCGACATCTCGGGGAACGGAGGACCGAGCACTACACCGCTGACGGTCACCGCGGGGCCTCTGGGATCGGGCTCGGTAAGTCCGGTCCAGGCCTTGTTGGCAGCATCCCAGGGAAACATCACGATGCAGTTGTTCCAGTTGGCCTCCATGTAGATATTGTTGCCGGGGTCGATGGCGATACCCGGGTTTTGATAGTTACCACTCAGACCGTCGTTCCCGGAAATGACAATTGCCGGTCCTCCGCCCACAGGAAACTCGTACACCGCCCCGTTGGCATAATCCACGACGAACCAGTCGCCGAACGAGTCGATTGCCGTCTGCTCTATTGCTCCCCATCCAGAGGGATGCGGCAATCCGGCGACGGCGCTTGCGGTCACCTGCGGGGCGCTCTGGCCTGCGGCTGCCTTGGTCAGGCAGACACTAGTCAGCATCAGCAAAAATGCAATACCGGCAAGCCGGCGCATTGCGGTGAACGATGTGGTGGCCATTGTTATCCTCCCCAAATCTCGAATCTAGCCTCCGCGAGCGCAATCGCGGGTTGAGGCTTTCATGTTTACTTTGGCTGTCCGGGAGTTGCCTCAACTCCCGGACAGCGCCGTTTTCCGCCGCGCAGCCTGCGCAGCCTTCACTGAACGTTCACCGGCAACGTGAACATCGGCGAGCTCAGCGAGTTCTGCGTGAGGTCGATCGGGTTGTAGGTTACGATCTGCACGTTGTAAGTTCCCGCGGGCGTCGCCACCTTCGGTGCCGGTGGTGGCGTCGAGTACCCCGCATTGGTGCAAGCGGTAATCCCTAGGAACAAACCGGAAACCATGATCGCGATGCAGATCACGGCCATGGAACGATAGAGTTTCTTGCGTCCCGCAATCAGGCCGGCCAAACCGAGCCCAAACAATCCTGCCAGGGCCCAAGGCGATTGCTGCACGTTCGATGCCGCGCTACCTCCATTCACTGCCACGTTGGTGCTGATCGTGATCACGATCGTCGACGCCGTGGCGCCGCTCTTCCCCACAGGCGACGTGCCCGTGGAGGTATCGGCATAATTAAAAGTGCACTCTGAATATTGGGGCAATGTAGTTGCAGGCGTGGTCGGAGCCAGCGGTACTGGCGCATCGGACGAATCGCACTCCAGACTCACGCTCCCGCTGAATCCCACCAGGGGCATGAGCGTGAGAGTCACCTGGGCCGGGGTTCCCGGTGTGATGTTCACGGTGCCCGCAGATTGGGTAATCTGGACGCTGGGAACAATTTCATAGAACGTTGCTACTGAGAGGGTTTGCGGGGCGTAGTTTACGTCGCCGCTGTAAACGGCGGTCAAGTTGTACTCACCCTGGTTCAGGCCCTGTAACGTAAACGTGGCAGCGCCATTGCCGCCCAGCGCAATCGCGCCATTGACGCCCTGGGTTGGATCGGCCGCCGCGCCGTTATTCTCAAATGTTACGGTGCCTGAAGGCGTACCGACCGTCGATGAAACAATTGACGAAAGATAAACCTGCTTCGTCCATTGCACATACGTGTTTCCCGTCCATAACGTGACGTCTTCAGAGTTGAGGCCACAGAGGTTGACCGTCTGGCCGTTCTGAATCACAGTCGACGAACTGCCGTTCAGCAACGTCGTCGTATTCAGGCATTCACTATTCGTCACTGGTACGCCAAGCGTGAATGTTGCAATCGCTCTGTTGATCGTAAACGTGGTCTTGCTGGCGGTTCCGGCAAAGCACGGAGTACTGCTTGCGCAAGTATTCTGGGTTGCGCCTGCTGTGCCGTCGCCGGCGTAGTCCGCATTGACGGTGTAGGTCCCGCCCAGCAGAGCGTTATATGTGAATGTTGCGACGCCGGAACTGTTGAGCGTCTGCGTCTGCTTCGGCAGATTGCCATTGGCGCTGCTAACCGAGACCGATAGGGACCCAGTCGGCGTGCCAAAGCCAGTACCCGCAGTGACCGTAACGGTGACCGTCTCGCACCCCGGATAGATTGAACCCGCGCACCCAGTGGTGGTGATGGGAGCAATCGCTATCGTGGCCGCTGTAGCCGGGCGCAGATCCTGAATCACATTGCCCGAAACTACGAGGTTGACCCCCGAAGTTGCGTTCACCGCATTGCTCACGACGTTAATCGTCGCGGAAGCGGGACCAGCGGACGGCGCTTGTATGACCATGCCCAGGTAGCAGGAACCGCCCGGCGGAGTGCTGGTCGTGGCGCTGCATGCCGGCGAGTTTTCCGTCGCCGGCGCCACTGTAAAGTCGGAGACGTTTGTTCCGGAGACGAGATCGGTAGCAGGGCTATCCGAGACCATGAGCGGCTGGTTGCCCAGGTTAAGCATCTGCGCATCGACTTCGAAGGGAACATTGGGATTGAGTTCTCCATACGAACTGAAATCGAATGTGCCGCCGATGCCTAGTTGCCCCAGTCCCGCAGACGATCCCGAGCCGTAACTTGCATACACATTCTGGGTTCCGTCAAGCGCCACACCCCAGGGGAGTGCCGTACCGCTTCCCAGACCGCTGGTTATCAGAACCTGGGCGTTGATGTTCAAGGTGCCGGTGGAAGTGCTGTAGGGAATCCACACCAAACCAGAGGCTTCCGCCATAAAAACAGAGCCCGATGGATCGACAGCCAGTCCGGTCACCGGAGCTTCGAGGCCGCTGGAGATCACTTCGTTCGCGCCGCCAAACGGCATTGAGATCTCCCACAATTTGGCTCCATCCGCTACCCACACATTCCCGGAACTGTCGGTGGCGATGGCTGTCGGACCTGTAAAGCTGGCGCTGGCACCAAGGACAATAGGCGTCCCCCCTTCTCCTGCCAGCATGAGAGTCGTTTGTGGATTGGGAATCTCGACGACCTGCGCTTTTTCTTGATCCGCAACGAAGATATTGCCTTGGCCGTCGACTGCCAGGTTCAGTTGGCTCCCCAGGCCGCTGGCCAGCGTCGTTTGTTCCGCAGTGTCCAAAGCTCCATTGACGTATGGGATCTCGATCACGTTTCCGGAGTCGCCGATGTAAAGGTTGCCGACGCCGTCAACAGCCACTCCGGTGGGCGCCGACAAGTTGCTGCCAATCACCTTACCCGCTGTCGCGCTGCTGGTGCCCGCGGAATACTGCTCGATGGCTTTCAAGGCAGAGTCAGCCACAAACGTGTTGCCCCACGGGTCGGAGGCCACCTGCTTCGGCTCGTTCAGGCCGGTGGCAATAGACGTGACAGTAGCCGAAGATACCGCGGAAATGGACGCACCTTGTCCGGTGCCGGTCAGGTAGGCATTGCTCCCGGGGATGACATTCTTGCTGGAGTCGAGCAACTGTACTTCACCCTGCACTGAGCCCGTCATGGTCGTGTTCAACTGCACGTAATACGGGCACCAGCTATATGAGGCAGTCGTGTTCATCGTGGAAGCAAATGTAGGGTATGACGCGCCCGCAGTGCATGGCTGAACCGGATTGCTGGGGGGCGGGTTAGTCAGCATTGGATTGTTGGGGATATTCAGGAAGCTGGCGCTGCTTGGTTGCGTCATCGCGACACCTGAAATCGTGGTGGGCTGATTAAACATGAAATAGATGGCTTGCGTCTGGTTCACACTGACCGTGGCCGACGTCGAACCGCTGGCACCGGCCGCAAGAGTACTCGAGGTAATCTCGAATGACGTGCTGGTCAGGCCGGTTCCCGAGACGTAGAAGTTCATTCCGTTCAGCGCAAAGAGGGGGTCGCCAGATTTTGCCGTGATCGTCACCACTTCATTTTCTGTAAAGGAGTTGTTCGCGGTCAGCGTCAACGTGCCGCCGCCGGTCGACTCTGCGTAGGCCGTAACCGGGATCATGGCCGCTCCGCCAACGGGAGTAGACCCCAGGTCGAGCGCGCCTGGCTTCCAAAGCACAATCGTCGAATCCAGACACGTCGCATCGGCGGTTGCAACGCTGGTGGTATCGCACGTCGGGCCATTCACTCCGGTTGGCGCCCAGTCGTTGTAATAACTGGTCGCGATCCAAAGCAGTCCTCTCGAATCCACCATCGGAGGGTATCCGCCGTCAACCGGAGAAACCATTACCGCATCGGCCCACACCAGGTTTGGGTTCGTCGGCGTACCCTCATTTGGAATCATGAATACGCCATCTGCATTTCCACCGTATTGGGGGTTGTTCGCACTGCCAAAGTACATGTTCCCCTGTTTGTCGATGAACATGCCGGTAATGCCGTTCCAGCCGCCCTGGTCGACTCGTGGCAATGCTGTCTCGGCTGAACCACTCCCGTCGCCGTCTACCGCTGGCGCGCTGGCGGCTATTTCACGAATGCCGTGCACGTTGTTGGGATATGCGCCCTGGTTCTCAACGAAATACAGGTTGCCGGCGTGGTCAACCTGGATTTGGGAAATCATCGTCTCCAAGCCCGTGGCCAGTGGCGTGACCGAGGTCACCGTGCCTTGCTCATTCACCACGTATTTGAAGATCGACTCGGTATCGGAGGTACTGACGTAGAACGTGACTCCATCATCGGCCACCTGAAGGTCCTGAGGTGGGATCGCGACTGTCTGGCCACTGGCGTTAGTGTAGGTCGGGCCCTGCCAAATATCCGCATTGCTGAAAACCCAGGTGCCCGAACTTGCGTCATATGGAACCCGGCAGAACTGCACTGCTGAACCATAGCGGTCCGTAACATACATGTTGTCCCACTTATCGAAAGCAATGGCAGCATTCCAATAGGTGCCCTTGGCTTCGAGGAGCGAACAATCGGAGTTGACTTTTGAGGGCTCGGGCCCTACCACCAGACTCGGCTCTGCTGCGCCGGGGGCCAAGTCATAGATGGCGCTCCCTGCGGAATCCAGAAAGAGGATATGCCCGTGCAACGGGTCTTCTTTCATGGAATAAATCTGAATCCAGGAGCCAGTGCTGCCGTGGTTGAAGGGAATGATCGAGCCCACCGTGACCCGGGCTGGCGCCTTGATCGGCAACTGGGCCTTGACGGCAATAGCCGGGAGCATGCCGGCGAAAAGCACTAGACACGCAATCCGCGCGATCTTACGAAACATGAATTCAGAAGCGATGGCCATACCCTTCCTCCACAAGCTCAATCCGAGTTCCCGTTGCGAGCGGCACATTTGCCGGCCCCAAACGCTGCCACGGCAGTAGGCGGATGCCGCATTTTGTGTTTTGCCTGGCCAGCCGGCCCGCCTGTTACCGGCTATTGGCCCAATTCAGTCTCCCCGGGCCTTCTCTGGCTCGCTTCATCGTTCCCCGGGAAAAGATTCATCAGAATGTAAACTTCGCTTCCAGTTCCGCCGTCCTGCTTCCCACCTTGATATTCGCAATGCCAAAATCCTGATACACCAGCATGCTCTGGGTCAGCGCCTGACCCACCACTCCATCCTGGAAATTAAGGTTCAGGTTAGTCGTATTGTTGTTGTTGAACGAAACCAGCGGATGATTGAATACGTTGAAGGCGCCCATCCGCAACTGCAGGTTCCTTCCTTCTCCCACCGCGAAGTTCTTCAGCAGCGTTACATCGTGCTCCATGAAAGCCGGGCTGTGCATGTAGGGCAGCCGGTACACGCCATTCGTTCCCGGCTGTGATATTCCAAAAGCCAGCGGGTTGATAAACTCGTGCGAATGCGGTCCTCCCTTGGGACTGACACCCTTGATAATCGTGGGCATCAACTGCACATCGGGCGTGCCCAGCCAGACCACCGGATTCATGTAGTTGACGCAATACGTATTGCCGTTCTTGTCGGGCGGGATGCCGTACAACGTTTCGCACTGCTGCGCCCCTTGCTGGTTCGCCTGGGTTGGATTCGAAACTTGCACCGCCGTCGAAAACCCTCCGTACCCCCAGCCGAAATTCTGACCGTTCTCCGATGCCAGCGGGAAGCCGCTCATGACCTGGGAAATCCCTGAGAGTTGCCAGCCATTAGCGAGTTCCTTGAACATGTGTGATCCGCCTTTGTAACGCGTGCCCAGGTCAAGCAGGTAATGAATGTTGAACACCTGCGTGCGGTCGTACGGCACCGGGTTATAGTCGTTGCGCAGGTGCACCGGATCGACCAGCTGGTTATTCCAGGACGCTGCCGTGGCCAGATTCTTGGCGAAAGAGTAGTTGGCGCCCCACGTGAACATGCCTGAAACTTTGTTCCACTGGAACTGCGCGCTGCTGTAGTTCGAATAGAAGTTGTGCTTCAGCTCGTAGATGTGTTGGTAGAACGGGTAGGGGCGGTAGAAGTCGTATTCCGGCGTGCCCAATCCGCCTATGCTGTCGATCACCGGGTTGCCGTAGAGGTCACAGAGCGCACCACCGTCATAATCGCAGAGCGCCGAGTATTCCGAATCGATGTTGATCAGGTTGTTGCCCGTCGTCTGGGTGCTGTTATTCGGATTGTTATTGGTGGGGCAGCCGGTCTCGATTCCGCAAATGATGTTGAGGTCGGAGGCGCTGTTGTAACTGCTGCTGTTGCTGTACGAACCAAGATTGATGCTGTGGTTGCCCACATAGGCGGCCGACAGGTGCGAATTGTGCAGGAACCCCCAGTCGAGTGCCTGGTCGATTCCGACGTTGAATTCGTAGTAGATCGGCCGGGTGGTGTCGTGCGGCGAAATAACGTAGGCGCTGAAATCAGGAGGAAGAATCGGCGATTGGCTGTCGATCTCGCTGTAGGTTAGCGCTCCCACCAGATTCGTCGTTTTGTATCCCTGCGCAGTGGCAGCCGCCAGAGCATAAGGATTGAACTGCTCCTGGTTGCGGTAAGTGCCCCATCCTCCGCGAAGGATAGTCTTTCCCTTCCCGAAGATGTCCCACGACGCTCCCACGCGCGGCGTGAAATAAACCAATTGCGGTGAATTGACCGTATTCGACACCCCGGTCTTTTGCGAATACCATGTGATGCCCGGGTTGACGGCGCCGCTGCAATTGCGCGTGTAGCCGTTGCACTGAGTCGAGTACAGACTGTCAGAGAATGTCGCCAGGCCGTTGTTTTTCACGTCGGACCAAGGACCGAGATGCTCGAACCGCGCCCCAAAGATCAACGTGAGACTGTGGAGCTTCCAGGAGTCCATGGCAAAACCGGACATGGTCGTATAGCGCATATCCACGACTGGCGTGAAATTGGTCTGAGTAAATGAATCCGCGTATCCCTCGTACATCATCGCCGTGGGGTTATAGCAACTTCCCAGGTAAGCCGCACCGGAGTTGCGCAGGTTGCCGGCGGAGTTGGGGTTCACACATCCGTTGTAGGGCGCCTGATTGGTCGCAGAGTACTCGAAGTATCCGTTTCCGGGGTTGAATGTGTATTCGCCTTGAGGATAGGCGCCTGTATCTGCGGTGCCGTTGAAAGTGCCGGTCTCCCAGTAAACGCCGAACTGCAGGAAATGGTTCTTCAACTGCCAGTCCACGTTGTCCTGCAGGATAGGATCGACCTTCTTCGTATGGATCCGGTTGTTATAGAAGCCGCCCGGCATGAGCACGTTCGGATAGCCGTTACCGGCTCCGTTGGCAATTGCAGGCACGGCAAAGTCGTTGTTGTTTTTGTACATGCCGAGATAGTTGAAACCGAGCCCGCCATTGCCCGGAATGTCGAACCGGTCTACCGCCGTAGGATCACCCATCTTCCCAGGCAGGCTCACAAACGACATCGCGGCTGAGAACTCGTTGGTTATGCTCGAGCCAAAATAGCGTGTATAGCGTGCAGAGAGGACGTTCGATACGTCTCCGGTTGAGATGTTGCCGGGATACGGCACTGATCCGGTCGGGAAATACCCGAGGTCGACCGGATCCTCGTCGACCTCCTTTTGCAATCCATAAACCAGGAACAGGTTATTGCTGGAATTGATGTTGTACTGCAGCGTGGCCTTGAACAGGCCCCCGTTCTGGGTTTGCTGGAGCTGCTTGATGTAGTTATAGCCAAACGGGTTTGTAAATGGGTCGGCGTTGGGCGCCGGAAACCAGTTTATAAGTGCTACTCCGGCGGAGTTGGAATAAGCATTGGCGTTATTGTTGTTGACTGCCGTGCCGTTGGGCAAAAAGCTGTCCACATAGCACATAGGCAAAATGGCGTTGGGGTTGGCGGCGCCGTCCGGCCGCGATCCGCAAAGTTCCGCATCCAGCGAACCAGCGCTGAAATCGCCCTGGCGCTCGGCCGCCGTCGGCACCCAGGATGAGATCGCCTGCTGATCGGCCTCAAAGAGCTGGTTGTAATACTCGAACCCCGCGAAGAAGAAGAGCTTGTCCCTCGAATGATTGAAATCAGTAAACGGAAGCAGCAACGGGCCGCCAATCTGCGCACCAGGATAGAAGTACTGCTCATTCGGGCGCGACTGGCGCAGATAATTGTCGTACCAGTCGTTCGAGTTCAAGACCGCGTTGCGGGCCACCAGATAGCCCTCGCCGTGGTACGAGGCGCCACCGGTTTTGCTTGCAGCGCTGATCAGCGCCGGGCCTTTCGCATATTGCGCTCCGTATGAAGAACTGGAAGCCTTGACATCCTGAACCATCTCGATGTTCATTTGCTGCACCGAACCCGAGTTGGTAGCAATATCGGTCAGCGAGACGCCGTCGGTCACCACTGCGATGCCGGTCACACCCGCACCATTGGCGGCGTAAGCCGAGGTGGGACCGCTGAGGCCCACTACGGCGGTATTGAATCCCGGCCGGTTGAAGAGTCCCTGATCGCCCGTAGACATCGCATATCCGGGCAGCATCTTGACCAGTTCGCCGGCGTCGCGGCCGACGATAGTAAGTGTGTTCAGATCTTTCGAGGTGATAATGTCGCTCCGCTCGCCTGTGTCCAGAGCCGCAAGGCTCGAATCAATCTGGGCCTCAACCGTGACAGCCGCGGCCGCTGAGCCGACCTTCATCTTGATATCCGTGTAGCTCAACTGATCGCCGGCGCGCACCGGGAACAGTTGCGACTCCCAGCTTTCGAAGTTCGCAGCCGTCACCGTGATCTTGTAACTCTGATCGGGAATGACGCCCGCAAATGCAAAGGCGCCATCGCTGTTACTGGTCGTGGTGCGAGTTACCCCTGAGGCTGTGTCGGTCAACGTCACGGTCGCCTTGGGAATGACGGCGCCAGTGGTATCCGCAACGATACCAGTCACGTTGCCAGTGGCCTGTCCGAGAAGCTTCGATTGCGCCAGCACGAGCACTGCGGCAAGCATTACCAGCAACGAGGCTGTCGGCCTGATCCTTGAAAAGAACTTCATATTAGTCCCCCGTCGGCTACGATCCGTTTGCGTCATCGACATCCGGTTTGAAATCCTCGCGCCCTGCCTAGGAATTCGAGCACCGGAACACAGATTCATTCCCCGTCTGATTCTGGACGTTTTCTGATGACTGGCAATTCTGCGTCTTGACATTAAATGCTGTCAAGCGATTTCTTGGCTGGCTGTCTCGTCATGGGATCGTTATCTTGAATTTGCGTACCTCCCAGCGTCTTTCACGCCGGGGGACGAGAACGACGGCAGAGCTTCTGAGAGGCCGTAAACCTCAGATGGAAGGCGGATTAAATCGAATTGAGAGTCATGAATGCCACGTTGTCTCCTCCCTTTGACTGGGCCGCGCCCCCCTGTTGCCGGACTGTCCTGAACGAGCCCAATCCATCGTTCCGGCGGCAAACTCTCAAGTTTCCTCTGCCGTAAGAAGAAAAGCGATTCACTCAAGACGTCGTTTTCCGTCTTTGGACAACCTCGCACAGGCGTCCGGAAAGCGGTGAACAGCCACTCCGGGAGCTCTGCTGCTTCACCAGTCGCAAGGCGCGAAGTGTGGACAAAGCCAGCGCTTCATCTCAGTCCAAACCACCATTCCAGAGCGCCGGATACACTGCATGGTTTCGTGCCACCGGATGCCGCCAAACGCGGTTTTTTGCGATGCGGCCTCGCCTTTTTCGCGGACCATGATTTCGTTATCATGAGATTGATCTGATCAGGGCCAAAGCACCGCACGAATGCCTCGCCCGCCTGCCCTTTGGAATTTTCGTTTGCCCGGCTGTTCCCTTCCTCGAGGCGGATGCTCTCCATGGCGCATCCTCGCCTTGAAAAGGGACTGCCTTTGTCAATTGCCCTCGTGCCGGGTTTCGCCCGCTTCCGTTTGTGTTTTCTTGGGCTTGGCCGCTTATCGCCATTGCAAACAGTTGCTCAGGCCGCGGCCGCGCGGCAGCGCGGATTGGCTTCTCGTTTTCGAACAGCATACATGGTGCGATCCGGTTTTCACGCTTCCTCTCGCCTACGCGCCAGGTGCACGCGCATTCATGAGTTCCACGCCGGCCTTTCTGCGGCTGCGCCTGGCTCCAGCGTGGCTTAAACCTGCAACGCCGCCTCGGCGGCATGGTGAGGAGGCGATCTTGCCGCAAATCAAGTGAAAGATAGTTTGCGTAGCAATCAACATGGCTCCTCAACTGGTCCCGGCGTCAGGAGGGGAGATAACGTTATCAGTCAACAGCAACTTAAAACCCACTCCATCTGGTACCCACGAAGCCTGCCTTTCACATAAATCTAATTCGCTTTACTTCGAAGATATTTTCTTGACAACAGCGAATTTTGTCGAGTAGGGTGTATCGTTACCAAAATTGGAATCTAAGTTCGCACCCTGTTCACTGGATATTGAGACACGGGCGTGCGTGCGGAACCTAAGTGGGGCGAAGTTTGCTGCTGCTGAAATCGTCTCCATGACTGATCTGATCCTTTTTACCGGAGGAGAAGAACAGTTCGAAAAGTGGATCGATGATGCCGTTCGTACCGCCGCGAAAGGTTACTTGGGTGCGGCTTGGGTTAACAACACTGAACAGGTTTTGAGACACGGAAGCAATCGGGGCTGGGCGACTTCAGGAATTCGAAAGCCAATTCGCAAGTGAGGTCGCAGCCGGTTGAAGCGACAGCGGCGCTTTAAGCAGGATGCAGGACGAGCCTGAAGCGCGTGGCGCAGACAGGATACAAACCGGATCGCAGCAGATTGCCAAATTCATACGGCACCAAATCGGGGGGGAGTGCAATGCAAGCTACTTATTTCAACAATTTGATGAGTCCAGTACGGAGATTTGCAGCGGGAACATGCGCAGTTCTGTGCGCCGCCCTTACGCTTTGCCTTGGTGCGCCTCCGGCGCGCGGCGCAAATCCGCCCACGCGCATCATGGCGACGGGTGCTCCCGTTCAGATCGGGATTTTGAAAGGCACGTACGGCGGTGGATGGGACGGTGGCGAATCGCCGCTGGGCGGGACGTTCGTGATCGGCGCGAACGGTGATGTGATCATCGGCGACGGATACAGCAGTGCAGCCGACGCGTTTCAGATCACTCCGTCCGGCACGCAGACGATACTCGCTTCGGGTGCGGGAGGAAATTCGCACGCGGCCGCCATCGACGTGTTCGGCAACGTCTATATCGGGTTCGGGTACAGCGGAAACATCTACAAACTTCCCTATAACGCCGCCACTGGCACCTACGCGGGCTACACCGCAGCTCCGACGACCAATTGCTCCGGCGGAACCAGCGACACGGCGGCGTGCGTCTTCGCGCCCAACCTTCAGGCTTATAACGGCATATCGGGCATGGCGTTCGATGGGTTAGGCAATCTGGTCATCGCTACCTCCGACAATACCTACAGCGGCGCCGGAAACCAAAAGAACAACAACCTGGTCCTCGTTTGCAACGCGGCATGCCAGGCTGAGACCGACGGAAAAGGAACAAATGCGCCCGCGATTGTCTACACCGATACCACAAATATCGGTGCGATTGCAGGCGACCCATGGGGCAACATCTTTTTCACCGACGGCAGCAACTCCACCAGCGCCGGCGTGACCACATTGGAGGAAATCACATACACGTCGGGCAGCTATGGTTCGGCTGCTGCGTTGGAGAGCTATACCAACAAAGCCACCTACGGGAACGGAATTAATGGCGTGGCGGTCGGGGCCGACGGGACCGTCTATTTCGGAACCATCGCGGACGGCATATTCGCACTGCCCCGCACAAGTACGGGCGGTCTCAACCCGGGCGGGATCTATGTCGTTTCAAATGCCGCGGGCGGCAAGGCAATCGCTCTCGACCTTCACGGCAATTTTGCTTTCATCCCGTACAACAACGGCGATGTTGTTTCCTACCTCCCAACCGGCAGCTTCGAACTGGCAGCGACGGCGGTCGGCGCCACAACCCCAGCCACGGCTACTGTGACGATCTTCGACAGCGCCGGCGCTTGCACTCCAACCGTGACGCTTTCGGCGATGCAGTTCGGAGCTCCGAGCACCGAGTACAGCGCCGCGGCCGGGTCCACCTGCTCCGCAGCTTATTCCGGATCCAACGGCACGTTCTCTCCGGCCATCGTGTCGACCGGCGGGTCAATGTTCACCGCGACCATCACCTTTGCGCCGGGCGCCGCAGGCCCCCGCAACGCCTTGCTGACCATGACCGATTCGGCCGACAATGCCCTGGGGACGGTTCCCTTGAGCGGAGTTGGCCAGATCGCCATGGCTGATGTCGATCCCGGCGTCACCACCGCGTTCACGACAGGACTTGCCGAACCGAATTCCGCGGTTGCCGATGCCGCTGGCGACGTTTTCGTGACCGATGCCGCGGGCAAGGTCTTCGAGTACCCTGCAGGTTCCACATCGACGACGACACCGACCTCGCTCGGCACCGGTTTTACCGAGCCCGCAGCCATCGCCATTGACGCTAACGGCGACCTGTTTGTTGCCGACATTAACAACGGCAACGGCACCGACGTGGTAGAGATTCCCAACTCGAGCACTAAAGGTGGATTTAAAGCCGGGACGCAAACGACCCTCATCAGTTCCTCGACCTCGATCGGCGGTCTAGCCCTGGACATCGTTAGCGGAATGGCAGTGGGGCCGGACGGCACGCTCTATATCTCCGACGCCGGCAACAACCACGAGCGCGTCGTGTTCTTCAACCCCAATACTGGCTTGGGCGGCGTCACGCTGGCGCAAGCGGCGATTCAGTACGGATCGTTCTCGCTCGGCGCCCCAGGCGGCTTGGCCGTCGATGGCGCTGGCAACCTCTACGTTGTTGACACCAATAACAACGCCATTCTCATCATCTCCAGCGCCGGGGCGGGGACTGTCGTGATACCTCCCAGCAGTATCTCCGCAGCGTGGGGCGTCGCCGTCGATCCTTCCGGCAACCTGATCGTTGCCGATGGCGGAAGCGCCAACGTTGCCCTCATTCCCAGTGTGAGCGGCACGCTGACCTCATCCCAGGCGATCACCATCGAAACCCTTGGCTCGCCCGCAAGCTCGCTCTACATGGATTCCCTGGGCGATTTGTACGCGACAAGTCAAGGTGGCAAGTGGGCCGCGGCTATCCAGCGTACGGCGGGCGCCATCAACATCGGCAGCGTGCAGGACGGCGTGACCAACACCGGCACGGTCTATCTCGAGAATGCCGGCAACGAGTCCGCGATGCTGGCCGATCCCGATACGTCCCAACCCACCAACACCATGTTCACGCTGAACGTGGCTGGAACAAATGCCTGCCAGCCTGGAACGACTGGACCTGCGGGAGCTTTTTGCGCCTTCCAGGCCGAGTTTGCGCCACCGCCAGGAACAGCCACCGGAGACTATAGCGGCACCGGGCAGATCCTCATCGCTACCCCGTCCCTTTCGATTCCAGTGACGATCTCCGGCAGCGCAGCCGCATCGCTCGCGCAAGCGAATACCATCACCTGGACCGCACCGACCGCGGGTTACGTTGGCCAGGTAGTCACGCTCTCCGGCACGTCAACTTCCACCGAACCGGTCAGCTTCGCTTCCACTACGACCAGCGTCTGCACCGTGAACGGGAGCATCAGCTCGGGTTTCACCGTTAGCTACAACGCGGCCGGCAAGTGCACGGTTCAAGCCACCGTTCCGGCGTGCAGCCCCAACGGCTGCACCGTGAGCGGCGCATTGTACGCGGCGGCAACACCAGTGAATGCCAATATCACCGTCACCGACATCACTCCGGCCGCTGTGCCCACGATGGTGATGAGCCAGTTCGCCTGGATTTATCCGTCGAATGCCTTTACAGACGGCCAGAACCCGTCGGGCGGCAGTTTCGCGATCACGCAAGATGGCGAGTTCGTGGTGGGCACCAGCTACAACAGCATGGTCTACTTCATCAACGCGGCAACCGGCGCCGTGATCGCCAACGGCACCAACCCTGCGGCCGCCATATCTTTTAGCGGACCCGGCGGAATCACGATCGACAGCAACAACAACCTCTACTTCGCGCATCTCTACAACCAGACCATTTACAAGCTGCCGTATCTGGGGAACGGCACCTACGCGACACTGACAGATAACCCCTCGCCTGCGCCACCGGCCTGCCAGGGTGGCACCAAGGACACTGCAGAGTGCACCTTTGTCACGTTTCCGACCACTCCAGCGCCGGGGGGCAAACAGAATGACGGATCGAAGGCCATCGCCTTCGATCCAGCCGGCAACTTCTATATGGTCACGTCGCCCAGTACGACTGGGACCGGTGCGAGCTACATATTCGAATGCAGCACCAGTTGCCAGCCTGCCGGGACCGGAACGCTGCTCTACTCCGACCCGAACGGCGTCAGCCAGGTCGCCTTTGATCCCTGGGGCAATCTCTTCTTCACAGACGCGAATTACCTCGAAAGCACCGGGAACAACGAGGGCAACTCCGGTGCTCTGAGTTCGGGCCTCTACGAGATCCCGGTGGCGAGTCTGAAGACTCTGCCCTTTACCGGAACTCCGACGCCACTGCAAACCTTCACCAATACCGGCACGCCCGGCGGCTACGACGACATATTGGCCAGCGTCGCGGTCAATCAAACCAATGGCACCATTTACTACGGTGTCCTGTACGACGGCACCTTCGCCATTCCCAACTCGCAGTCCGGAGGTCCGGCTGTGGCCGACCAGTACGGCGTGTCGGGCCAGGGTGCAAAGGCACTCGAGGCCGATCAGCACGGCAACCTTTACGTGATGGCCAACGGAAGCGGTACGACCGTCGCCGGGACAGCTTTCAAAGGCGAGGACGCTGCCGGAGTCATCTTCGTTGACAACCTGACTATACCGAACGCGCAATATCTGGGCGCCGCTACTACAGCTTCGGCGACCCTGGTGGACAACGGTGTGGGCTGCGGCACGAGCGTAAGCCTGGCCTTTGCATCCACCAACTCCGATTTCACCGGCGCCCAGAGCGGCACCTGTAATGGAATTGGCATGGGTGACGCCACGTTGCTGAACCCGGTGAATGGCTCCCTCAACGGCGCCTCCCTTTACGCCACCACGATTACATTCAATCCCTTGACACCGGGCGCGCAAACCTCCACCCTGACCGTGAGCGATGCGTCTAATGGTGGCGTTGGAACTGCGGCAGTAAGCAGCAGCGCCTTGACCACGCCGCAAACCGTCAGCTTCACGGCGCCCGCCACAACCACCTATACCTATACGCCTCCACCCAGCCCGGTCACCATTACGTTGACCGTTGCCAATGGTGGCTCGAACTTCCCGGTCGCCTTCAGCCTGGGATGCTCCACCACCGCTACCTCGCCGTGCGGAGCCGGAACTCTTACTACCACCACTGTGAACGGTACCAATTCATCGGCCACGCTCACCGTAACGCAGGCAGGTACGATTGTGGTTTCCGCCACTGAACCCTCCGGGTTGGCGAGCAACAACATCTACTACAGCCAGTCGAACACGGCCACGCTGACGCTCACCGTCAACCCGGCTTCGCAGACCATCACCTTCACGCCGATTACCGGTTCGCCGTTCACTTACACAGCATCGCCCCAGGTGACCATCCAGCTGAGTGCGACGGGCGGCGTCTCGAATAATCCCGTCACCTTCAGCATCGACCCATCCAGCAGCGGCACAGGCACCGTCTCCGCCTCAACCCAGGTCGGAACCGCATCTCTGGCTACGCTGACAATTACGCAGGCCGGCAGCATCGTAATCGACGCCAGCCAGGCGGGAACTGCGAACTACGCGCCCGCAACCCTCCAGGATGCGCAGACCATACAGGTTAATCAGGCTGCCCAGACCATCACCTTCGTGCCCATCACGCAGGCTATCCACTTCATCTCGCCATCGGCGGGAATCGCGGGCGGCATCATGGTTCCAATCTCGGCAATCGGCGGCGCGTCGGATAATGCCATCGTCTTTACCGTCGACAAATCCAGCACCATGATAGGAACCATTGGCACCAGTACAGTAAGCGGGGCCACATCCTCGGCCGTGCTCACCATTCCGGTTCAGGCGAGTGTGGTGTCGGGCACCATCGTGATCGACGCCACGCAACCACAAAGCACCGACTACGCAGCAGTAACCGTATCGCCTCTGGCGACGCTCACTATCCAGCCGCCGCTGCCCACGCAGCTCATCACCTTTAACAATCCCGGAACGCAGGTTGTGGGAACTGCCTTGACGCTCTCGGCCACGGCCAGTTCCGCCCTGCCGGTCGGCTATACCTCCACCACCACTTCGGTCTGCACGGTCTCAGGCTCCTCGGTCTCGTTTGCCAGCGGCATCACCTCTGCCAGCACCTGCACCATCGTTGCTGCGCAGCCCGGCGACAATGCCAGCTGGGCCGCAGCACCTCCGGTGACACAGTCCTTCACCGTCAATCCCACGGGGCAAAGCCCGAACATCAGCGTGAATCTCTCGTTGTCTTCGCTGACGATTCAGTCGGGAACCATCGGTTTGACGCAGCTGACTATCGCTTCTCAGAACAACTTTACCGGATCGCTATCGCTTTCCTGCAGCGGTTTGCCATCCGGTTATACGTGCACCTTCAACCCCAGCACCACCTCGATCGCAGAGGGGGGCACAGTAACCACGGCGCTCTCCGTCACTCCGCCGTCAACAGCTGCCCTCGATTCTCACGGCACGCGGCCGTTCATCCCCATGACGGCCCTCGCGGTCGCAATCTGCTTCCTCGGCTTCAAAAAGCGCTCGCGGTTGCAATTGCTCCTGCTCGTGGTGTTCGTAGCAGCCGCGCTCGGTATGATCTCCGCCTGCGGCGGCTCGAGTACCACCACTACCAAGACCACTACCTCTACAGCCACTGTCACCGTGGCGGCGTCGGGAATGTCCGGGGCCTCGGGATCGGTGCAACAGACCGCCACATTGACGGTCATCGTTCAATAAGGCGATTCACTTAACCGGCATCGCACTGGGCCTCTTCACACCGTTCAACCGAGTGTGAAGAGGCCCAGTTGTTTCTACGCCATTCCTGTCCGCAGTCGCATCGTGTGCGGCCATTTCACAAATGATTGCTCTTTCAGCCGTCCGGATCGGGACGTGAACCCCGCACGCGGTAAAGTGCAGTCGGCCTCAAATCCGGTTTTAAGGATTTTGCATTTTTCCCACGTAGCCGAACAAAACCGATTGGGCACTCTATTCCCAACCGCTTTGCAAATAGAGAATCATGCACCGGACGGTATAGTGCGCTTCCGTTGAATACATCAGGGATACAACGAAACCGGAATTACTTCGAAGCCCTAACGGCGGGCATGACGGCGTCGGCTGCGGCTGCGAGATCGGTTACTGCGGTTGAGCCCAGTTGATAAAGTTCCGGCTCGCCTTCGCGTTTGGCGATGCAGGCGCTCGCCGACTTCGAGATCTGCACCTTTTCGGTGCGCTTCCCATCGTTCGAGACTACGATGATCTCGAAGTCGGAATTGGAAAAGCCCGACTCCGGGAAGCTGGTCGCTTGCAGGTCGCGCACCTGGTCGACGAGCGATTCGACGCCTGCGCTATCCATCTTCTTGCCGTTAGACCACCAGTCGCTGCCGTTGCGCAGGAAGAACCACGCCTTCGCCCCCTGGTGCAACTCGATCCTGTTGGGATCGTCGTAGCCAAAATCGAAGAGCTTCTTGTTGCGAAAATCATCGAGACCCTTGGCCACTTCCGTGCCGAGGTTTGTATCCACCTTGTAGGTCCCTCCAACGGCGCTCGACCTGGCGTAGTAGTCGTCCTTGTTCTTGCGTACTTCCAGAGTCTGCGCGCCCCGGTCTCCCGTCAGCGTAACGGTCGCAACCGGAGACGCCTGGGCGAAGCCTTTGGCAGCGTCATCACCAGCGCCGCCGGTAAGGTCCATGCGCGCTTCGCTCACTGTGCGCAACAACTCGTCGACGACAGAGTCGTCGGCCCGCAGCGGCTTTGGCTTCAGTATCTGCCAGCCGTCCTTGATGCGCGCAAACTCGATGGTCTCAGTTTTGTTCTGGAGACTGACGCGGCTCACGTTGTCCGGCGCCATGGTCAGCAGATGCTTGTCGCGCAGGTCGTTCAGATCTTTGTCGATGCTGCTTTTGTTGAATTCGGCCAGGGTGAAGACGCGAGGATCGCCGGCAAGCATAGCGTATACGTCGCTGCCGGCCGGCGCGTTATCGCCCAGAAGCAGTTTTCTCTCCTTGTGATCCGCGGACTGGATATCGACGGTGACGGATGGATCGTCCAGTCCGTACTGCTTCAGATCGGATGCCTGGTTATCTACAAGTCGATCCGCGCTGAGGCTGGACAAGGTTGCGAGCACGCCGGAAACTTCGTCCTGATCGGCGCCAAATGATTCTGGCGCGGTGATCTGCCATTTGCCCGAGCCGGCTTTGACGAGGGTGACAGGCGCAGAGCCTTTCCGCGCCAGTGAGAGCTGATCGATGGCGTTTTGATCGAGCTTGAGAATGACAGGAGGCGCAGCGGAATTGGTTGCCGTGCTCTGCCCAGAGGGCTTGTGATGATTCGACCAGTAAAGCACTCCGCCGAGCGCGAGAAGAACAACAACAGCGATGATGAGACCACGAGAATTCATAGTGTGATGCGAATGTTTGCTCCAGCGGCGCGACCGGCCAGCTTCAACGGCGCTTCCACCAGACGGCAACGCCGGCCACGATGACCACAAGCGGAAATCCAAACTGGCTGGTGAGGCGCACGCGATTCAATTGAGCGCGGGTCATGGTGATACGGCGATCGTCCTCCGGTTTCGGCCGGATGGAGATGAGATCTTCGTCGGACGAGAGCCAGTTGACAGTGTTAAGCGCGAGATCGCCGTTGCCATTGAACCCGAGAAAACGGTTGGCGACCCAGGTGGAGCTGCCAACCACGGCGAATCGGCCTTGCGAATTAGGCTTGCCGGTGGAATAGCTGCCCGCAGCGGCCAGCGTGAATGGGCCTTTTTTATTTTTCGGATCGCGAATGCTGATGTCGGGCGAACTCAGATTGCTGGTGGCCAGGCTCGAGTCGGATGAGTCAAACAGCTTCTGAATCGTGGTCTTATCCGTGTCCTTGATCTCGAGCGAACGCGCCAGTGGAATACCCACAGCGGTTCCCTTCAGGTCGTTCACGATGGGCTGCGAAGCGTATTGAGTCACGAGAGCGACCTGCGGGCCGAGGCCGGCAAGCTGGCCAATGGGGTTGAAATCGATCACCAGGTCCTTGTCCAGAGTCACGCCCCAACCCTGCAGCACACTCGTGAGCGCGTCATTGTCCGAGATCGATGAACTGCCGATCTGCAGCGGTGGATCGAGCAGAAACAGAGCCCGCCCGCCGCCTTCAACATAGTTTTTGATGGCGTCGACTTCCGGCTGCTCATAGGCATGCGTCGGTCCGGCGACGACGAGGGTGGTGCAATCATCGGGAACTTCGGCCTTCTGCAGCAGACCGATGGATTTCGACTGGTATTCGTCCTTGGCGAGCAGGTCCTTGAATTGCGAAAGGCCGTCGCGATCGGTGTCATCGATCTGGTGCTCGCCGCTGCCCGTGACAAAGCATACGGTCCGCGTGTTGCCCTTGAGGTCGCGGATG
Source organism: Occallatibacter sp. (assembly GCA_035504315.1). Lineage (GTDB taxonomy): Bacteria > Acidobacteriota > Terriglobia > Terriglobales > Acidobacteriaceae > Telmatobacter. The sequence goes on from DATJSB010000325.1 coordinate 21,544, forward strand.
AAGGCGCCGGTGATGCCCTCTTCGTCCATGCTCTTCGCGGTCTCTTTTTTCTCGCCAATCCGCACCACGGCCGTACCGTAATCGCGAATGCCGTCTTCTCGCGCGAGCTGCGGGCTCTTGTCGGGGTCGACATAGTCGATGCGAACACGCGGCGAGAGATTCGCGTATTCGTCGAGCAGGTCTTTGCCGTCATGGAACCGCGTGCTCTGGTTGAAGTAGGTGATCGTTGCGTCCTGTTTGAGGTTCTTGACGATCTTTGCGGTCTGCTCTGAAAGACTGTAACGCTTGTTCGAAGTGGTGTCGTAGGACTTGTCGTAGCGATTGGCGAGCACGTTGAAAACAACCACCGCGGCCAGGACGACGATGACGTAAACGAAGGCGTAGGCCGCATATTTGGTTTGCCGCGCTCTGAGCCACCTGGCCGCCATTTAAGACCTCCAGCGCAGAGACTCCAGCGATCGCGCGGTGGCGAAGAGTCCCACAAAAATACCGGTGAGATAAAAGACCACGTCCTTCGATTCGATCACTCCTTTGGCGAAGGAATCGAAGTGCGTGATCACCGAGATATATCCGAGCACGTCGGCCCAGTTGCCCGACTCAAAGTTTGTGGTCCACTCCATCACCCACAGCAGAAGGCACACGGCAAACGTGACGGCCGCGGCGATAATCTGGTTTTTCGTCAACGTGGAAATGAATGTGCCGATTGCCAGGAATAGTCCACCCAGCAAAAGCAGCCCCAGATAGCCAACCGCAACCGGTTTCCAATCGGGCTTGCCGTAAACAAAAAGAAATATGAAATCCAGCGCCGGCATCAACAGCATGCACGCGTAAAGTGTTAACGCCGCGAACCATTTGCCCAAAATGATTTCGAGGTCGCGCACCGGCGATGTAGCCAGCAGTTCAATGGTGCCCGAACGCTTCTCCTCAGCAAAAAGTCGCATCGTGATGAGCGGAAGGAAAAAGAGGAAGATCACGCCGATATTCATCAGCAGGGGCCGAATAATCTGCTCGTTGATGTTCATCGGGAAGCTTTCTCCGCGCATCTGCATCTCCATGCCTTCAATCACAAACCCGCTGAGTAGCACCCAGAAGAAGAATCCTGAGACCACCCCGGAAACAGTCAGCAGGAGATACGCAATCGGGGAAACAAAATAACTGCCCAGTTCCTTGCGGCAAATGGTCCAAATATTCCTCATGCCTGCGTCTCGCTTGAGTTAGGTGTGGTTTCGGCCGGCTCCGTGGCTTGCACGGCAGCGTCTTTCGCTTCCGCGGCCTTCTCGCCTCCCGTGAGTTCGAGGAAGATTTCTTCCAGGCTCATGCCCGCGGCGCGAAGCTCGTTGAGGTCCCATCCCGATGCGACAACAGCGCGCGCCAGGTCGCCGCGGACGAGTTGGCCCTTCTGGCTCTGTACCTCAAAAACCAGGTGATGGTCGCGTGAATCCTTGTGCAGCACGTGGGCAACGCCGGGTATCTGCTCGAGCTTCTGCTGCACAAGCTCGGTCTCCAATTCGCCGTCGCGCCCGGCCACTTCGAGCACAACCGATTCAACGCCGCGGGTGCGAGCCTGCAGGTTATGAACCGAGTCAGTCGCAACAAGCTTGCCCTTGTTGATGATGATGACCTGCTCGCAGGTCTGCTCCACCTCGGGCAGAATGTGCGTGCTGAGAATGATGGTGTGATCGCCGGCCAGGCTCCGGATCAGATCGCGCGTCTCATTGATCTGCTTGGGATCCAGCCCCGCGGTCGGCTCGTCGAGGATCAACACTTCAGGGTTGTGAATGATGGCCTGCGCCAGCCCCACGCGCTGGCGATAGCCTTTGGAGAGCTTGCCGAGAAGCTTCTGTCTCACATCCGATATGAAACAGCGGCCGCAAACGTAGTCCACGCGCTTGTCGAGTTCGGCGCCGGAAAGGCCTTTCAGCTTGCCCACGAAACGCAGGTACTCGCTGGTCGCCATCTCCGGATAAAGCGGAGGCGTCTCAGGCAGATAACCAATCCGTCTCTTGACTTCGCGAGGCTGGTCGAGGACATCGAATCCGGCCACCGTCGCTGTACCTGCCGACGGCGGAAGGAAACACGTGAGCACGCGCATGGTGGTGGTTTTGCCTGCACCGTTGGGGCCCAGGAATCCTACAATCTGGCCCTTCTCGACCGAAAACGAGATGCGATCAACGGCAGTCGTGCGCGCGTACCTTTTGGTAAGCTCCTTAACTGCAATCATCGTCCCAAGGCTTTGACGTGCAAGGATTGAAGCTCGTTATCGGCAAAGGCCGAGAGCTTCACGTGAACAATTGCATCGTACAAATCGACCTTGCGTTGTGTCAATCCTCCGGCCAACTTCGGTCAAGTTGAGAACCATACAACGCCGTTTAATTAATGGGATTTAGCATCGCTTAAATCATCTTCACACAAAGGCTCCGATGCTCAGCGCCACCCTCGAAGATTCCACCCTGGGTACGTCGACTCTGGTCTCGTTCTAACTGCCCCAGTCGTTTGAGATTGTCTGAAGACGAGCGCTCTGCGGATGGGACTTAGCAAAACCAGTTGACAAACTCTGCTGAATAGGAGCTTTCTTATGGCACAGAGAAACCCTCGATAATTTTTCCGTAGAAGAAGTACGTTGTGAGTTGCCAGTCTACATATAAACTCTGCCCTCCTTATCTAAATCCCTGTTTTAAAATCTGGCGACCCGATCCGATGCTTGCTGAGAACCGGCAGGTCAAGCAACTCCTGCCTGCCAAAAGTACGAGGTACATTGTATGTCGGTGCCCGTTTCGAACCGTCCAGAGTTTCCTATTCTTCGCTCCATCTTCATTCTTGCCATTGCTTTGAGTCCGGCAATGCTGTCCGGCCAGGGCAGCGACCCTGTTCCGAACTATGTTGTCAACACCATCGCGGACGATGCAACCGGAACGGCCTCAAACTGCACCAGCTCGCCTGAGGGAATCTGCACCCTGCGCGACGCACTTGCCGCGGCAAACGCAGTTGAAGCCAGCAACATAACTTTCGATTCCACGGTATTCCTGGCCACAAATTCGACTGCGGCCAATACCATCACGCTCAGCAACGGCGCGATGAACATCCCGTCTGGCGCCACCATCACGGGCCTTACCAGCGGCAGCGGCGCCACGCTCACCAACCTGGTGACGGTGAGCGGCAACCACGCATCCACGATCTTCGCGTTCGCGCCAAGCCAGAGCACGGCCACCGCGACCATCGCCAACCTGAACATCGCCTACGGATACGACCAGGGTGGGTCGAAATGTCCCACCAACATCAACTGCCCGCACGGACTTATCAGAGGCGGCGGAATTTACAACGACGGCACGTTAACGGTGACCGGCAGTACCATTTCGAATAATTCCACGGACTACTATGGTGGCGGCATCGTCAACGATCCCACGGCAACGCTGACTGTGATCGGCAGCACCTTCTCGAATAATGTCTCGAATGAATACGGTGGCGCCATTTTGACCGCCGGCACGCTGACGGTAACCGGCAGCACCTTCTCGAATAATTCCGCGAAAACCGCCAACGGCGGCGGCATAGTTATGTGGTACGGCACGCTGACGGTGATCGACAGCACCTTCTCGGGTAATTCCTCGGGTGGCCCCGGCGGCGGCATCTACAACGGGAGCACGGTGACGGTGATCAACAGCACCTTCACGGGTAATTCCGCGGGCTGGTACGGCGGCGGCGGCATCAACAACCTCGGCGGTACCATGACGGTGACCGGCAGTACGTTCTCGAATAATTCCGCGTCGCCAGGCGCCGGCATCGAGAACTACCCCGGCTATGGCAGTCTGCTGGCTCTGGCTAACGACGTTCTGGACGGCAACGGGGGCGACGACCTGGACGATGGAACGGGCAATTCGTCGCTCCCCGCCCTCATCGACAGCAGCGGCAGTTGCAGCGGCATCGCGTTGTGCAACGCCGGAGGCAACGTGGTGGGCTACTACAACGGCAATTCGATCAACCCAGCGCCCATTAGCGTGGCGCCGCTCGGCAACTACGGCGGTCCGACCCAGACCATGCTGCCTGAGCCGGGCAGCGCCGCAATCTGCGGAGGCATCGCTGCAAACATCCCCGCGGGCGTTACTACCGACCAGCGCGGCTACCCGATTGAGAACACAACCTATCCCGGCTATTCGTCCTCGACGCCGTGCGTCGATTCAGGCGCCGTGCAAACCAACTACGCCATGGCCTTCACTACCCAGCCTCCGGCGGATGCGGGTTACGACGAGGCAATCGCCCCCGCACCGGTGGTAACGCTGACCGAGAGCGGCAATCTGGCCGGCGCAGCCACGAGCAATGTGACCATGACTGACAGTTCCTACGCGCTTTCGGGCACAACCTCTGAGAGCCTGTCGTCGGGCACGGCTACGTTCCCTGGCCTGATACTGTCCTCGCCCGTGACAGACGACATCTTCACCGCGACGCTGGGGCTTAACCCGATGTTAAACATCTCTGCGCAGGCGTCCGTGGAAGTGTCCGACACCACCACTCCTGCTCCCGCGACCATGCATTCACCCACCCCCGGCACAGCAACCATCCTCGGCGTGAGTAATATTCTGTTCCAGTGGTCAGGGGGCGCATACGTAACCAGCTACGAGCTCTTGATCGGCACCAACGGCGTTGGATCCTCCAACATCCTCGCCACCGCGCCGCTTACAACCACTTCGTACACGGTGCCCGCGCTTCCTGCCAATGGCGTTACGCTTTACGTCCGTCTGGGTTCGCTCATCAACGGAGCGTGGCAGACAGAGGACTACCAGTACACCGAGGCGACCCCGGCCCCCGCAGCCATGCTTTCGCCCACCCCCGGCACAGCAACCATCCTCGGCACGAGCAATATTCTGTTCCAATGGTCAACTGGCACTGACGTAACCAGCTACGAGCTCTTGATCGGCACCAGCGGCGTTGGATCCTCCAACATCCTCAACACCGGCGCCCTCAACACTACTTCGTGCACGGTGCCCGCGCTTCCTGCCAATAGCGTCACGCTGTACGTCCGTCTGGGTTCGCTCATCAACGGAGCGTGGCAAACTGAAGATTACGTCTACACCGAGAGCGGCCCGGCCACGCTCTCTCCATCCTCCGGCACACTCTCAGCCAGCCAGACTTTCACCTGGGAAAACGGAAACGAGGGGGCGACCTACTACACGCTGGTGGTGCGCTCGGAGTGGCCCGGCGGGCCGGTTCTCTATAACAGCGGCGTCACTACTCAGACCTCGGCCACAGTGACCATCCCGGCCAACGGCGCGACGGTCGTTGCAACCCTCTACCAATATGTCAACGGAGCCTGGCAGAATACCGTTTACACCTTCGCTGCGCCGGGCACGCCAACACCGGCTACGCTCTCGCCCTCTTCAGGCACGCTCTCGACCAGCCAGGCCTTCACCTGGAACAACGGCAATGAGGCAGTCTACTACATGTTGGTGGTGCGCTCGGAGTGGCCCGGCGGGCCGGTTCTGCTCTATACCGGACTCACCACTGAGACCTCGGCCACAGTGACCATCCCGGCCAACGGAGCGACGGTCGTTGCAACGCTCTATCAGGCCACCATCAGCGGCTGGCAGGAAACGGCTTACACCTTCACTGCGCCGGGCACGCCAACACCGGCTACGCTTTCGCCGTCCTCGGGCACGCTCTCGACCAGCCAGACCTTCACCTGGGGCAACGGCAATGAGGCAGTCTACTACATGCTGGTGGTGCGCTCCCAGGCACCCGGCTCGCCGGTTCTGCTCGCTACCGGCGAGACCACTGAGACCTCGGCCACAGTGACCATCCCGGCAAACGGCGCGACGATCGTTGCAACGCTCTATCAGGCCACCATCAGCGGCTGGAAGGAAACGGCTTACACCTTCACTGCGCCATAGAGCATTTCCGGTTCGAGTGTGAACGGGAGAGGTTCAGGCCCACCTGGGTCGAACGCCCGCAAACTCGCACAGATCAGACAAGGCGAAGTTCACAATCGAGCAGCAAGCAATCGCAATTCCGTTGGCTGCAAGCACCGGCAGATGCGCTTGCCCCACCAGCACTCGCATCAGCGCTACGTTGCCGATGAACGAGACCGGGCCGTTCGCAAGATGAAAACGAAGGAGCCGGACAACCACTGCGGAGCGGTCGCGACGGTCGCGCCACCTGTAGCGTACGTGCCAAGCAAAGTTGTGCAGCAGCGTGATCTCAATGGCCGCGGCTGTCTCCACTAGATAATGGCCGGGCGCAAGACGGTCGCGCCGCGACTCGCTCCGAGCGCCATGCGGATCCCGATGGTGGCACCGCCTCCAGGTAAGCCAGCCAGCGTCGAAGGCGCGTAAGGAATAATCAACTGCCAACAATTCTCAGCAGAGCTGAGATACAGGAGTTTATTGATGAAATACGCCATTATTGGTTCCGGCAAGATAGGTACCGCGCTCGCACGCACCTTTTCAAGTAAGAATATCGAGGTCGCAATCGCAAACTCCCGTGGACTTGAGACGCTTGCGCCCTTGACAGACGAACTCGGTCCCAGCGTCGTTCCTCAATCCGTTCAAGACGCCTGCAAAGCTGAAATCATTTTTCTCGCAGTTCCATTTTCCGCCCACAAGGATGTCGCGAAGCAGCTTAAGCAGTGGAAGGGCAAGGTCATCGTCGATACAACCAACGCGCTTCATGTGACTCCTGAGGAGTTGGGAGGGCTCCTCTCTTCTGAAATCGTCTCCCAGGCGTTCGCCGGAGCACGTCTCGTGAAGGGATTTAATCATCTGTCTGCGGCACAGCTTGGAACGAATCCATCCCTGGAGGGACAGCGGCAAGCCGTGTTCCTCTCGAGCGATGACGCCGATGCCAGCGCAGTTGTCGCGGCCGTGACAACTCGGCTTGGCTTCGCTCCGGTCGAACTCGGAAGGCTCGATCGGGGTGGCGTACCCCTTCATGTTGTGTGCGGGCAGCCTGGCGGACTTCTGTTTCAGAATCTGGTCAAGCTCGGCTGATTGCAGCCGCCGCTCGAGCTTTGCGAAGGGAGAGATTCATAGCCGAGCGACTGTGCAAATGTCATTTCCAAGATTTCTGCAACCGGATAATATCTCCGGATTTCGATACATCAAGAGAGCGTGTCCCTTTTAGTTAAAACCGCGGAAGCGATATCTGGCAGCTAGTCAAAGCGGTCGATGGCTCGCGAATCGCGGCGATCTCTTATTCGTCCGATCCAGCCCCGCAGCAGTAGCGACTGAGAATCAGAGCCAATGCCCGAGTTGGTTGACTTCGCGAACTCTTCGATCGGCTGCCATCAAACTACTGAAACATCGGCAAGATTCAATGGGCATGCTTGTCTCTTACTATTGTCGAAGGGGCCGATCCTCGCGTGAGGATGTGCCCCTTAAGCCTCGAAACAACGCAGAAACCATTGCATCTACTGCATCCCGTCCTAGCGGCGCGCGTCGAATCATCATACGGTAGAAACCTGGGCCGTAGATCATATCCAGCACCAACTCGCGGTCGAGGTCGCCCCGGATCTCTCCCCGTTCCACCGCGCGATCGAAAACAAGACCCACCAATTCTCGCCGCGGCTTAATGAATCTTTCGCGGAAGAGGCAAGCAAACTCCTCATCGATTTGTCCTTCGCCAAGAAACTGGCCAAGGAGTTTGCCGGCAGGGCTATCGAAAAACGCAAACAAATCGCAAAGCTGTTCTTTGAAATTTCGCTCGGCATTTCCTGTATCGCGAATCGGGACCATCTCCTTGAGTCTCTTGGAAAATGCGTCAAATGCAAGGTAGGCTTTGCTCGGCCACCATTTGTAAATGGTCGCTTTGCCTACTCCAGCCTCCCTCGAAATCTCCTCAATCGAGATGTCCCGCAATGGTTTTTGGCGAAGCAAGCGAATGACTGCCGAAAGAATTGCCTCTTCTGACTCTTCGCTCCGTTGACGCCCGCGATGCTTGGGCTCAGGTATCGCGCTTCTAGCCTTTTGTCGGCGTTTCATTGTGCCTGAGTCCGGACGTTCACTCGCTTTCCGCATGGTCTTTCCTCAAAGATTTGCCTTCCCCCGCCCGGTACTCAACACGTCGCCGATTCAATAATCTGCGACATCGCGCAAAGCAAGACTCTTCGCCAGTTTATAAGCCCCCACTTCGCAATCCGGGACCTCTAGTGAATCCTTTTCCCGCACCAGGAATCCAACCAGGTGTCAATTCTATACGATCCGTATAGGAATTACGATCCGAGGACAACAGAAAAGCCAGGGAAAGATCCAGGGAGAGTCTTAATGTGGATCGTCAAGCTCGCGCTTAGCCGCCCGTATACGTTCATCGTTCTCGCGCTCATTATCCTCATCCTCAGCCCCGTCGTCATTCTGCGAACTCCCACGGACATCTTCCCTTCCATCAACATTCCTGTTGTCGCCGTGGCTTGGACATACACGGGATTAAGCCCTGAGGAAACGGAAGGGCGCATCACGACGGTCTTCGAGCGCGTGCTGACAACAACAGTCGACAACATCGAGCACATCGAGTCAACCACCGTCAACGGAACGGCGATTGTGAAGATTTATATGCAGCCGGGAGCCAGTATTGACCGGGCGAATGCGCAGATCACCGCCGTTTCCCAGACCATTCTCCGGCAGTTGCCTCCAGGTTCGCTGCCGCCGCTCATTGTCAACTACAACGCGTCCACAGTGCCGATCCTGCAGCTGGGACTTTCCGGAAAAAACCTGACCGAGCCGCAGCTCAACGACATCGCGCTGAATTTTCTGCGCACCCAACTGGTTACCGTACCCGGCGCCTCGGTTCCCTTTCCGTATGGCGGCAAGCAGCGGCAGGTAATGGTCAATCTCAACCCGCAATTGTTGCAGGCCAAAGGGCTGTCACCGAACGATGTACTAACGGCGCTTGGAAATCAGAACCTCATTCTACCCGGAGGTACCGCCAAGATCGGGCAGTTTGAATACGACGTCGATATGAACGCCGACTTGAAGTCTGTAGCGGAGTTCAACGACCTCCCTATCAAGACAGTCAATGGCGCAACCATCTACCTTCGTGACGTGGCCACGGTGAGCGATGGGTTTGCTCCGCAGACCAACATCGTCAGACAGGATGGTAGCCGGGGCGCGCTCGTCACCGTGCTCAAGGCCGGAGATGCGTCAACGATCGATGTTGTCAGGGGAATCCGGCAATTGCTTCCGCGGGTTGAGCAGACGCTTCCTCCCGAGTTGAAAATTCAACCGCTGTCGGACCAGTCTATCTTTGTTCGGAGTTCCATCAATGGTGTCATTCGCGAGGCGGTCATTGCCGCAGCTTTGACAGGACTGATGATTCTCATCTTCCTGGGAAGCTGGCGCAGCACTCTGATCATTGCGATCTCCATTCCGCTCTCGATCCTGAGTTCAGTGATCGCATTGAGCTTTCTGCATCAGACTATCAACATCATGACGCTGGGCGGGCTTGCGCTTGCGGTCGGCATTCTGGTTGACGACGCAACTGTCACCATCGAGAACATCGAGCGCCATTTCGAGGAGGGAGCCGCGCTGCACGAGGGGGTTCTCGAGGGAGCGGCGCAGATCGCGGTTCCCGCACTGGTCTCCACGCTTTGCATCTGCATTGTCTTCCTGCCGATGTTCTTCCTGAGTGGCGTAGCGCGGTTCCTCTTCGTTCCTCTTGCCGAAGCGGTTATCTTCGCCATGCTCGCCTCCTATATCCTTTCGCGTACCCTGGTGCCAACACTGGCCATGTACCTGTTGAAAGCGCATAAGCAGGGTGTTCCTGTAACGCGCAGTATCTTCGTTCGTTTTCACGCAGGCTTTGAAAGGCTCTTTGAGAGAATTCGCTCCGCATATTCCACACTTCTGGGGCGTCTCATCGGGCTTCGCAACTACTTTGTCCCGGCATTCCTTTTCGCCTGCTTTTGCGCCTCGGCGCTGGTCCCGTTTCTCGGTCAAGACTTCTTCCCGGAGACCGACAGCGGTCAGTTCATATTGCACGTGCGTGCGAAAACCGGCACCCGCATTGAGGAGACTGCGCGTCTGGCCGACGAGGTTGAACAGAGTATCCGCGGAACGATTCCTGCTGCAGAGATGGACAACATTCTCGACAATATCGGGCTGCCCTACAGCAGCATCAATTACATCTACAATCGCTCCGGACTCACTGGCGCGGCGGACGCCGACATCCTTGTGACGCTGCGGGAAAAACACCGCCCGACCGCCGGCTATGTACGAATGCTTCGCAAGCAGTTGCCCACCGAGTTTCCCGGAACGACGTTTTACTTCCTGCCGGCCGACATCGTCACGCAAACGCTGAACTTTGGCCTGCCAGCGCCGATTGATATTCAGATCGACGGTGCCGACCTGGTCGACAATCAGCGCGTCGCCGATAAAGTGCTGGGCGAACTGAGGCATGTGCCCGGCATTGTCGATGCGCGCATCCAGCAGCAATCGGACTATCCCAAGTTTCACATCGATGTGGACAGGACCAAAGCGTTGCAGGCCGGATATACCGAGCGCGACGTGGCCAACAGTATGTTGATCTCGTTGAGCGGAAGCTTCCAGGTGACGCCCACCTTCTACCTGAATCCGAAGAATGGAGTCTCCTACAACCTGGTGACGCAGACGCCGCAATACGACATCCAGTCCAAGCAGGATCTCGACAATATCGCCTTAAGCAGTGCTGACCATAAGCAAAAGGGAATTCTGGCGGACGTTGCTTCAATCGAACGTGCGAGCGAGCCTGGATCGATCAATCACTACAACATCCGGCGCGTTGTCGATGTGTATGCCGCTGTGCAGGATCGCGACCTCGGCTCTGTGGGCAGCCAGGTCCAGCGCATCGTCGACGCTGACCGCAAGCTTCTTCCTCGCGGCAGTTTCGTAAAGCTGCGCGGTCAATACGGCACCATGCGCAGCTCGTATGTGGGCTTGCTGGGCGGATTGGGCTTTGCCATCGTTCTGGTTTATCTCCTTATCGTCGTGAATTTCCAGTCGTGGCTCGATCCGTTCGTCATCATCACCGCGCTGCCCGCGGCGCTGGCCGGAATTGTTCTTTTCCTTTTCGTCACCCACACAACGCTCAGTGTGCCGGCGCTGATGGGCGCAATCATGTGCATGGGCGTCGCTACGGCTAACAGCATTCTTGTTGTTGCCTTCGCCAAAGAACGGCTCCTTCATCACGGCGACGCAATGATGGCGGCCCTTGAAGCCGGCGCGACGCGCTTCCGCCCCGTAATCATGACTGCACTTGCCATGATCATCGGTATGGTGCCCATGGCGCTTGGGCTTGGAGACGGTGGCGAGGAGAACGCGCCGCTGGGACGCGCCGTGATCGGCGGTCTCCTGTTCGCCACCGTAGCCACGCTCGTCTTCGTTCCGTCGGTCTTTGCGCTTTTGCATCGGCGGCGCTCGTCGCCGGGTCCGCAACCGGTAAGCGAACCTGCGAACCAACCAGTTCACGCATCGTGACTTTTCAAGTCGATTGGAGAAACCAGATGACCACGATTGGCACGAATTCAAATCAGACTCAGCCGGTAGAAGTGCAGCCTGTTCCTTCAACAAGTCAACGCCGGCAGCTATGGCCGTTGCTCGTGTCGGTGGTCGCGGCCTTGCTGCTGGGACTCGTGATTCACTCCGGAATTCATCAGCGCGCCCTGGCGGAAGGCAGAGTCAGCTTGGCAACGGAGCGTGCCGCAGTGACGGCGGTCAATGTCGTCCATCCGAAAACGCGAGCCAGCGATGAACAGATCGTACTGCCGGGCTACACGCAGGCCTTCAGCGACACGCCTATCTATGCGCGAACCAATGGCTACCTGAAGCGCTGGTATTTCGATATCGGGGCACACGTGGAGAAAGGGCAACTGCTGGCTGAGATCGATACACCGGAGATCGACCAGCAATTGGACCAGGCTCGCGCGGACTTGAAAGCCGCACAGGCCAACGAGCAACTGGCGCAGATTACCGCCGCACGCTGGCAAAACCTGCTCAAGACAAACAGCGTTTCCCGGCAGGAAACCGATCAGGCAGTCAGTGATCTGAACGCGAAACAGGCAACCGTCGAGTCGATGACTGCCAACGTGCACCGGCTCGAGCAGTTGCAATCCTTCGAGAATATCTACGCACCTTTCACGGGTGTGATCACGGCTAGAAACACGGATATCGGCGACCTCATCAATGCTGGAGCCGGTGGGGCTGGAACCGGAGGCGCGCCCCAGGAACTATTTCATATGGCGGCGGTGGACAAACTGCGCGTTTTCGTGGCTCTGCCGGAAGTAGATTTAAGGGCCGCAAAGGACGGAGCGAAAGCCACGCTCACGCTCGATGAGTTTCCCGGCCAGACGTTCCAGGGTGTCATCGTCCGCAACTCCGATTCCATCGATCTCTCGTCGCGCACACTGAATGTGGAGGTGGATATCAACAACTCGGGCGACCGCATAAAGACAGGCGCTTATGTTTTCGTCCACCTTTCGGTTCCCGATGCTAGCCAGGATACGGCAACATCTGTCGTCATCCCGGCGAACACGTTACTCTTTCGTTCGGAAGGTCTGCGTGTTGGCGTGGTGCGCAACGATCGCGCTCAATTGGTGCCGATCACGATCGGCCGCGATTACGGGTCAACGGTTGAAGCGATTGCCGGTCTCAAGCCCGGTGACCTGGTGATCGTCAATCCATCGGACTCGCTCACCACCGGCACTCAAGTTCGAGTGAATGCAATGAACGCAGAGGGTTCAAAATGAGCACTCGCTTTATCTCAATTCTCTTGCTCTCTGCGGCAGTGGTGTCGACCGGCTGCATGGTTGGCCCCAAGTATGTCAAACCAGCTGCGCCCTTGGCACAGGAGTACAAGGAGCAGCCCCCGAATTCCTATAAGGAATCAAACGATTGGAAATCCGCTCAGCCCGACGATCAAGCCCTCCGCGGAAATTGGTGGGAGATCTTCGGTGATTCGCAGCTGAATTCACTCGAAGATGAGCTCACTGTTTCGAACCAGGACTTGAAGGTCGCCGAGGCCCAGCTCCGCGAGTCGCGTGCACAGATCAAATTCAACCGGTCGTTCCTTGCGCCTACCATCTCCACCTCGCCGAGCGTGGCCAATGAGCGAGTATCCGCCAATTCACCCTACTTCCCTTCCTTCGCTGCAAACGACGGCACCGGTAACTATACGTTGCCATTCGACCTCTCCTATGAAGTGGACTTGTGGGGCCGTGTGCGCCGCACGATTAGCGCATCGCGCGAAGAAGCCCAGGCAACCGCGGCCGACCTTGAAACGGCCCGGCTCAGTCTACACGCAGAGTTGGCGATCGATTATTTTGAACTTCGTAGCGCCGATGCGCAGAAACAGCTGCTCGACGATACGGTGAATGCATATTCCAGCGCCTTGCAGTTAACCCAGAATCGCTTCGAAGGCGGCGCCGCTCCCAAGTCGGACGTAGCTCAGGCACAGACACAACTGGATGCAGCCAAGGTGCAGGACACCGACATCACGGTAGCCCGCGCTCAGTTTGAGCACGCGATTGCTGTGTTGATTGGAAAGCCTCCGGCGCAATTCAATCTGCCGCCGTCGCAGCAAGTCAAAATGCAGCTCCCGGTGATCCCGGTCGGCGTACCTTCTGAGTTGCTCGAGCGCCGTCCCGACATCGCCTCGGATGAACGACGTATGGCCGAGGCCAACGACCAGATCGGCATTGCACGGGCCGCATTCTTTCCGACTCTCACTATCGGTGCCTCTGGTGGATTCGAAGGAACGACGGTGACTAACTGGCTGAACTGGCCCAGTCGCCTTTGGGCGGTCGGGCCCGAACTATCGGAGACGCTCTTTGATGCGGGCCGGCGCCGCGCCACATCCGCATCCGCTCAGGCCAATTACGACGGAACCGTAGCAACATATCGCCAAACTACGCTGAATGCCTTTCAGGAAGTGGAAGACAACCTGGCTTCGCTCCGCATCCTCGAGAAAGAAGCGGACCAGCAGCATCAGGCGACAGCATCTGCTCAGGAGTCGCTGCAGCTCTTTACCAACCGGTACGAAGGCGGCGTGGACAACTACCTTCAAGTGATTACCGCCCAGACCATTGCCCTCGCCGACGAGCGCAACGACATTGACATCGAACGCCGGCGCATGGACGCAAGCGTGTTGCTGATCAAGGCAGTCGGAGGAGGCTGGAATAGTTCGCAACTGCCCAAATACTAACTCGTACTTAATGCCGGCATGGTGCCCGGTTTTCCTGAAGCGCACGCCGTCACCGTTCAAACCATATAGGAGAACAGATGAAGATTGGAATCATCGGAGCGGGTAACATCGGATCAGCGCTTGCCCTGCATTTCCGCAAACTCCGTTACACCGTACTGATTGCGAACTCGCGCGGCCCGGAGACGCTCTCCCAAGTCGCTCAGAAAACTGGTGCTACTCCTGTCGCCATCTCCGAAGTAGCGAACAAAGTGGACCTTCTCGTTATCGCAATCCCCATGAAGAGCGTGCCTTCGCTTCCGAAGGACCTTCTTTCCGATCTCCCCTCGTCATCGCCGATCATCGACGCCGGGAATTACTACCCGCTTCGCGATGGTGTAATCGCCGAGATCAAAGGAGGGATGGTCGAGAGTGAGTGGACGTCCCATGTGCTGGGCCGTCCCGTCATTAAGGTGTTCAACAACATTGTGGCAGACAGTCTTCTCCACAAGGCTTTTCCGAAGGGTTCAAAAAATCGGATCGCCCTTCCGGTATCTGGGGATGACGTCAGGTCAAAATATCTGGTCATGGCTCTGCTGGAAAAGATGGGGTTCGATGCCATCAATGCAGGGCCGTTATCCGAATCCTGGCGTTATCAGCCTGGGACGCCGGCGTACTGCCCCGATCCAACTATCCAACAACTGCCATCGCTCTTACAGCGAGCCAAACGAGACAAAGCTGCGGGGGATCGAGATCAGGCGGCGAAACTCATGGCAAAACTGCCCCCTGATTTTCCACCGCAAGAGTTGGTACGAGTCGCGCGTCTTTCCGCCGGTCTAGATACATTGAACCCGAGAAGTTGGATTGCAGTATTGCGTTTCGGCTTGGTAGCTTTGCGGCCTCAACGATCGACCTAAACGATCGAATTAACAGCTGCGCAGGGAACCGGCAAGAGCGCGTGATCTCAGCTCAGTGGCCCCGCTAATCCGCCGGGATCACATTTCGCGTTGCGCCGGAACAAGATTCTCGGTTCTGTGCAATGTCATCCTGAACGAAGTTTGCCACACACTCTGCCGCAAACGCAGTCGAAGCGCGTGCGGTTGTCCTTTATCGAACCTGGAATTCAACGCAGTAACTGGTGTTGCATAATCCTGAGCTACAGGCGATGTTACTCCGACTGGATAAGTGTCAATATGGCCTTGGGGGCGCTCCAGGCATTCGCGCCTAAAATCAGTCGAGAACTGGACAGCAGGCTTGGATTTGCTCGAATTCTAATTGCGACGCAATCGGAAAGAGTTAAGTCAACAGAAACATGAACGGCCCGAATCTCAGTCTGACGCCCGGGCCGCATTGTTCGAACAAAGCTTGCAGACAAGCACCAAGGGCCTCCGCTTTGTGGACTATGACAACGACGGCCGGAAAGACCTGCTCATGGCGCAGGGTCATGTCCTGGACACCATCGACGAGC
Organism: Occallatibacter sp.; assembly: GCA_035504315.1. Taxonomy (GTDB): domain Bacteria; phylum Acidobacteriota; class Terriglobia; order Terriglobales; family Acidobacteriaceae; genus Telmatobacter. Next base: position 37,139 of record DATJSB010000325.1, read on the forward strand.
CGCAGGCCGTCAGCAAATAGCTGCCTTTGGCCTACCGGACAATATGCACTCAATACCGTTGATGCCAGTCGAGAGAAATGGAGCCACGCCGCCGTCTGCCGGCAGCGGGCAGGGTAAACTCACTTTCTCTGAAGCATCTCCTGGTTCAAGTTCGTATCATCGAGTAAAGGCTCCAATTGAGTTCTAGCTATGAAGTCTACCCACTCAGTAAGCCGTTTTCTGGTCTTTGGAATACGATCGAATTGCGGTCCGGGAATCCGCACGTGTTGTCTTGCGCTTGTAGCGTTGACCGCCTGCACCATGTTTTCATCCGGTCTCCTCGCACAATCCTCGCGTAAATCTCGCCTTCGGCTTGCAACTGCCGACTGCCATATCAACCTCAGCGCGGGAACACATAGTCCGCGGCTGTTGAGCCTTGCCGGCCGCGGTGCCAATCTTTGGCAGAACCAAAAATCAGAACTCCTTCCTTCCTATGTAGAAATCAACGATGCTTCCGTTCCGGTCTCATGGCAGCTCAGGCGCGATCTCACCAAATCGGATGCTCATCATGTTGTGCTCGTTTACGAATCTGCGAACCCACATCTGCGCCTCGAATGGATTTGGGAAGCGCGGGCGGCTTTCGGCCCCCTCGAACACAGGATTGTCGTTCAGAATCTCGGCGGCCAGGAGGTTTGGCTGCCGATGATCGACAGTCTTGGTGTTGACTGGTCTCTGCCAGCAGGGGCGAAGCTTCAGAATTTCTACGTCGAAAAAGGCGCCGACACTCCATCCGCTCAAGGCACCCATCAAGAAGCCGTAATCGATGGTTATAGGTGGGCTGGAGAGTCCTCTACTTATGGGCTTCCATCGCCGGGAATAGCGCGTGAGATCATTCCGGCAGAATTTGTCTATCGGGCAGCTCAGCCCCAAAGCGGTTGGTTTGCGGGAATCGAGTTTAGCGGGCGAACCAGGATTGCACTCGACAGGCAAGGCGTCGACCTTACTAGTTCTCTCGGCCTCAATCCTGATCCCGGTCTCTTTCGAACGCGTCTTGACCCAGGAGAGGAGTTCGAGACTCCAAGAGTCTTTCTGGGAGCGTTCCACGGTGGTCCGGACGGCGCTGCAAATCAAATTCACCCATGGGTGCGCGCTGTTCTCGGCAACCCGCTCACGTGGCGCGATTCGCATTATCCGCTCACTGTGAATAACAGTTGGGGCAGCGGAATGCAGGTGGATGAAACTCTCGCGCTGCACATGATTGCAGAGTCAAAAGCCCTGGGGCTTGAGATGTTTCATCTCGATGCCGGATGGTTTCGCGGAGTTGGCGACTGGTATCCCGATCCGGTCAAGTTCCCACATGGTCTGGCCGTGATTGCAGATGCCGCGCATCGCAGCGGACTGCGATTTGGTATGTGGGTGGACTGGACGCAGGCCGGCATCGACACCCAGCCCGGCGCATTGAATGTGCATGACCCCGTAGTCAGCAAATGGCTGATCTCTGATGTTGCGCCTGACTGGAAGCCCGAGGCATTCAAAGGGCGCACCATAGATATCGGCGTTCCTCAAGCTCGCGACTACGCCGCCAAAGAACTGAAGCGGATTGTCGAAGATTATCACCTCGACATGCTCGAACATGACGGCTACCTGGTGGCCAAGGGATGTATGCAGAACGATCACCCCCATGCGCCGCTCGATCGCACCACCATGAAAGTGATTCACGATTGGGGCGCGGAGTCTGTAATTGGCAATAACTCAACGGACGTAAGTTACCACGCTGTCCGTTCCTATTACTCCATCTACGAACAGCTCCGCCGCGAGCATCCCGGTTTGATTTTTGAGATATGCAACGACGGCGGCCGCATGGTCGATTTCGGCTCGGCCGCACATGGAGACTATTTCTCCATTACAGATACTTATGATCCGCTCTCGAATCGTCGCGCCCTTTACGACACCAGCTTTATGCTTCCGCCCGCTATGCTTGAAAGCTACGTGGAAAAATGGCCCACACCGCGTCTGGAGAACTTTCTCTACATGCTTCGCAGCGGCATGATGGGCTGGATCACTGTCATGCAGGACACGTCAGCATGGTCGCCGCAACAACATGAGGCTGCGCGCCAGGCTATCACGCTCTACAAGCAACAGCTCCGCCCACTCATCCGTGACGCGCACCTTTACCACGTCTCGCCGCGTCCCGACGGCATTCATTGGGACGGTATGGAATATTGGGATCCCGCGCGTGGCAAGGGAGTGGTCTTTGCTTTCCGTGGCTCAATCGCAGATGAATCGGATCATTCCTTCGTACTCAGCGGTCTCGAGCCCGGTGGCCGCTATCGGATGCACTACCAGGACGGAACCTCAACCGATCGCACAGTCCCGGGCCGCGACCTCTCTAACGCCGGCCTTCCAGTGCATCTCGCATATCCACTCAGTTCCGAGCTAATCTTTATTGATCGCGAAGGTCCCTCCCCGCAATAGGCTGTGGGAGCACTATTGCACGATATCCCATGAATTCAAGAGGTGTTCAATGGCACGAATTGATCAGTCGCCGTAGCCAGACGTAATGGGACACCGTCGAAAATCAACTCCCCAGAACTGGCGTTCCGTCTTGAATGGCTGGATTGGTCGGAGAGATTACGACCTCGTACCCGCGTCGACGCAGAGCCCTTTCCAGGCCCTTGGCGCGTCGCTTCTGTTTTGCGGGATCAGGTTGATTGCCTTGTTCGATGAAGGTCACTCCTTCATGCAGAATGTTCCAGACCACTCGACAGAGCCGATGGGCGATCGCCCAGATGGCGCTTTGATAGCCCAAACGAGGTAAAAGACGCCGGAACACTGTCTGAAAATGGCTGCCTTTCTTCCTGACCGCAGCATGGGCCGCCCGATTCAGTACCCGGCGCAGATATCTGTTGCCCTTGGCGGAACGGCTATTGTGGTTTTCTCCGGCGCTTTCGTCCTTCCCTGGACAGACACCCACCCAGGAGGTCAATTCCACCGCCGAGGAAAACGTGCTGGCCTGGGCGCCTACTTCTGAGATCACCTGCTGCGCCGATTCGACTCCGAAGCCGGGCACTTCCGCCAGCCGCATCACTGCTTCCTGATGTGGCTTCATGACCTGTGCGATCATGCGACTGAGCTTCTCCATTTGTGTCTCGATCAGTTCGAGATGCTCCAGTTGAAGAGCAAGCATCTCCCGATGCATCGGCTGCGAGCTTCCCGTCAGGGCATCTACCAATTGCGCCTCAGTGCACCTCAACCGGTCATCTCTCAACGCTGCTAGTTCCTTCGGGTCTGTTTCCCCTCTGGCCAGAGCATGCAAGATGCGAAGACCGCTGGCACCAAGCAGGTCACTGACCACACTGGACAGTTTGATCCGCATCTCCTCCAGCAGGCACTCAATCTGACTCTGCAGTCGCACCCTGTCGCGCGTGAGCTGCGTCCTGGACCGCGTCAGATTACGCCAAATTCGCTGTTCCCCATCCGGGACAAAGCTCAAGATCAATTCATCGGCAAGCAAACGCCGTACCAGACGTTCGGCATCCCGGAAGTCGTGTTTGCGCCCCCGCGGGGCGCGGTTGGAGAACGCCTGAGCCAGGTGCAAAAGCATATGCGGCTCCAATTCCAGCCACACTGACCGCCAATATTGCGCAGTCGATTCCATCACCGCTTCTTTTACATCCCGCTCTCGCAACCAGCTTGCTAAGCGGCGCAGGTCGCTCGGCATGGTTGCAAATCGTCGTCGCTCCGGCGTCTCCTCCAGGGTAGTCGCATCGATCACGACCACCATCAGCACCTTCTTGTGCACGTCAATTCCTGCTATCTTGTGGGACACGGCTTCCTCCTTGCGTGGAAGCGGCAGAACGCGCGCCAACAGACGCTAGACACCGTCACGTGCTACCACCCTCCCCCCCGGGGATGGGTAGCGCGACAAAGATTGGTTCAGAACGCGCCTTCCAGATCAAACTCCCGGACGGTCTCAACATATCCAGAGTCCATGCAACCTTTACCGTCCCACGCGCCGCCAATCCTACACTGCACCGGCTCGAACCGATTTTCATTCATA
>DATJSB010000326.1:0-7150 GCA_035504315.1 Occallatibacter sp.
TGCGGAAAAACTCGCGCTGGGGCGTTTTGTAACAAGGGCACGGATTTATCCGTGCCGATAAGGTCCAGAGAATGAGTCGGGGTTTTAACCCCTGAGGGACGTTTCTCTCGCACTAAAGCGCGCTCGCTGAGTTTTTCCGCAACCTGTTCAGTCGCGCCAATAAGATTAACAAAATGAGTCCCGGGCTTCAGCCCCTGAGGATTTGCCCCTACTGAATCTACGATGTCGCCCTTTCCTCAGCAAAAATCTGTTCATCCGTGATCGATGCGATGCGCGCAAAGACGTCATAGAAATCGCCGGTGATTGGGGTGACGAATCGCTGACGTCCTGGATCCCAACTCAACTCATCATTGAGAGCGAACAAGATCCTGAGGTCTTCAGGTGCCCGCGAATCCCACCGGGTTTTATGCCCAAAGTATGCCGCCGCATGCCCAGCATCACGTCGGCCTGCGATTACTTCCCTAGCTACCTGACGGCTGACAATCAACGTGGCTTGCATTTCAGAAAGCGGATAGCGAATGTTCAACTCCCGAAATACCTCTGCGAGGATATCTTCCACATCGGCCGAGCAGGTAATTCCGATTTCGCCGGCCAGCCGCCTCAGGCTCGGTGTGTCGTAGCCGGCCTCAAGGAGGTCCGCTGCGATCTCCGGCATGTCTTCGCCGTACAGGTCATGAGTTTTCCATGCCGCGGCCAGAAGTTGAGGAGCAAGCGAGGATTCCGGCGAGGGTACGTTGGGATATTTGTATGAAATATCGCGCGGCACTCCAATTTCAAGGCTCACAATATCGGGCGCGGACTGCGGGTTGAAGCGCGCGAAGAACCGCTGAATTAACCCTTCTTTCACGAAGTTATTATGCGCCAGTATTACTGAGTTGGTGCTTGATCGCAACCTACCGCCTGGGTTCGGAGGATTTGCCAAACCTCCCACCGTGCCTGCGGTCACAGACTCCGGGCATTCCTGAGGATTAACCGTCAGTAATTCTCTCTCGCGAGGGCGCGGGGAAATGTGCCTCAACCCCAAAACAAACCTCCCGGCTCAATGCCGGAGAAAGCGAGCCACGCATGAACTATCTGAATCGCGATTGTCTCGAGAAACTTTCTGCTGAGGATTTTCAGCAACGCCAACCGTATCCATGGGCCGGGCTTGAGCAAACCCTGACCCCTGAAGGCTACGAGAGCCTGCGTGAATCGCTGCCTCCGGTGGAAGGTTTCTACAAAATGGTCGGCGTCAGGCGCGCCTACGGCCAGGGCCCCCACGACCGCTATCTGCTCCACTACCAGCCCGGCCTCGACATTGCCGAGCCCTGGAAGGAATTCATCGCCGAGTTGCGGGGGCCGGTCTATCAGGACTTCCTGAAGCGCGTGCTCGGGCCCCACAATTTCATTCCCACTTTTGAGTGGTACTACGCGTGGGAGGGCTGCGCCGTCTCGCCGCACTGCGACGCGGCCCGCAAGCTGGCCACGCACATCTTCTACTTCAACACCCAGGACGACTGGGACTCCGCATGGGGCGGCGAGATCCTGATTCTCGACAGCGAGCGCAAGTTCCCCACTCATTCGGGGCCAGGCTTCGACCAGCTCAAGGTGGCAGCGAAAATCGAACCACGCGGCAACGGCAGCCTGCTCTTCGAGCGTACGCCGCACTCCTGGCATGGCGTCAGGCCGCTGCGCTGCCCGGCTGGAAAGCTGCGCCGCCTCTTTCTCATCACCATCAACATACCCAGCTTCCAGGTCTGGTGGCGTCGCGTGCGCGGCAAAGATCCTGATGGTTACAGGCTGAAGGCGGCGTAGACGCAGCGCATCCTACTGCGGCCCGGTTGGCTGCTGCGACGAGCTCTCGCCCGCCACCAGCTTGCGAATGTGCACCGTGGCCTCGGTCTCAGGAACCGTGCCGTCGTTTACCTGCACCTCGGTCGGCTTGCCCAACACCAGAATCCGCACCGTAGTTTTGCCCCGGCTGGGAACAATGACGCGATGAGCCTCCGACGGCCCACCCAAGGTACTCACCGTGACTGGCACCTCAGCCGATGCGTATCCCGAGTTCGAAATATCGACTGCGACCAGAGTGTTTCCGGCCTCCGCGGCTTCCGGATACACGCCGTCGATGGCCAGATCCGGCAGTCCCTTGTCGGCGTCCACCCAGTCGGCGAAAAACCACGAGAGGTTTTTGTTCGAGGCCCTCTCAAGCACCTTCTCAAAAGATGCCGGCCTGCCCGCATCGAGCGCGGAGTAGTAGTCGCGCAGCGCGGCCGAAAGCGCTTCATCCCCAACCATGTCGCGCAGCATCCAAAGCACGTAGGCCGCCTTGGTGCGATAGTAGGCGGGCGCGTAGGCCTGTGCCAGCGGTTGGCCTGCGTCTTCGCCGGGGCTCGACGGCTCAGCCATCGCCAGCGCCGGACGCGCCGACTCCAGCGACTCCATCGCCTTGTAGCGGCCGTCCAGTTTTTCCAGCCACAACGTTCCCATGAAGTACGCGACGCCCTCGTCAAGCCACGCAGGAATGGGCCGCACCGCCTGGCCCTCCTTGGCTGCCGGTAGCCACGCATAGGTGAGCGCGTGCGCCAGCACGCGCTCAAGCTCATGCGCAGCATCGGCGCCGATGGGCGTGGCCAGCAGCGCACCCGATTCAAATGGTGCGTCGCCCGCGTCCGGCAGGTCGAGAATGGTGAGCTTGCTGCGCGGCTGCGCGCCCAGCCATCCCGCCAGAAATGGTGAAACCGCCGCTGCCGTCGTCGTCCAGGTCCCAATGTTGCCTTCGTCCGCACTCGTCGACCACAGCGTCGCGTTGGTCGCCTCATGCGCCGTGCGCCGGGCCACAAAAAGGCTGGGCGCCGTGAACCCGAGCGTGGTCTCGCCCGTGTCCGCCGTCGCCACGCCCGGCACTCCCCCAACCGGATTCGGCGGGTCCACGACACTCAGCGCCACGCTCCATCCATTCACAAGAGCGATCGCCGGCGCCTCACCGTGCGGAAACTCGTCGGTGAGCCGCAGCCTGAATCGCGCGCTCGCACTCCGCAGCTTCACCTGGCCCACCTCGTCAAATAACCGTGCGCCGTCGCCAAGAATCACCGGCTCAGCCGCCACCGGATACCACACCACATTTCCGAATCCACGCAGTCCGGTAAAGTCCAGTCCAATCCCGTCCCAGTCGGAGTGAAGCGCAAGGTCGTCGGGCGTGCCTAGCATCGTTAGCCGCTGAGCGCTGGGCGTGATCGTGCCGGAGTAGGTCGCGTCCACCTCAATTGCCGCGCCCGGGGCGAGCGGCTCTGCGAGCGTGATGGCCGCCTCGTGCAGTTGGCCGGTGTGATCGGTGTCGGAGTTGAGAGTAGCCACCGTGAACGGCACGTCTTTGCCGTCCAGGTCGATGCGCTCCCACTTGAGCGTCGACGAAATCTCCAGAGGAATATGCGCGAGCGGAGCCTTGCCGTCGTTGCGCACCTTCAAAACCGCGCGCACGGTCATGCTGTTTTTCGCGGGCTCCAGATGCACATCCAGATCGTAGGCAAGGAAAGTCACTGCATCGCGTTCGGCGTCATTGGCCGTGGGCGCCGCGACCGCGGTTCCCAGCGCCGCTGCCGGACCAAGCGTGGTCGTCGTCTGGCCATTTTCGTCCGTCGAACGCGAAAAAATCACTTTGCCATTGGATGATTGTGGCGGCTGCGCCTGCGGAACCTGCTGAGTGGAAGGTGCGGATTGCGGCGGCGTTTGCGCGGGTTGCGATTGCGCCGGCAGCATTTCCGTGAACAACCCGAGCGCCAAAACCGGCGCGAAAACAAACTTCATGAACCGAGGCCTTTCTGTACTTTGCGCGCTGCGCCGCTGATTGCGGCAGCACTGCATGGGGCAGCTTCTTGGACGAGAGCCGAGGAGGAACGTACGCGTCTTTGCCGCGCGGCCTCATACAGCACCACCGCTCCCGCCGCCGAAACGTTCAGCGAGCTCACCCCGCCGGCCATGGGAATGCGCAGCAGGTGGTCGCAGCTGCGCTTCACCAGGTCGTGCAGCCCCGCTCCCTCGCGTCCAAGTACAAGCGCGATGTTGCCGGTCAGGTCGAAGCGGTCATAGTCGGTGGTGCCGCGCTCATCCAGACCCACTACCCACAGGTTCTGGCGCTTAAGGTCTTCGAGAGCGCGAACCAGGTTCACCACCCGGGCAATGCGCAAATGTTCCGCCGCGCCGGCGCTGGCCTTTACTGCCGCTGCGCTCAACGGCGCCGACCGCCGCTCAGTAATCACTACGCCGTCCACCCCCGCTCCATCGGCTACGCGCAGCAAGGCGCCCAGGTTCTGCGGATCCTCGACCCCGTCGAGCGCCAGCACCAGCCGCGCCGCGTCGGGCCTGGACGGGTCGGGCGCGAACAAATCTTCAATCGCCAGAAACTCCTGCGGACGAACTAATGCCACCACGCCCTGGTGCGCAGCAGTTTGCGCCACCTGCGTCAACTGATCGCGCGACTCCGTTCGAACCCGTACGCCCTTTTCGCGGCATTGTGCGACGAGTCTCTCCAGCCGGTCGTCGTGGCGCTCGCGGGCCACCAGCACGTGATCGAAACAGCGTTTGCCGGCGCGTAAGGCCTCTTCCACAGGGTGCAGGCCGTAGAGCAGATCCATGTTGATAGTTTAGTGGGCCGGGCTCTCCTGCAACGCGAAAGACAACTTGAAGAAAGCCCGGGAAGGCGATAATTTACGCGCATGGTACCTGCAAGGAAAAAGACTTTCACCGCCCTTCTCGAGCCCGACGGTACGGCGCTCAAATGGACGATCGCCCGCGTGCCTTTCGACATCGCCAAAGTGTGGCCAACGCGGCGCGGGCGCAGGGTCAAGGGTGAGATTGAGGATTTCGCCTTCCGCACCTCGCTCTTTCCCGGTCCCGCAGGCCAGGGGCACATATTGCTGGTCAACAAGAAGATGCAGAAGGGCGCGCACGCCCACGTCGGAGAGAAGGTGCGCATCACCCTCGAGCCCGATCTCGACGAGCGCGAAGTGTTGATTCCGCCCGAGTTAGACAAGATTCTCAAGAGCGACCGCCAGCTCAAAAAGTGGTTTGGCGCCCTTAGCGATTCAATGCGCCGCGAGATCGGCAAATGGGCGGGCGAACCAACCGGCGCTGAGACGCGCCTGAAGCGCGCCGAAAAGATCGCCGAACGGATGATGCACGCCATGGAGGGCGAAATCGATGCGCCCCCAATCCTGAAAGCCGCCTTCGTCCGCCAGCCCCTGGCCCAGGCCGGCTGGAAGGCGATGACCTTTGCCCAGCGGCGCGGCCATCTGATGGGCATTTTCTACTACGAGACGGCTGAAGCCCGGGAGCGCAGGGCGGCCAAGGCAGTCGAAGAAGCCCTCAAGGTAGCTCGCCGCAAGCTCCCCGCACCAAAGTAGGTGCATTTTTCCAATGGGACGATTTTTCTTTCGTCTTTGCCCCGGCACTTGGCGTCTAATTGATTACGATGACCTTCGCGGCGGCAAAGTCATTTCTTGTCTCGGGCGGCGCCAGCTCTCTGGCGGCAACGGTTGACGAACAGGCGCGGCAGCAGAGCCTTGCAGTCGCGCAGGGTCTCAAACGGCAGCAAGCCGGGCTCCTCGACGAGTTGATTGTGAAGTATCAGCACCGGCTGATGCGCTACCTGCTTTACCTGACCGGCAACCGCGAGCAGGCCGAGGATCTCTTCCAGGACGTCTGGATGCGGGTTCTTGTCCGGGGCGGGCAATTCAACGGCCAGGCGCGGTTTGAAACCTGGCTCTTTACCATCGCCCGCAACATGGTTATCGACCAGCGCCGCAAGCGCACCGCTTCCAGCCTCGACGAGCTCTTTGAGGCGAGCGGCGACGAGGACCGTCCCATGAGTTTTGAGGTTGCCGACGACGAACCCTCCCCGTTTGACCGCGTCTCGAACTTCGAAGACCGCGAGCACATTGCCAGGTCGCTCCTCGAGCTCGATACCCTCCATCGCGAGGTGCTGGTTCTCAGGTTCTATGAGGAGCTCTCGCTCGAGGAGATCGCCAAAGTCACCAAGGCGAATTTATCTACTGTTAAATCAAGGCTTTATCGCGGCATGGCAATGATTCGGCCCAGGCTGGAGCGTACCGGGCTACGGCTGCGGGAGGCGGTGTGACGTCTGCCGGGATGTCAGGGAATGCTGGCCCGGGGCCAAAAAGCGATCAAGACCTGCTTGGCGCCCTGACTGGAACTGAGGCGGCCCATGAGCGCGCCGTCGCCTACCGCACCCGCCGCGTCGTTGCTGCCTCGCTGGGCGTCATGCAGGAGCAGAAGGCAGGCCGGCGGCGCACCCGTTCACTGGCCCTGGTGTCTATTCTGCTGGTAATTCTGGCCATGGGGCCGTTCATCTGGCGCGTCGCCGACGATGTGATTGGCGGTGAACGCTGGTGCGACATGGCTACCCAGACCAGCCTCTGGGTCTGCATCCTGTTACCGGCTGTTCTGGCCGCGGCGCTGGTCGCCGGCTGGCTCCGCCGCGAGCTCTGACCTCCCGGTTTTCCGCTCTCCGGAAAATTATTTGGGGCAACTTCAAAGTTTCCTGGTCCGTCAATTGAAATAGGAATAAGCTGTTTTGTAATCTATTGAAGCGTTCCAGAAAGCCCGAAACGAGACCATGCCCGAACCACCTTCCATCAGCATGAACGAAGACGAGCGGATGATACCGCTGTGGTCGATCATCGCGGCCACCGTGTCGTTTGTGCTGGTCGAGTACTACTGGTGGTTCGTGGCGCCGGGCCAGCGGCATCATCCCGCGCCCCCGCTCGGCCTGCGCATCTACTTCGATCTCTCCTGGGGAATCCTGGCCGCTCTCTACTTCCTCATGATCGGGTACATCAGCAAAGATGCCCCGCGGCGCGGCATGAGCATGCGCTTCTGGATCGTCATCTGCTGCGTAATGCCCGGCGGCATCGGTGCGGTCATCTACTTCCTGCTGCGCCAGCCGCAGATGTCGGTGTGTCCGGCCTGCGGTACGCACGTGCTGAGCGAGTTCCACTTCTGCCCGCAGTGCAACTACCAGCTCTCAGCCAGTTGCGGCAACTGTTTCCGTACGGTCAGGCCCAGCGACCAGTACTGCACCCGCTGCGGCCACGAGCTCGCTGAAGACCACCTGCCCGCGCGCCTGCATGTGATGGGCGGGGAGTAAGACAGC
>DATJSB010000327.1:0-13332 GCA_035504315.1 Occallatibacter sp.
GGTGTCGATTTGAGTGACGCCGATCACAAAACGTTGTTCGTGAAGCACACGAAACTAACGAGGATTCATAGTGCAGGGAGAGGGAGAACCGAAGGTTATGTCGACCGCTGTAGCTGGAAGGGGCCTGGAGGGGATAGTCGCAGCCAACTCCGGAATTTGCTGGATTGACGGAGAGGTGGGAGTACTATCTTACCGGGGAATCGACATCCACGAGCTGGCCGAGCACTCGACCTTCGAGGAAACCACTTTTCTGCTCTGGAACGGATTTCTGCCCAACGAGCTGGCGCTGCGTGAGTTCAGCTCGCAACTGGCTCTGGCCCGGGTGCTCGACCAGCGGGTGATCGACATGCTGCACAGCTTTCCCACTTCGGCCACGCCGATGGAGGTGCTGCGAACTTCAGTGTCGGCGTTGAGTTTTTACGACGCCGACGAAAAGGACAACTCGCACGACGCGAATGTGCGCAAGGCCTACAACCTGACCGCGCAGATTGCCATGATTGTTGCGATTTACGATCGCATTCGCAAGGGCAAAGAGATTGTTCCCCCCGACCGCTCGCTCAGCCACGCGGGCAACTTTTTGTGGATGCTGAACGGGGAAAAGCCTTCAGAGACCGCGACCAGAACGCTCGACGTAGCTCTGGTTCTCCACGCCGACCATGAACTGAATGCCTCGACCTTCGCCGCCCGGGTTATTGCGGCAACGCTCTCCGACATTCACTCCGCCATTACGGGCGCCATCGGCGCGCTGAAGGGACCGCTGCACGGCGGCGCCAACGAGGGTGTGATGCGGCTGCTGCTCAAGATCGACAAGGAAGGGGCCGATCCGGTGGAGTATGTGAAGAACATGCTGGCGGCCAAGCAGAAGATCTCCGGCTTCGGGCATCGGGTCTACAAAACCGAAGACCCGCGCGCTACCCACCTGCGCAAGATGAGCGAGCAGCTGGGCAGAGACTCCGGCCAGCCCAAGTGGTTCGAGATGTCGCGGGCTATCGAGCTCTACATCAACAAAGACAAGCGGCTCAACGCCAACGTGGATTTCTACTCCGCTTCGACTTACGCGACGCTGGGCATCGACATCGATCTGTACACGCCGATCTTCGCCGTGAGCCGCATTGCCGGCTGGGCCGCACACGTGATTGAGCAGCTCGACGACAACCGGCTGATCCGGCCGCGCGCCGATTACATCGGGCCGGCGTATCCGTCGCCGTATATTCCGATGGCGGAAAGGCCGTAGGTGTGTGCGTGAGAACTCGGTGTGAGGTTAAAAGGACTGATCGGGAAGGCCCGCGGCTGAAGCCGCTTCTATCTTTTGCGCTTCATTCAGCAGCCTGAAGGCTGCTGCTCCCTCCGGTTTGCACCCCGCAGCCTGAAGGCTGCTGCTCCCTCCGATTTACACCCCGCAGCCTGAAGGCTGCTGCTCCCTCCGGTTTGCACCCGGAATGCGCGCCGAAACAAGTTCTCACGCAGACACGTAAGGCGGGGCCTTTGGTTTCAAGTTCGAGCGATATAACTCCCCAGCCGGCCTTGCATCCAACCGGGTATTGAGGCAAGGGGAGCCTCACTCATGAAGACATGCGCTGTCCTGCTTGTATGCGCTGTATTGCTTCTTTCAGGTTGCTTCCGTTCGGGCCGGCTTTATCCTGTGCGGGGTCCGCTGGCAACCGAGACCGCTCCTCCCATCTACGCCGCCAAAATGACCGGCGCCTTCAACTCAGGCAACATCACCGTTACTCTCGCCAACGGCGAGGTGTGCAAGGGCACGTGGGGCCTGGTGAGCCGCAAGCCGACCGATGCCGGCGCTGCGTCGAGCGTGAACTGGCCGAAGGTGTGGGATGCGGTTTATGGCGGCGGCTACTATACCGCCAATGTGCTGGGCGCTCCGCTGCACGTGCGCAGCACGCTTACCGGATCCAAAGGCACCACGCTCGATGTCGAGATGTATCGCCGCGATGTTCCCGGCCAGTTGACTGAAATTCACGGCGTGGCCCAGGACAGCGGCGGAAACATCTACAAAGTTGTCATCTAGCGGCCCTGCCGTGCGTTCCACGCCAGGTAGAGTCCCCACGCTGCCATCGTGCAGCCATCGCGAATGGCGCCGTCGAGCAACATCTGCTCGAATTCCTCAATCGTGAAGGAGTGGGGGACCAGATCGTGTTCCTCGGCATCGCGCTCGCCGGGAGCTGGAGTGAGCCCGGTGGCGAGAAAGACGTACTGTTTTTGCCGTGTGAATCCATAGGCGATCCACAAAGAGCCGAGGAGGGTCATCTCTGCGGCATCGAGGCCGATCTCCTCGCGCAACTCGCCGCGGGCCAGCTCCTCGGGGTTGTCGATCTCCATCTCCCAGCCGCCCTGGGGCAGTTCGAGCGCGCGCTCGCCGATGGTGTAGCGGAACTGCTCCACCAGCCAGATGCGGCCGTCGTCGATGGGGACGATGATGGCGGCGTCGTCTTTCTCAACCAGCCCGTAGATGCCGTGAGCGCCGTTGGAGCGCAGGATCTGGTCTTCGCGCACCCGCATCCAGTGGTTGCGGTAGACCTCGCGCGAGGAGAGGGTGGTGATGGCGGGAGGCACGGTTATTTTGCCGGGATTCATCGGTCGGTCTCCTGCCGGGACACTTCGCGGTGCACGGCGACAGATGGAACCTTACAGGATACGCGGGGATAGAAGAAAGCACGATGAAAGGAGGCGAGATGAAATCTCCGGTCCCATAAGGTGTAAACACTTCGCACTCACGATTGGCGCGTGCGGAATCTTCGCATTCGCCCAACGAGCGACGCGGGACCGCTGACCGAAAGACGGACGAGGTTGCCTTCGTATTCGCGCGCATGCACGATCATGCCGGCGTCGATGGCGGCGATTGCGGCGCCCTCATGCTGCGGCACGCGCAGTTCGGCTGCGACGATGGGGTCAGATTTGAGAGCTTCGTCGATGGCGCGGAGCAGAGCATCGGAGCCTTCTCCGGTAAGGGCCGATGCAGGCACTTCGTCGCGCGACGAGGCTCGTTCGGCCAAGGCCCGCCGGTCGGATTCGCTCAACAGGTCGATCTTGTTCAGAACCTCGATGCGCGGCTTGGCGAGAACCTCGAGCTCGGCGAGGACTTTCTCAACCTGAATCTTCTGTTCTTCGCCGTAGGTTGAAGAGGCGTCGCGAACGTGGAGGAGCACTTCGGCTTGGCCGACCTCTTCAAGGGTGGCGCGGAAGCTGGTGACGAGCGTGTGGGGCAGGTTGCGGATGAAGCCGACCGTGTCAGACAGCAGAATCTTGCGGCGGCTGGGCAGTTCGATGGCGCGCAGCTTGGGATCGAGTGTGGCGAACATGCGCGAGGAGGAAAGCACCTGCGCGCCGGTGAGGGTGTTGAAGAGGGTGCTTTTTCCGGCGTTGGTGTAGCCCACCAAAGCGACGGTTGGAACGGGCACGGCCTCGCGCCGCTGGCGCTGCTGGCGACGGACGCGGCGGACCGCCTCCAGATCGATTTTGAGCTGATCGATGCGGCGCTGGATGCGGCGGCGGTCGGTTTCGAGCTGGGTTTCGCCGGGTCCGCGAGTGCCGATGCCGCCGCCGAGCTGCGACATTTGTTTGCCGCGACCGGCCAGCCGCGGCAGCAGGTACTGGAGCTGGGCAAGCTCTACCTGGAGCTGGCCTTCGCGGGTGCGCGCGTGCCGGGCAAAGATATCGAGGATGAGCTGGGTTCGATCAAGGACGCGGCAGGGCAGGCGCCGCTCGAGGTTGCGCAGTTGCGTGGGTGAAAGGTCGTGATCGAAGAGGACGAGATCGGCATGAACCGATGCGGCGATGCCGGCAATCTCATCCACCTTGCCTGACCCGATCAGTGTCGCCGGGTCGGGATGGGGTCGGCGCTGAAGGACCTGAGCGGCCACGCAGCCGCCAGCGCTCAGCACCAGTTCGCGGAACTCGGCGAGCGACTCTTCGGCGTCGAGACCGGCTCCGGGAGCGAATGGCGCGCGCGACGAGGAGGGAGAATTGAGACGCAGGGACGCGGACGACGCAGAAGATAAAGGACTTCTGCGATCGGCTGCGATTTCTGTGCCGTGGGACGAAGAGGGCGCAGACCCTCGACGTTCGGCCGCAACGGTTCTGCCGCGGCCGAATTCGACTCCTATGAGAACCGCTCGCTCGAGCCGGCCACCGGGGGAGTGGCGATCAGGACCATCCGGCTCCGATTGCGGTTTGCTGCGTCCAGATTGAAGGGCGGCCGCAACTGGATTTGCGGCGGCACCTATAATTTGATCCCCGCCGGGCAATCGATGCTGCTCCCCACGGTTTAGCGTTGTTCCGCAGTTTGAGGTGCAGACTGCGCCGGGACCGCGGTGGGGCCCAGACCAGTTGTGACGGCGGTGGGGCGAAGTTCAGTGTGCATCACGCTACGATTGCTGACCACTGTAGAAATAGCGTGCTTGAAGATCAACTGTTCCTGGCTGTTGTTCTCAAGAAGCACGGAATATTTGTCGAAGGACCTGATCTTGCCCGTCAATTTAACGCCGCTGACAAGGTAAATAGTGATCGGGGTTTTGTCCTTACGCACCGTGTTCAGAAATGTATCCTGAATGTTTTGTGCCGGCTTGTTCTCCATGTGCCGATCTCCTGCTTTCCTGAAGTTTTTGACTTCAAAATGTTCTCTTTCGTGAAAATGAAAAACCACGAGGATGACGCCGGAAGTCCCGGAGTCATTCGCCCCCGCAATGTGACAACATTATAGGGGTTTGCAAACCATTTCAACTCCGGGTTCACAAAATGAGACGGTCGGGAAGGCGAAACCTCTCATTCTTTTGAGATATTTAGGGCATCTAAAAGGTTGCCACGGGGGCCCGGCCGGGTCGGGTGCGTTCCGGCACGCGCCGAAGCGCAAAACGATTGTTAAAATGGGTCCGTGCAACTCGCCGTCAGCTCGTCTCGCTCTGCTCCCGCAACTCATTCCCAGCCTGTTCCCATGCTCGATTTGAAGCGCCAGTACGAGCCGCTGCACGAGGAGCTGCTGGCTGCCATTGAGCAGGTGCTGAAGGCGCAGCAGTTTACGCTGGGGGGCGCAGTTGAGGCCTTCGAGCTCAATGGGGCGGCGCAACTCGGGGTGGCGCACGGCATCGGCTGCTCGTCGGGGACCGATGCACTGTGGCTGGCCCTGGCTGCGGCCGGGATGGGGCCGGGCAGGGCGGTGATAACGACTCCGTTCAGCTTTTTCGCCTCGGTCAGCGCGATTCTACGGGCTGGCGCGAGGGCTCTGCTGGCCGATATCGATCCGGTTACCTTCAATCTGGACGCGGCGGCGGTTGAAAGGGTACTGGACTCTGAGGCCGGAGCCGGGGTGAAGGCGGTGCTGCCGGTACACCTCTACGGCCAATGCTGCAACTGGGATTCTTTTGGTCGTCTGGGACGGGAGCGGGGACTAACCCTGATTGAGGACGCGGCACAGGCCTGGGGCGCGGAGTGGAAGGGCGTAAGGGCCGGAGCGCTGGGCGACATTGCGGCGTTCAGTTTTTATGCCACCAAAAACCTGAGCGCGGCGGGCGAAGCGGGCATGGTGACAACCAATTCCGATGCGCTGGCTGAAAGGGCGCGGATGCTGCGCTCGCACGGGATGCGCCGGCGGTACTACCACGACGAGATCGGATGGAACGCGCGGATGGACGGCTTCCAGGGCGCGGTGCTCGGGGTCAAGCTGAAATACATTGAGGGCTGGAACGAGGTGCGGCGCGGGGTGGCAGCCCGCTACGACGAGCTGTTCCTGAAGGCAGGGCTCGCCGAGAGCGGACCTTACCCTGCGCACGGAGTGGTACTGCCGCGCGCGGTCGAGGGCGCGAAACATATCTGGCACCAGTACGTGATTCGCGTGCCCCGGCGCGATGAGCTGCACGATTTTCTGGCCGCGCGCAGGATCGGGTCGGAGATTTATTATCCGGTGCCCTTGCATATGCAGGAGGCGCTCAAGGAGTTGGGCTACCGTGAAGGCGATTTCCCTGAGGCGGAGCGCGCCGCGCGCGAGGTGCTGGCGCTGCCCATGTTCGCAGAACTGCGTGCGGACGAGCAGGAGACGGTGGTTGGGGCGATTGCGGAGTTTCTGAGCTAGACGTGTCAAGCCGGTCGCCTGCGATCAGCTCTTCTTTTCAGGCAAGAACCATGCGCCTCGGGGTCTTAAATCAGGACCTCCGGGCCTCCTTACGAAGCTCCGGGAATAACACGAAAACGATCATCGTCACGGGAAGCGTTGACGCAACCAGCGTGGTCCACAGGATTGGCCGCTGCGCGAACCACGCGACCACGCCCTCAGTCAATCCAGTTGCTACCAGCACCAGCACAGCCCGCGTCAGCCATTGTTTATGAACTTGAAATGCACTCTGCTTCATTCCCGTCTCCGGCATTTTGCTTCGATTGTCAGGCCAGGTTCCCTCGTCTTCCCCCAGATTATAAGTCCAAATCGAAACCTGGGGCGTCCCGTTTGAGCCGGGCTCACGCAGGTTTCTGCACAGATTCACCTGAATCACCTGATCCAGGCGATCGCAGCGCCGTGGCAATCAACGCGGCCAGCAGAAACGCACCCGAAGTAATGGAGAGCGCGGCGCTGATTCCCATCGACTCAGAGAAGCGGCCGATGAGATAAGGGCCTGCGGCGCTGGCGATGCGGCCGATGTTGTAGACGAATCCCATGGCGCTGGCGCGCAGCGAAGTGGGAAAGAGCTCGCTTGAAATGATGCTGAAGCCGGAGAAATACCCGGTGCCGAAGAAGCCGACCAGCGGTCCGATGACGAGCAGGGCGTTGGGATTGCTGACGAAGGCGAAGACAGGCACGAGCAGCGCGGCGGCCACGAGATAGGCAATGTACGTGCGCTTGTGGCTGAAGCGGTCGGCGATGCAGCCGAAGCTGACGTAGCCGAGGAAGGTGCCGATCTGCATGACGATGGTCCAGCCGGAGGTTTCGACAATGTTGAGGCCGCGGCCGCCCTGGGCTACGGGCATGGAGAGGAAGCGCGGCACCCAGGTGAACAGCCCCCACCATGCGAAGAGCGTGGCGGCATTCATGGTGGCGCAGACCAGCGTGCTGCGGCCGAGGGCTCCGCGAAACAGCCGTGCGATTGGAACCTTATCCGTGCGGATGGCGCGCCATTCGGTTGGCTCGTGGAGGCGGCGCTGAACCCAGAGGGCGACCAGCGCCGGCAACACGCCGGCGAAGAAGACAGCACGCCAGCCGAAGCGGGGCATCACCAGGGCCACTAGTGCTGCGCCGAGCGCGTAGCCGACGGCCCATGAGCTCTGCACCAGCGCGAGGGCCTTGCCGCGATGGCGCGCGGGCCATGTTTCGGCAACGAGGGCCGCTCCCGAAGCCCACTCGCCGCCCATGCCCAGGCCGAGAAGGATGCGGCAGGTCATGAGCGCAATTGCGGTGTGCGCGAATCCGCAGAGCGCCGTGGCGACGGAGTAGCCGAGCACGCTGAGCGAGAGCGCACGCACGCGGCCGAAGCGGTCGGCGAACCAGCCGAAGGCGAGGCCGCCGGCAGCCGCGGCAATCAGCGTGACCGACATCATGGCGCCGCTCTCGGACGGAGTCAGATGGAGCTCATGCTGCACCTGGCCGAGGACCAGCGCGTAGATCATCACGTCCATGCTGTCGAGCATCCAGCCGAGGCTTGCGGCCACGAGCGTGCGGCGCTGCTCGGGCGATGAATCAAGCAGCCAACCTGTAAGGTAGTTCGGCAAAAGGGGCCTCAAGTGGGACGCGTGCGCAGTGGTTAAGATTGAAGTTTACGGCGGCCAGCGGAGCAGGCGGCGGACTTTGGGTCATTAACTCCTGTTCTGAATCAAAAGCAGCAAGTTAGCGCCGCTTCGCGGCATAGCGAGTTAGCGAGTTGGCGCAGGGGTGGTTTGTCTCGCAGACACTTTAGCCTGAGGGAAGGTTCATTTGAAACCGACCCAAGGCAGGGTTATCCGCCCGAGGAAGCGGGTATTTTTGCGCATTGCGATCGACACCGGCGGCACGTTTACCGACTGCGTTTGCTGGTCGGATGGTGAGCTGCGCGTGGTGAAGGTGTTTTCGACGCCGGGCGATCCGGCGCAGGCGGTGATGGAGGGGATGCGGCGGCTGGCCGGCGAGGAACGCGCCGAGGTGCGTCACGGAACCACAGTGGGCACGAACACGATGCTGGAGCGCAAGGGCGCGCGCGTGGCGTTTGTAACGACCGCAGGTTTCGAAGACACGATTGCGATTGGAAGGCAGACCCGCGCGAAACTCTACGACTGGTTTGCGCCTGTGCCGGTCTGTCTTATCCCGCGAGAGCTGCGCTTTGGAGTGACTGAGCGGGTGAGCGCGGAGGGCGAGGCCCTGCGCGAACCGACTGACGGCGAGCTGGCCGCGCTGGTTGATGCGGTGCGTGCGAGCGGCGCCGAGGCGGTGGCGATTTCCCTGCTGTTTTCGTTCGCCAATCCGCGGACTGAGAAGCGTGTGGAAGAGGCGCTGAGCGCAATCGGGATTCCAGTGTCGGCGTCACATCGCATCCTGCCTGAGTTTCGCGAGTACGAGCGCGCATCGACGACGGTGGTGAACGCGTATCTTGCTCCACGCATGGGATCATATTTGTCCGCGCTGGAGCAGCGCGTGGCCGGAGGGCCGCTGGGTGGGCGCGTGGATGTGATGCAGTCGTCGGGAGGAATTGTTGCAGCACACCTGGCGGCGCGCGAGCCGGTGCGGACAGTTCTCTCGGGCCCTGCGGGCGGAGTGGTGGGCGCATGCCGCATGGCGGCGCTGGCCGGGTTCGAAAGCATCATCGGATTCGACATGGGCGGCACGTCGACCGATGTGTTTCTGACCGCGAACACGCGCGAGGGCGCGGAACGAACACGCGAGAGCGTGGTTGCGGGCGTGCCGATTGGCGTGCCGATGCTCGACATTCACACGGCGGGCGCCGGGGGCGGGTCGATTGCGAGATTTGATGCGGGCGGAATGCTGCGCGTGGGTCCGGAGTCGGCGGCGGCCGATCCCGGGCCGATATGCTTCGGCCGCGGCACGCAGCCGACGGTGACCGACGCGAATCTGCTGCTGGGGCGGCTGGATGCGGAGAGCTTTCTGGGCGGCGGCGTAGAGTTGCACTGCGAACGCACGGAGCGAATCCTGAGTGAGCAAAAGGGGGCGCTGGCTACCGCCGAAGAGTTTGCCGCGGGCATTGTGCGCGTGATCGAAACGCAGATGGAAAAAGCTATTCGCGTGATCTCGGTTGAGCGCGGGCACGATCCGCGCGAGTTTACGCTGGTGGCCTTTGGCGGCGGAGGGCCACTGCATGCCTGTGCGCTGGCGCGCGCGCTGCGGATTCCGCGGGTGCTGTCTCCGGCGATGCCCGGCGCGCTTTCGGCAATTGGCATTCTGCTCGCTGACACGGTACGGGATTATTCCCGGACGGTAATGCTGCCGGGCAATGAGATCGGAAATCTCGACGCTGTTTTTGCCGAGCTGGAACGCGAGGGTGAAGCGGAATTTGCGGTTGAGGGGCTGACCGGCGAAGTGCAACGAAGTGTCGACCTGCGCTACCGGCGGCAGGGCTACGAGTTGAATCTTCCTTTTGATGCGGAACAGCCGTCGAAGTCGATTGCCGCATTCCATGAATTGCACCAACAGAGATACGGATTTGCCGATGAAGCGCGGCCGATGGAGATTGTGAACGTGCGCCTGCGCATGACGGCCGCAGGCGAGCCATACGATCCGGTGAAGCAGGAGTTAAGGCCCGGCGACGGCAAGACTGCGTGTTATGCCGAGCGCGAAGTGTGGTTCGAGAACGGATGGCAGACAACCCGCTTCTACAAGCGCGATCTGCTGGCGCCCGGTGACGCGATCGCGGGGCCGGCGATGATTACCGAATACACTTCGGCGACGCTGGTGCCTCCGGGCGCCACCGCGGCGGTTGATGCATTGGCGAACATTGTGATCGACGTGGGCAGCGCGAACGCCAGGGAGGCTGAATCATGAGCACGCCGAAATCGCCAGGGCCGATCGAGCTTTCAATCTTTCACTGCGCTGCGCATTCCATCGCCGAGGAGATGGGCGCGGTGCTCAAACGGACCGCGCTTTCGCCGAATATCAAGGAGCGTCGCGATTACTCGTGCGCGATCTTTGACGCGCAGGCGCGGGTGATCGCCATGGGCGACCACATGCCGGTGCACCTCGGCTCCATGCCGATGAGCGTGCAGGCGGCGATTGCAGCAATCGATTTTGCGCCGGGAGATGTGGCGATTCTGAACGATCCTTACGCAGGCGGAACTCACCTGCCCGACATCACGATGGTGCTGCCGGTGTTTGTTGCCGGACACGCGCGGCCCGCGTTTTATGTAGCCAATCGCGCGCATCATGCCGATGTCGGCGGGCGGTACGCAGGATCGATGGGTCCGGCAACGAGCATCTTTGAAGAGGGGATTTGCATTCCACCCGCGCTGATTGTGCGGTGCGGAGCGATCGATCACGATCTGCTTAAGACGATTCTCGCGAGCGTGCGCACTCCGGAGGAGCGGCGCGGCGATCTTGATGCGCAGATCGGGGCATGCCGCGCGGGCGAGGGGCGCATGCTGCAACTGGCTACGAAGTATGGCATGGCGCAATTGGATCTTCTGGTTGAGGGGCTGCTCGATTATGCGGAGCGATTGGTGCGGGCCGAATTGCGAGCGCTGCCGGAGGGCGAGTTCACGGCAGAAGACTGGATGGACTCGGATGGCGTGAGCGATGAGCCGCTGAAGATTGCCGTGCGCTTGCGCACCGATCCCAGGGCGGGTGCGATGGAGGTTGATTTTGCGGGATCATCGCCGCAGGTTGCGGGCAGCGTGAATGCGGTCCGCGCGATTACTCTCTCGGCGTGTTTCTACGTGTTGCGCTGCCTGCTGGGCGAAGACGCGCCTGCGGCCGAGGGCATTTTGCGTCCGCTCACACTGCACACGCCGAAGGGTTCGATTGTGGACGCGGCGCCGCCGGCTGCAGTTGCGGGCGCGAATGTCGAGACCTCGCAGCGGATCGTGGATGTGCTGATGCGTGCCTTGGCGAAGGCCGCGCCCCAGCGCGTTCCCGCAGCGAGCGCGGGCACGATGAGCAACCTGGCGATTGGCGGCGTCGACACGCGTCCTGGCCCACGCAATGGCGAGGCATACACCTATTACGAAACTGCGGCGGGTGGTATGGGCGCGCGGCCGGGGATGGATGGGATCAGCGGCGTGCAGACGCATATGACCAACTCGCTCAACACGCCGATTGAGGCGCTCGAGTACGCGTATCCGTTCCGGGCGCGGCGGTATGCATATCGTTATGGCTCGGGCGGCGATGGAGAGTTTCGCGGGGGCGATGGATTGGTGCGCGAGATTGAATTGCTGGCGGATGCGGAGATGACGCTGCTGGCCGAGCGCAGGCGATTCAGGCCTTATGGATTGGCGGGCGGCGCAGACGGCGCGGCGGGACGGGCGTTTGTGACGCGAGCTTCAACGGGAGAGACGGAAGAGTTGCCGGGAAAGTGCAGCCGGCGGTTGAAGAAGGGCGACGTGCTGCGGATCGAGACGCCGGGCGGGGGTGGCTGGGGTGAGCGTTAGCGGGCTGAGGTTTGTGGTCTCCCACCCTTTGGGCAAAGAACGCCCAAAGGATGGGGCACCCCAGCAAGCTGGCGGGTTGAAGTCCTCCCAGGTCTCAAGATCGAGACCTGGGGCACCCTCGTTTTGTGGCTGGTTCGCGTCCATGACTTTGGGGCACACGGCAGTTCCAGCAGGAATCTCGGCGAGTAACAGCGGCGCGGCTGCGGATCGTTGATAATGGATGCAATATATAGGGCCGCCTACGGCGGACTCGGGCTTCAATCGCAATGCTCTTAAATGTTCTGTCCGACTTACTTCCTGTCTTGGAATGAATTCAGCAGTTAAAGCAGGAATGCCATGCATCTATGGACGGAATTTGAAGGCGCCACTATCGATAGCGCCTTTGCTCTCACAAAATTGCTGCAAACCGAAGGGCGCAGCGCATTTTTTTCCACCTTCAACGCGAGCGGCGAGCCCGTCCTGATTCGTATTATCGAATGCCACTTTGACGAGGACGAGATCCTGGCGCGATGGCGCGGGGTTCAGGCGCTGGGCCATCCCAACTTCCTTCGCATCGACAGCTTCGGCCAGTTCCTGGTGGAGGGCGACGACAACGTCATCGCAGTTTACGTGGTGTTTGAGCGTGTCGACGCCAACCTGGGCGACGTGCTGGAACGGGGACACCTCTCCACTGCCGACGCCGCCCAGATCGGTCTGAGTGTCTGTTCGGCTCTTGAAACTCTGCACGCCAACGGATTCGTCCACGAGCACATCGAGACGCGGAACATCTACGCGGTGGGTGACACCGTAAAGCTGCGCAGCGACTGCATTCGCGAAAGTCCTGAAGGCGAGGCAGGTGTGGAGGCGCGCCGGCGCGATGTCCGGGCTCTCGCGGTTGTGCTCATGCAGGTGCTGTTCGGCACACCCGGTAGCGCGGCGGCGGCGTACCAGCCTTCGCTGCCGGCACCATTCGATGACATTGTCCGCAACGGCATGGACGGAAGCTGGGAACTCGCCGAGATCAAAGCAGCGCTTGGCCGGTGCGATCTTCCCAATGCCAAGGCGCAGAGGACCAAGTCACCCGATCGCCCTCTCACGACGGCCGCGCCTTCGGCGACGCAAGCCGCTTCTATGGCGGCTTCGGCCAGCAACGGCCACTTCGCCGCTGGGACATCCTCATCCGAGCGGGCCGCCAAACGCGAGCCGCAGGCCGAACGATTCGCGTTACCTGCATCGAACTCTGCAAACCAGGCCGGCCTTCCGCGGCAGAAGCCGAAGCCGTTGGAATTGCCGGTCATTTTCGGTATTTCGGAGCACGAATTGCGTAGCTGGGCGACGGCTGTGGCCCTGCTCCTCGGTGTCGTGCTCATCGGCTGGATCTTCCTGCACTACTGGTTCGGTCATGGCGCCGGTGCTGCTGCGCCAGCTGCCACGCAGCCTGCGGCCACAGGCACGCCTGCTGCCGGGACAGCGTCTGCCGCAAGCTCTTCCCGCGTTGCGCCCACGCCCAATGCCCGCTCACAATCCAGGAAGGAGTGGCGCGTCGTGGCCTTCACTTACAATCGCCAGGATCAGGCGCAGAAGAAGGCATCGTCGTTGGCGCACCGGTATCCCACTCTTTCGCCCACCGTGTTCTCGCCCACCGGCAGGGCGCCATGGCTGGTCACCATCGGCGGCACTCTTGAGCGCGATGCTGCGTATGCATTGGCACGCAGAGCGCGCAGCCTGGGCCTGCCGGGCGATACGTACGCGCAGAACTACAATGTGCGCTGAACGTTGTGCTGCGTTAGC
>DATJSB010000328.1:0-10193 GCA_035504315.1 Occallatibacter sp.
TGCGGAAAAACTCAGCGAGCGCGCTTTAGTGCGAGAGAAACGTCCCTCAGGGGTTAAAACCCCGACTCATTCTCTGGACCTTATCGGCACGGATAAATCCGTGCCCTTGTTACAAAACGCCCCAGCGCGAGTTTTTCCGCAACCTGTGAAGTCGCGCCCTGTTACAAATCTTCGTCCCGAGGGCGTTTTTCTGCAGCAAGTTCACTCGAGACGGCGGCAGTCGGAGCCAAGGACAATGGCCGTCGGCCGTTTTTTCTATTCCCTATTCCCTGCTCCCTATTCCCTCTCCTTACGCCGCTCTCAGCCTGAAGCCGTCGGGGTCTTTGCCGCGCAGGCGGCGCCACCAGACCTGCGCGGTGGGGATGTTGAGCGTTACCGAAAAGATTTTGCGCAGTTTGCCGGGCGGGCAGGTGAGCGGCTTCATGCCGTGCCAGGAGTGCTCTGTGCGCTGGAAGAGCAGGCTGCCGTTGCCGATGGGGCCGTGGCCGCCGGCCACGGTAAGCTCGTCAAACGTGGGCGCCGAGTGGGTCGGGATGGGCTTGTCGCTGGAGAGAATCAGCGTCTGGCCACCCCACGACTGGTCCCACTCGTCGGGGCTGTTGAAGTGGAAGATGTGCGTGGCCCGCTTGCGCGCCGCGTCGCAGTGCGGCGAGACAGAGCAGCCCTCCCAGGCGTAGTGCCACGAGAACGTGGGGATGTAGCGGCGATTACCCAGCATACGGCGCAGAAAGGCCTGGTACTCGGGTCCGTTCAGCTCGGCAATGAACTCGCGCCACGGCTGGGGCAGCTCGAGGCCGGCGCGGTAGTGCAGCATATAGCGATCGTGCGACATCTGGCCATAGGCGCGCTTGGCGCCCACGTGTTTGTCGAACATCTCGGTTCCCGGCAGCGTCTCGCGCAGCCGCGCAAAGCCCTCGTCGGTGAGAGAGTTGTCGATGTGCGCCCAGGGATAGGGTGGGCGCTTTTGAAATTCGTCGGGTGAAACGGTCGCGAGGACGGCTTCGTTCAGGTACATCATCAATCTGCTCCGCTCGCCCGCTGCTTTAAGGCCGGACTCTTCCTCGTCAAAAAAGACGCGCCAAGAGTTGACACGCGCAAGGGCCATGCTTAAGTCAAAAATTGCGTCGGGCAGAACAGGCGTTTTTCTGCCCGGGGATACTGATATCTTACCGTGTCGATGTGAGCAGCACGCACGGCCAGGTAGTCGGTAAGTTTGAGGGGCAACGCCCTGGCCAAAGGGCCTGATCGACAGCCCCGCGCTGCACTGCGATTCGAAACTCGGCCATGCTACACTTCTTCCGCCTTGTGACAGAATGAATACACTCATTTCGAAGCAAAACGAAGGCAGGCGAGGAAGGGCTGGAATGGCGGATTATCGTTGTCGCTTTTTGGCGTTGTGTTCGCTTTTGGCATGGTTACCGATGGTTTTTGCAGCCATGGCAAGCGGGCAGTCATGTTCGAGCTCTTCCGGGGCCTCCGTCTTGGCGTCAGATTTGAACAACGTGCCGCTCGTGGCTCTGACCGGAAACATTCACCCGCTTGCCCAGCAGCGTTACGATCACGGGCCAGCGCCCGGCTCAACGATGGTCGGCCGCATGATGCTGGTTTTGAAGCGGGCCCCACAACAGGAGTCGGATCTGGAGAGTTTTCTGGCCTCGCTTCAGGACCCGAAGTCACCTTATTTCAGGAAATTCATTACACCGGAAGAGTTCGGGCAGCGATTCGGGTTGACCAATTCCTCGATCTGCAACCTGGAGGAATGGCTGCAGAGTCATGGGCTGACGATTGCAAAGGTGAACAAGGGACGAACTGCAATTGAGTTCTCAGGTTCCGTCGAACAAGTCCAACAGGCGTTCCATACGTCCATCCACAAGTTTGTCATCGGAGGGGTCGAGCACTGGGCAAGCGTATCTGATCCCCAGGTTCCAGAGGCGCTGGCGCCGATGATTGCGGGAGTAGCCAATCTCAACGACTTCAAGCCTCAACCCGCTTTCGTAATGGGTCCGACCGGGCGATGGAATGCGGCGCTGCATCGGTTCACACCCGAACTAACGATTCCAGTGAATAGCAGCAATTATCTCTTTGTCGGTCCTGGCGACGCAGCAACCATCTACGACACTCCCGATTCATTGAACGTAAATCACACTTCGAGCCAAACATCGTACGACGGCACCGGGGTCACAATCGGGATCGCCGGAACTACGCTGCTCTACGACTCGGGAAACTTTTTCTATCGGAGCTTTTTCGGCCTTCCTTCAGGCGCCAGTTCAACCACGGTGTATGACGGCAATCAGCAGGATTTCGATCAAGCCATCGATGAAACCGAGGGGATTCTGGATACCGAGGTGTCGGGTGGCGTGGCGCCGAATGCAAACGTGATTTATTACGCAGCACCCGACACCATCTTCCAGTCTGGCCTCTTTGTAGCGATCTACCGTGCGCTCGACGATAATAACATCAATATCCTCAGCGTCAGCTACGGCGAGTGCGAAGTTTCACTGGGCGCCGCGGGAAACGCCCAGATTTTGAATTTGTGGGAGCAGGCGGCGGCACAGGGAATTACCGTGGTGGTCTCTACCGGAGATT
Organism: Occallatibacter sp.; assembly: GCA_035504315.1. Taxonomy (GTDB): domain Bacteria; phylum Acidobacteriota; class Terriglobia; order Terriglobales; family Acidobacteriaceae; genus Telmatobacter. The sequence goes on from DATJSB010000328.1 coordinate 2,587, forward strand.
CCGGCTCGGCAGGGTGTGACGACCAGGCTACGGAGACCGCAGCTTCCAACGGCCTGGGAGTGAATGGCCTCGCCTCAACGCCATACAACATCGCGGTCGGCGGCACAGACTTCGATACTCTCAAGTACAACTTCTCCACCTACGTTAGTTCGAGCAACAGCGCTAACTACACTTCTGCGCTCGGTTACATTCCTGAGAATCCCTGGAATGATTCGACGAGCTCAAACGCTCTGCTGTCAGCCAACACTCCCGAAACGCAGTCGGGAAGCACAAATATCATCGCAGGGGCCGGCGGCGCCAGCAGTGCCGGAGCAGCCTCGAATAAGGGTTACGGCAAACCGCAATGGCAAAAGGGGTTTTTGCCCAGCGATAAGGACGCTGTGCGGGATCTGCCTGACGTTTCTCTGCTTGCCGGGGACGGCTCGTATGGCGCTCTTTGGGCGATCTGCATCGACTCGGACTGTGCTGACGGTTCCAATTCGACGATTCACGGCGTGGGAGGAACTTCAGCGTCGGCTCCGGCATTCGCGGGAATCCTTGCGCTCGTCAACCAGATGGTGGGCGCCTCGACAAGACTCGGCCAGGCGAATTGGGTTCTGTATGACCTGGCGCAGGCCCACCCCAGCGTGTTTCACCAGATTACGACCGGTAACAATTCGGTTTATTGCACTTCGGGCAGCCCCGATTGCGGCAATAATAACTTCATGACCGGCTACAATTCCGGATCGAGTTACAACTTTGCGACGGGACTGGGCAGCCTGGACGCCACCGCGCTGGTGAAGGCCTGGTCCGACGATTCCCTGACAGCGACCAGCACGAGCCTGACCCTCGCCCAGACCACCTTTACTCACGGCACCGCGATCACCATCGATACCGCTGTCAATCCCGCGGCGGCAACCGGAAATATTGCAATCGAGAACAATTACACATCGCAGTCCCAGGCCACAACAAGTGTGCCGACAACGCTGCTCTCATTGAGCGGCGGGACCGCGTCTGGAACCTACAATCTTTTTCCAGGCGGCACCTACAACGTGTACGCCAATTACGGCGGAGATGGAACTTACGCAGGGAGTGTCTCAAAGCCCGTGCAGATTACCGTCAGCCCGGAGAACAGCACACTTAACCTGACGGTTGATTCGTTGAGTTCCAGTGGCCAATTGACAAATATCGTCGGTCAGTCAATACCGTTGGGCACGTTTATCACGTTAGACGCGATTCCATTCGGCGTTTCCCAGGCTGGAAATCCGAATCCTGTCAGCGCGGCCACGGGAACCGTGACCTTCACCGATTCAGTGCCCGCCTATCCGCTTCAGACGCAAACAATCAATCTGGATGCAACGGCGGTTGCCGCAATCAATACCGCATCTGTGCCCGCGGGGCCCCATTCGATAACAGCAACGTACTCCGGAGATTTGAGTTATAACTCGAGTTCTTCCAGCGCAGTGACCTTCAGCGTTTTGGAAGCTCCATCCACGATTTCGGCGATCGCCAATCCAACATCTACTATTGGCGGCCAGGTAAACCTTGGGGCCCAGATGGTGGCCAACGTCCCGCCTCAAGCATTCGATGCAACCGGCACGGTGACGATTACAGATACAACAAACAACACGGTACTTGGCACCGCAATTGTGAATGACTCGTCATGCACCGGAATCACTACACTGTGCTTCACCGGCGGGATCACGGTGAATTCGACGCAATTGGTTGCTGGCGCAAACAGCATTGTTGCTTCGTACGGCGGCGACAGCAACTTTATGGCTGAGGGGCCTTCTGCACCGACCACAGTGACTTGCAATGCCGGCTGCTATAACGCAGCCGGCTATACGTTGGGACTCGCTTTCTACCAAAGCACTCCCAGCGGTGCGCTGAGCCCTGGACAATCGAGCACCACCCCTGTCGGTGTAACTCCCGGTGGCGGGTTCACCGGGGCCGTCAACCTTACGTGCTCGGTTAAAGGCACCCATAGCACCGATCAGTACATACCGACCTGCAGTTTCAATCCAACCCCGATCACAATCACCAATAATCAAGCTGTGAACTCAACACTAACCATCAACACTACCGGACCCTCGACCAGCGCGCGCTTGAAGCGGCAAATCCGGGAACCATTTGCACTGGGTGGAATCGCGTTCGCCTTCATTCTGCTAGGTAGTTTCCCGGCCTGGCGATCGAGACGCCGCTATTTCCTGGGCCTCGCGGTTCTTTTCTTCGCGCTCGGTTCCCTCACTTCCTGCGGAGGTGGTGGCGGCGGGGGTGGTGGGGGTGGTGGGGGTGGTGGTGGGGGCGGTGGTGGATCGGCCGGCACCACGGCAGACGTGTACACAGTGACCTTCAACGCGGCGGACGTGGCTACCGGAACGGTGACTGCAGAGGACTACCTTAATGTCACAGTGAACTAGGACCAGATCCGAAGAATGCGGCGAGCCCCTTCATCCGGACCGCGGTTTGTACTAGCTGGTGGCGCATGGTGTGCCTGCAGAGTTCTTTAAGAGCGAACTTTATGAACCGCTGGCCGCATTTCGTGCCCTCACCTTGAACCATATCGGCGTGCCTTCAAAGCCGAAGGATTCGCGGATCTGGTTTTCGAGAAAGCGCTCGAAGGCGAAGTGGAGCTTGATGTCGCGATCGGTGAAGAGCACGAAGGTGGGCGGCGCGACGGCGGCCTGCGTCATATAAAAGATGCGAATGCGCTTGGCCATCGGCACCGGCGCGCGCTGGAAGTCAATCTTGTCGAGGAAGCGATTCATCTGGCCGGTGGTGACGCGCTTGCGGCGTTCGGCCGCAACTTTTATGACCTCGTGCAGCAGGCGGGCCATGATTTTTTGCTGCGCGCTGCCGCCTTTAATGGTCGCTTCAAGCGCAGATAGAAAGATGACCGGCGCGTAGTCGAGATACTTGAGCACGGAGCGCAACTGGCGCTCGAAGATGTCGCGATCGGCGGGGGGGTTCGAGTCGGTGCGGCCGGTGGTGACCGCGTCCCACTTGTTCACGACGATGATGACGCTGCGGCCGCTTTCGTGCGCGTATCCGCCGATGGTGGCGTCGCTGGCGGTAACGCCCTCAGTCGCGTCGATAATGAGCAGCGCCACGTCGGCAGCCTCAAGATGGCGGCGGGCCATCACGACGCTCAGCTTCTCAGCCATGAGGTGCGTTTTGCCCTTGCGGCGGATGCCGGCGGTATCGACGAAACGCAGCGTTGAGCCCTCGAACTGAACTACTTCATCGACCGCGTCGCGCGTGGTTCCGGCGACGGGCGAGACGATGGCGCGGGAGGTACCGGTGAGCCCGTTGAGCAATGTGGATTTGCCGACATTGGGCCGGCCGATGATGGCAACCGAGGTTTCGTGCTGTTCGAATTCGCCGTGGGTGCGCGTTTTTTTGCGGCCCTGGAGATCGAGGTCGTCGGAGCCTTCGCCGGCTTCCTCATTGCGCCCATTGCCAGATGGACCGCTGACCTGCTGACTCGCTGACTCGCTGACTTGCTCATCTGCGGGGGTTGCCGTTTCCGGCACCGCCTCCGCAATCGCGTCGAGCAGATCGCCGATTCTCTGGCCGTGTTCGGAACTGATCGGGAAGACATCGCGAATGCCGAGGCGGCGAAAGTTCTCAGCTTCAGCGGCCAGAACGTCACTCTCAACTTTGTTGACGGCGAGAAAGAGCGGCTTGCCGGTGCGGGCGAGGTGGCGGGCAAGATCGTAGTCGGGGCGGGCGAGTTCGGTGCGTACGTCGACGACCATCACAAGCGCGCTGGCTTCGTCGAGAGCGACGCGGGCCTGGCGAAAGATTTCGGCGGGAATGAGCTCGGGATCGTCGGGCACAATACCGCCGGTATCCACCAGTCGATAGCGGCGTCCGGCCCACTCGTACTCGCCGTAGATGCGGTCACGGGTGATGCCGGGCTCGTCGCCCACGATCGATCGGCGGCTGCGCGTGAGCCGGTTGAAGAGCGTGGACTTGCCCACGTTGGGCCGGCCCACGATGGCCACCAGCGGCAGCGTCTGAGCCCCGGCGCGCGCCGGCACAACCGATCTGCGATACGTTGGCAAAAGTCACTCCCGTGCAGCGGCCCGATACGGCGTGGGCTTCTCTTAGTCTATCTGGGCGCGTCGCCAAGCCGATCGGCGCGGGCCCGGCATGAGAACCCTCTCATCTGCAGCCTCGATTCCCGGCACTCTGATTGCGCTCTCCCATTTCCTCAGGAGCGACGTATGCATATCCACGCCAACCTCAACAACATCCAGGCGGCAAGCGTTTACGGAGCGAGCAACGCCCGCGCGGAAAATGGGGAACGAGCGGCACAAACCCGCAGGCGGCTCCGCAAGACCGCACAGACCCTGGACGCTTCTTCTCTCGAATCATCCAATCCCAGCGCCAGTTTTCTGGTTGGCGAGTGGCTCAACGTGCACCACAATAAGTCTCTGGCCGATGACGAATACACGCCGGGATCGTAACTCCCGTATCTGCTGACGGCGTTGGCCGGTACTGAAAGATGAATTCTCCCCGACTGGCGCAGAATTTCGCTGCCAATCCCGCGCTGCTCCCTGTACACTGCAGTCGATTCCCCTGCAAGGAGGCAGCAACAATGCCTAAGTTCGTTATCGAGCGCGAGGTCCCCGGCGCCGGTTCTCTCTCACCCGGGCAGCTTCAAGCTATCTCGCAAACTTCCTGCGGAGTACTCCGCCAGCTTGGCCCCGAGATTCAGTGGGTACACAGCTACGTTACCGACAACAAAATCTACTGCGTTTACATTGCGCCCAACGAAGAACTCGTCCGCGAACACGCCGCTAAAGGAGGATTCCCCGCCAACAGCGTCGCCGAGGTTCGCACGATTATCGATCCGACAACAGCCGAAGCCTGAGTCAAGGTCAAACGCGGGCGCGCCTCCACCTCTATCATGGAGGAACGCGCCTTCATGTCTCCTTCTCAGGCTCCAACCCGGTCGCTGCCCACGCTGCACGAGTTTTTTGCGCCCGGCGGCATCCTGGCGCAGTCGCCGTTGCCCTATGAATACCGCCCCGGCCAGCTCGAAATGGCCAAGGCTGTGGAGCGGGCGCTGGCTGAGCGTCGGCACCTGATTGTGGAGGCCGGCACAGGCACAGGCAAAACGCTGGCCTACCTGCTGCCGGCGCTGCGCACCGGGCAGCGGGTGATCATCTCCACGGGAACCAAGGCGCTGCAGGACCAGCTCTTTTTCCGCGACATTCCGTTTCTCGAGATGCTGCTGGGCGAGCTCGAAGTGTGTTACATGAAGGGCCGCGCCAACTACCTTTGCCGCCAAAAGCTCTCCAAGCTGCGCGACGTGCCCATCCTCACCGGCCTGCAGGAGGTGGACGAATACCAGCAGATTGCCGAGTGGGAGAAGACGACCGAGACCGGCGACCGGGCTGAGCTTTCGGCGTTGCCCGAGACCAGTTCGCTGTGGGGCAAGCTGGATGCGCGCAGCGAGGCATGCCTGGGCTCGAGCTGCCCCGACTACCGTCACTGCTTTATCACCGAGATGCGCCGGCGAGCGGCCGAGTCAGACGTGATTATTGTGAACCACCACCTGTTTTTTGCCGACTACGCGGTGCGGCAGATGGCGTCGGGCGCGCCCGATGCGGGAATTCTGCCCGAGGCGGCGGCGGTGGTCTTCGACGAGGCGCACGAACTCGAGGAGGTAGCCTCGCAGTACTTTGGCCGCTCGCTCTCGAACGTGCGCTTTGAAGACTTTGCGCGCGACGCCGACGTGACGCTGCGCGGCAAAACCGGCGCAAGCCCGTTGCCGGCGCTTACGCAGCAACTGCGCGACCGGGCGCGCATGTTTTTTGCGGCGCTGCCGGTGGGTGGCGATGGGCGGCATCCGTTTGCGGACCGCGAAGCATTCCTCGAGTCTTCAGGCGATTTGTATCTTTCAGTGCGCGCCACGCTGCGCCAGATTGAGGCCGAGTTCGACCGGCTCGCGGAGCTGGATGAAGCCAACGGTCTGAAGAACCGCGCGGCGCTGCTGTCTGACGATCTCAAGTTCATGCTCGAGGCGCCGGCGACCAACATGGTGTTCTGGATTGAGCGGCGGGGAGGCGGCAGCACCTTGAAGGGGTACTTCGGCGACGCTTTGAAAGAGCACGATGCCTTGAAAGGGCACGGCTTTAGCCGTGCCGAAAACAGCCGCAAAGTGAGTGGGGCTTTAGCTCCTGAGGGAAGCTCCTCCGGGAATCGATTGGCGGACGAACTTGCGCTTGCAGCTTCGACCGGCGCGCCGCCAAATCGATTCAACCAACGAAGCAGCGGCGCTATCCATCTGCAGGCCACACCCATCGATGTGTCGCAGCTGTTAAGCGAGCTGGTGTTTGAGCAGGTGCCAACCGTAGTGCTCACCTCGGCCACGCTCACTGTGCAGGGCGGCTTTCAGCATTTGCGCAAGCGGCTGGGGCTCGATGAGGCGCGCGAGTTGGTGGTGCCGTCGCACTTCCGTTACGGCGAGCAGGCGTTGCTCTATCTTCCTCCGCAGATGCCCGACCCGCGCGCGCCCGAGTTTGTAGAGGCTGCCGCCAAAACCATCGAGCGCGTTCTCAACCTCAGCCGTGGGCGCGCGTTTTGCCTCTTCACTTCGTACTCACAGATGCGCACGCTCTACGAGCGGCTGCTGCCGGTGCTTGATTTTCCCATCCTGCTGCACGGCACCGCTCCGCGCAAGGCGCTGCTTGATGAGTTCCGGTCGACGCCGAATGCCGTGTTGTTTGGCACTTCAAGCTTCTGGCAGGGAGTGGACGTGCAGGGCGAGGCGCTGAGCTGCGTCATCATCGACCGGCTGCCGTTCGCGGTGCCCTCCGATCCCGTGGTGCAGGCGCGCATGAAAGCGATTGAAGAGGACGGCGGCAAGCCGTTCTTCGATTACCAGGTGCCCGAGGCCGTGCTGACGCTCAAGCAGGGTTTTGGCCGGCTGATTCGCTCGCTTGAAGATCGCGGCGTGCTGGTGCTGCTGGACCCGCGGATCAGGACGCAGCGGTATGGGCAGATTTTTTTGCAGTCGCTGCCGCCGTACAGAATGACGGGTTCGATTGCTGATGTGGAGAAGTTCTTCGGGTAGATTCACCCATCGATTCGAATTGCATTTGTGCGAGTTTTTCGACGCGGCCCTACGGGGCGCGAATCGTCTTGGTTGGCGTTTCCCAGGGTTGCGTCCTTCGGACTTCACCCTGGGCTAAATTCGATTCGTCCCTCCGGGACGATGGTCTACGCGTGCCGATAAACCGCCTCCTGCATCGAGGCAAGGAAGTTATTGAGGATTACATAAGTAATTTCCGCTAAGCGCGCCGTAGGCGCAGTGGTTGTTAGCCCCGCGCTTCAGCGTGGGGAAAGGGTTTGCTGAAGCACCATTGTGAAGTCCCGTAGGGACGGCGGAAGGACATTTCATTTGCCGGGACCGATAGCCCAGGACAAATTCGCGCCAGCGAACGCAGTCCTGGGTCGGCAAAGAAGGCTGACCGCAGCCCCGTAGATTCTCTGTTGGAAGTCAAGAGTTTTCTCCGGGTCGAGTTTGGATTTTCAAGGCATCGGGGTCTATCCATCTGATGATTTTGGGGCGAGCAGTCTCTGTCCCTGCCCGCCCCTTTGGTTCATCGTCAGGA
>DATJSB010000329.1:0-22876 GCA_035504315.1 Occallatibacter sp.
GAAAACAAACTCCACTGGGCTCTGGACGTCAGCTTCGGGGAAGATCAGAGCCGCAAGCGGGCCGGGAACTCTGCCCGCAACTTCTCCCTGCTCAATCGCATCGCCCTCAACATCCTGCGACAGGAAACCACTTCCAAGCGCAGCATCAAAGGAAAACGACTCAAAGCTGGCTGGGATCATGACTATCTGCTCAAGCTCCTCGGCCTCTGATATGCGTCGGCCCTGCTTGCTGCCCCTGATCTCTGAACGCTGACACGTGCGCCAGTTTATACTCCCCCATGAGTCGCGTATCGCAGTCGGGTGGGTCGCGGTTGAGGCGCTGGCATCAGGGGACGGAGGAATGCCGATTGTCTGTTCTCGACGTACCACCGGCTAGTTGAGCAAGTGACCGTTGCCCGTTGACCGGTGCGACAATCGCGACGAGTAGTAAATCGCCAACGCGCTTATCGACGCGCGGCTAGTAGCGGGTTGTCAACTCTGCGCAAGATTTCCTGAACTGTTGGCCCAGACGCGATTGACTGGTTTCAGGCAGTGTCTGGCGAATCCAAATATCCCGTCGCCCGGTCGAAGAACACCGCTCGGGGGCGAAACAGGTTGCAGAAAAAATGATCCTGCGTGCGCGAAAAGCAGCAGGGGCTGACTAAAGTGTGTGCGTAAGAATGGATTGTCAGAGCGTGAGAAAAGCGTGTTTTGAATCAAAAGCGGCAAGTCAGCGTTGCTTCGCAAGATAGCAAGTCAGCAAGTTGGCGCGGGGCTGAGTTCTCACGCAGGCACTAAAGTCCCGACGTTGAGAGAGAAGCGTTTGTGGCCCGGGACGCAGAGGGTACCCCGCCGTGCCCTTGTTACAAAGCCTTGTTGGCTTGTGCCTTGACGAGCTTTTCTGCAACCTGCAAAGACCAGCTCGTTTTAGGGCCGTTCCCGATCTGGCGACCGCGCGCAAAGCAGATCAGCGAGTACCTGTCGGGGCGCCTGGTAAACCGAGGGCGAGGCTGTGCCCGGCGAGCGGTTTGACAGTATTCCCAAAACCATGTAAATTCGCATCGTTCCTACAAATTCGAAATTATAGTTCGAATTGTAGGTTTGCCCCAATGACCAAAACCAGCTCGGCAAAAACCAAGAACATCTATCCTGCTCATCGGGAACGTCAACGACGGCGCATTCTCGAGGCTGCACGAGCGCTCTTCGACGAGCGCGGAATCGATCGTGCGACGATGGCCGAACTGACCTCGGCGAGCGGGATTCAGCCATCGACGATGTACCAGTACTTTTCAAACAAAGACGATATTGTATGGGATCTGCTGGGCGAGTTGATGGAAGATGGCGCGCGGCGAGCAAAGCGAGTGATTGCAGGGGCGCCCAACGCGCTTGCAGAGATTGAGAGTCTGCTTGGGTACATGGCCGACGAGCTATCCAACGACCCAATGAAGGTACGATTCATGGCGCAGTTCGACGCGATGTATGCCCGAAACTGGCCGGCCGAACGCCTTCTCACGCTTGAGTCGCAAATTGCTCTGAAAGGCTTTCATTCCTTCAAGAAGCTGGTCCGCAAAGGCATTGCGGACGGTTCGCTGCGGTCTGATCTGGACCCGGACCTGACGCTGATCGCGGTGATCAATGCAGTGGTCGGAGCACAGCGCCGCCTGGCTTCATTGGGAAACAAGGTCGAGATGGAGTATGGACAACCGATCGATCGGCTGTTTCGCGAGATCGTTCGCATTATTCTGTTCGGACTGCGTGCGCCGGAGCCGGTGCCTGCCGTGGCAGCTTCAAATGGGTCCACAACAAAGAAACGCCAAACCAGGAGGAGATCGTCGTGAAAACACATTTCCGCAGCGCCATCACTGTCGTCGCATTGCTTGGCTCGCTTCTTCCCGCCAGCCTCGGTGCAGCGACCGCAGACTCAGCCAGGCAGGAGTTAAATGCCGATGCGGGATGGAAGTCCTTCCTAGGCGATCCGAGTGGCGCGGAAGAAACATCGTTTTCGGACAGTTCCTGGCGTTCGGTTGATCTGCCTCATGACTGGAGCATCGAGAGCAAGCCTGAAAAGGAGAATCCCGGCGGCGCCGGCGAAGGGTTCTTCCCGGGCGGCATCGGGTGGTATCGCAAGACTTTCAATGCGCGAGCCGATTGGAAGGGCAAGCGTGTGAGCGTGGAGTTTGACGGTGTTTACCGCGACGCCGCGGTGTATCTGAACGGGAACAAACTGGGGACGCATGCCTACGGCTACACGGCGTTCACATTTGACCTGACGCAGGAGCTGAACTTCAGCGGCCCGAATGTGCTGGCGGTACGAGTAGACAATTCTGCGCAGCCCAACAGCCGCTGGTACAGCGGTTCTGGCATCTACCGGCATGTGCGCGTTCTCGTAACGAATCCGGTGCATGTGGAGCACTGGGGCGTGTTCATAAGCACGACGGAAGCCTCAAAGACAAGTGCGAGAGTGTCGGTACGCACGCAGGTCGCAAATCAATCGGGTACGCCCAGTGACGTGATGGTTGCCACCACCCTGCTGGACGACGCCGGAAAGCAGGTGGGCGCAACGCAGTCGAAGCTGACTATCGATGAGAACGGCAAGGCGGAGGCAACGCAGGAGATCGCGGTTGCAAATCCTCAAATGTGGTCGCCAGAGTCGCCGACGCTTTATCGCGCGGTTTCTGAGGTGAAATTGGGCGAAAAGGTTGTCGACCGCACGATAACGACGTTTGGAATACGCACATTGAAGTGGTCGGCAGAAACGGGATTGTTGCTGAATGGGAAGCCGGTGAAGCTTCACGGCGGCAGTGTTCACCATGACGACGGGCCGCTGGGCGCCGCGGCGTTCGATCGAGCAGAGGAACGCAGAGTTGAATTGCTGAAGGCTGCGGGTATGAACGCAGTCAGGACCGCGCACAATCCGCCGTCGAAGGCATTTCTAGACGCATGCGATCGCATTGGGTTACTGGTGCTGGATGAGCCGTTCGATGTGTGGGAGGCGCACAAGGTCAAGTTCGATTACGGCAGCGATTTCGATCATTGGTGGAGAGAGGATATCTCTTCGATGGTCATGCGCGACCGCAATCATCCTTCGGTTGTGATCTGGGGGATCGGAAACGAGATACCGGAACTCGAAGTGGAGAAAGGTGCGGTGATTGCAAAGCAGCTTGCCGTGCTGGTGCGCGCTCTCGATAACACGCGTCCGCTGACACTGGCGTTTCCGGGCACGACGACCAAACCGACGGCCGAGGCGGTGTTCTCGCAATTGGATATCACGGGATACAACTACAACCTGATTCCGACGTATGCGAAGGATCATGAGGCCTTGCCTTCGCGCGTTATGCTGACGACTGAGTCATATCCGGCAAAGGCATTTCCGTTGTGGCAGATCAGCCAGGACAATCCATACGTAATTGGAGATCTCACCTGGACGGCGATGGACTACCTGGGAGAATCCGGCATTGGAGCATGGACGGTTGGTACTCCCGAACAGGCGAAGATGGCGGAGCAGACGATGGGCGCGATGGTGAACAGTGGGATGATCGATCAGTTTTTCACGGCCATAGCCAACGGCGTAGATCCGATGGCCCAGATGGCCAAGAATCCAACCGATCCAAACGCCAAGGCGATGATGGCGATCTTCTCCCATGAATATCCGTGGCATGCATCGGCATGCGGCGACATCGATTTGACCGGCTACAGGAAGCCTCAGGCCTATTACCGCGACATTCTCTGGAACGGCGGCGATCGGGTTTATACGACGGTTCGGCTGCCTGAACCGGAGGGCAAGAAGATCATTGCCGTGGGATGGGCGACCTATCCTACGCTGCCGTCATGGACCTGGCCAGGAGAGGAGGGGAAGGAACTTCAGGTTGAGGTTTATTCGGGAGCGGAGAAGGTGCAGTTGTTCCTGAATGGCAAGCTCATCGGTGAGAAACCGACCGGGCGGGAGCAGGAGTTTAAAGCGACATTTGGGGTGCCTTATGCGCCGGGAACGCTGAAGGCGGTAGGGCTGCGCGGCGATCGCGCCGTGGCGGAAAGCACTTTGACCACTACGGGAAAGGCGGCAGCTTTGCGGCTTACGGCGGATCGGACCGTTCTCGACGCCGATGGAGAAGATCTCTCTTTTATAACCGTGGAGGCGGTGGACGCACAGGGAAGGCCTGACCTCGGCGCGGACCAGGAAGTAGAGTTCTCGATCAGTGGTCCGGGAACGATCGCGGCGGTGGGCAACGGGAACCAACAGGATCCGGACTCTTACCAAGGCAATCGGCGCAAGCTGTACGAGGGCCGCGCGCTGGTAGTGATTCGCACTTCGAGGCGGGCAGGCACAATCAAGCTGAAAGCAAAAACAACTGGCCTGAAGGAAGGCGCGGTTTCTATGAGTGCCGAACGCGTGCCGACAGGCCGGGAATTGAAGTGATTTGCCGGTTCGCGTCTCTTCTCGCAACGAACGCGGCTTTCCGACGCCTTGTAGCGGATCAGGAAAGGGTGTGTGAGAGAGGGATTGAATCGACGTGAACAAATCCCGGGGTTCGGAAGCGGAGGCGGGCGACCTGGTCCGGTTGGAATGGGAGCTTAAGGGAGCGGTGACTTTGCCCGAGATTACGGGGACACAGGATTTGCTAATCCGCTATGAGCAATTGAAGGCAGGGTTTTGATTTGCAGAGACATTGGGGAATGTCTATGCCTATTTCTTCTCTGCCCAGGCCTTCACCGCATCGAGTTCGCTGGCGGCAATCTCGCGCGGCAGGGGTGCGTAGCCGAGCGAGGCACACTGTTTTTGGCCCGCAGTCAAAGCCCAGGTGAGCAGATCGGCCATCGCCGAACGCTTTTGCGGGCTCGCACCTTCGACCGGCACAATCAGCCAGGTGAACGTGCTGATGGGGTATGCATCGCGAGCCGGCTGGTTGAGGATCCCGAATCCCCCATCTTGGCTGCGCCCGACCTTGGCGGCGCTGGCCGCCGCGGTAATGGTGGCCAGATCGGCCTTGATGAACTCGCCGGCGGGGTTCTTCACCGTTCCGTAATTCAGCTCGTGCTGGATGGCGTAAATGAGTTCCACGTAGCCGATCGAGTTCGGCGTCTTATTTACCTGCTCGGCCACGCCGTCGTTGCCCGGGGCGCTGTTGCCCACCGGCCAGTTGACGCGCGCACCGGCTCCCACTGTGTGCTTCCACTCGGGCGAAACCAACGAGAGATAGCTGGTCCACACATACGAAGTGCCGCTGCCGTCGCTGCGATGAACCACTTGAATCCCGGCATCGGGCAGATGGGCGCCGTGATTTGCTTCTGCAATGCGGGGGTCGTTCCACTTGCGGATGGTTCCGAGGTAGATGCCGGCCAGAACCTGCGGAGTGAAGTTGAGTGTGCGATCGATGGAGGGCAGGTTGTATATGGGCACCACGCCGCCCAGCACCGTCGGAATCTGGATGACATTCCTGGCTGCCAGCGGACCCTCGTCCGTCACTCGCATGTCAGAGGCAGCCAGGTCAACCTTGCCCGCGGTCAGGGCCTCAATTCCCGCCTCAGAGCCTACCGCGTCATAGCTCACTTCGATGCCCGAGGCCTCAAACCACTTGCGGTAGAGCGGCGCGGCCAGCGTGCTGCCGGCCGCATGGAGCGCGACGTGCGAGGCGCTTGCTGTCTCATTGGTATTCCTTGACTCAGTCGAACCACGGGTGATCGCTTCAAGCATCCGCGACACCATCTGATCGGCCAGGTCGTCGGTGATGCTCGCCGTCCGGAAGCGGCTCGGCGTAACCAGGTACGACCACAGCGTCTGCCCTGCACCTCCGACCAGTTCCGCCGACAGGTAGCCCTGGTAAATCGTCACAATTGCGCTCTTCGAGCGCGGGCTGAGGGTGATTGTTCCGGTCGCCCAGATGTTCGATTCGCCGCGCAGAGTCACGTCGGCGCCGGTTGCGCTCTCGACCACTTTGAGCCCGCCGCTCCTCTCAAGCCGGTCGATGATTCTAAGCCGCAGCGCGTCGGCGCCGGTTCCGCTTCCCATCGATTCCACGCAGATGGTGCGAATTCCGGCCAGCCTCGCATGGGTTTGCGCTTCGGCAAAGATCGCAATTACCGCCGACATCAGCGTGGCCAAAACAGCCGCTCGAATCAGCCTTAATCTGGTTCGTGATCGCCGCAGACCGGCGCCGCGGTCCGGCTCTGTTCGTTCGAGTCGCATTCCTGGGAAAACCTCATCAATCAGTCTGCAACATCGGGCCTAAGTGTTTGATGAAAATGTGAGAGCCAACCCCCGGGCGATTGGCACGGACCTAAGGTCAATGCCTCAGTGCCCTGACACATTTTTCCCCGTGGGCAGCGGAGGTTTTTGACAGGCCCATCAAAAGTCGATGTGCAACCGCACCGTGGGCACGTATACCGGCCCGCGAGCCGCGTTATACCCCGGGTGCCAGATCTGCGTTCCGCCAGTCGTGCCGAAGAGCCCGCGCCACATGTGGGCGTTGTAGTACCACTCGATAATGTCCTCGCGCGCGTAGGTCAGCCCGCTATCGCCCAGCAGGAACCCCAGGCCGCCGTAGTGCAGATAGTTCTGATGGTCGCGCTTGATGGCGTTCGAAACATACGCCACGCCCAGCTTGTCGTTGAGCCGATGCCAGTCGTGGCCGGCATAATCGCCGCCAAACAGCACCGTCTGGCCCACCTCGGTGTATGCGAACGACTCGTGCTGGTCCTCATTCCAGCCGAAGCGCCCGAAGAGCCGGAGACTGTCAGTCACTTCCTGCTCGGTATTCAGGCCGAATCCGTATTTCACGGTCCCGAACTTTTCAGTCGCAGTGATCTCCGGTGTCGACGTGATCCCATCCAGATACTCGTTGACCGATTGGCGGTAGTCGCCCATGTGCGCGTGATTCACATAGCTCAGCACGCGGATGGCGCCCACGCGTTTCGCCTTCTGCCACGGCGAGAGCAATCCCTTCCTGAGTTCCCACTCCCAGTTCTGGCCGTTGGCGCGGTTGAAGGCCCAATCGAGATCGATGCCGTTAGCGATCACCGGCATGGCAAAGATGCCGTAGCGCGCCGACCATACGCGGTCGTCGTACTCCAACATGCCGCCCACCGTATAGCCGCGCGTGTCGGCCGCGTAGTCCCACGCGCCGTTGTTGTCGATCGTCCAGTTGGTGAACTGCAGATGGCTGTCCGATCCCACCGAGTTGATGTCAAAAGTATCGGGTACGCTCATCTTGCCGATGCGAATTTCGAATCGGCGAACGGGAACCTTAGCGGCCAGCGAGAATTGATCGCGGTCCTGGTCGGTCATCTCGTTGGTAAGCCCGATGATCTGGTGAATCTCGCCGCGCGATAGATACGGCGAGGTGCTCAGGTTAGGATTGCGCACCACGTCGAGGTTGGTTTCTCCAGCCAGCCCCAGCGCCTGAGAGATGCCGCGCCCGCCGGCGTTCTCAAAGTCAACAATCAAGTCGGTATTGAATCGAGTATTGGGCTTGAGCTGGTAGCCGAGGTATAGCGTGGCAACCTCAGACGCCTTGTATTCAAAGATGTCGCGCAGGCTGTTGGCGCCCTCGTAAGGCGAGTGGAAGTGCCCGTGCATCTGAAAGATGCTATTGGCCTGCCCAGAAACCCAGTAGCGCCCGTTTTCAGAGTGCGGCGCCATCGACAGGACCGGCGGGTTGACAGACTCAGACGGGTCTGCACTGGGATCAGAGACGCCGCCGGTTGCCGGCACACTGTCCTGCAAGGGCACGAAGGGTGGGCGCAGGGCAATCTGCCAGGCTAACTGAAAACGCAGGTCAGATTGCGACCAGGATGCCTGCTCAGCCGGCGTCCGCGGCGCTTGCGGAACGGTTTCTGCCGCCTGGGCAGGTGCGCGCATCCCGCTGGTGAACACAACCAGTGCGGCCAGGGCGATTGGGAACGGATTGGCGAGGCGTGCGGGCATACAATGAAAGGGAAGGGATTCTATACTCCCACTGGGTAAATACTATACCCCGGGTAGGTATTGTCAAGCAGGAGATAGCTGAGATGACCCATGTCGATCGCGAGAAAGTGAAACTCCTTCAGCGGCTCAGAAAGGTCCGCGGACAGCTCGATGCCGTGGAGCGCTCGCTGAACGCCGACGAGGACTGCGGCGGCCAGCTGATGCTGCTTGCAGCCGTGCGGGGCGGCGTGAACGGCCTGATGGGGGAGGTCCTCGAGACCCACATCCGCTTCCACCTGGTGGACGGGGTGAAGGAGCAGATTGCTCCCGAACTCGCCGAGGATCTGATTGACCTGGTTCATGCTTACCTTAAGTAACGTTGTGCCGCGCCGGTGACTGATGCGCCGGCCACAGGGGTTCCTTGACATGTTGCCGCAGCCTTGGCAAAAAGAGAACTCGAGCTCATCCTACCCGCCATCTCCTCCTGGATTGTTAAGGTTCGGTTGAATCGCGGCCTGGATGGGCACCGTGCCCTGATATAAGATCCCATTCGGCGGACTTGGGCAACAAACTCGAAAGTCGTGGCGCGACACGTGGTTGGCTATTTTGGAGTTCTTCCGCAAGCCGTAGAGCCGTGCTCTTACAAAGTCTCAACTTGATGTGAGCTCCGTTAAACTGCTCTGGCTCAACCTTTTGATTGAGGCGGGGTAACCGTTTCCGAGGATACACTGAGCTTTCCCCGGATCGGAGTGCGCGGGGTGCGCGAAAGCTGGCAAGATCGGTTTGCCGACACCCCCGACGTTCTCAGGAGCGCAAGGCGCGAACAGACTATCGTGCCGGTGCTCGACTTTGAGATCGGCGGGAGCGAGTTCATCACCATGGCTGGGCCCTGCTCGGTGGAGACCGAGGCTCAGCTGCTGGCCACCGCCCATCGTGTTCGCCGCGCAGGCGCCCGCATTCTTCGCGGAGGCGCCTTTAAGCCACGCACTTCTCCGTATTCATTTCAGGGTCTCGGCCTCGCGGGCCTCAAACTGCTAGCGCGCGCACGCGAGGAGACGGGCCTGGCCGTGGTAACCGAAGTGATGTGTGAGACCGACGTGGACATGGTTGCCGAATACGCCGACATTCTGCAGATCGGCTCGCGCAACATGGAAAACGACTCGCTGATTGTTGCAGCGGCGCGCTCGGGACGGCCGATGTTGTTGAAGCGCGGGCTGGTGGCCACGGTTGCCGATCTGTTTCGTGCGGCCCAGATAGCAATTGAGAACGGCAATCCTGATGTGATTCTCTGCGAGCGAGGCATCCGCACCTTTGAAACGGCGATGCGCAACACGCTTGATGCGGCATCCATCGCGCTCATGAAGCAGGTTTCGCATCTGCCGGTTATCGCCGACCCCAGCCACGCGACCGGCTGCCGCGCCCTGGTGCCGGCCGCGGCGCGCATCGGCATTGCGGCGGGCGCCGACGGGATCATTGTTGAAGTTCACCCCGATCCCGATACGGCGTGGAGCGATGGCGATCAATCGCTTGATTTTGCCGAATTTGACAAGATGATGGTCTCGCTGGCGCCGTGGATCGCACTGCGCGAGGACGAGATGGGATTGCGTGGGGAAGGTCACCTCGAGGCCGCGGAGGTTGCGGGATGAGGTTGACCCCCGGCGCGGTTGCGATTGCGGCTTTGGTTGGCGCGCTGAGTGGTAGGTGTGGGCTCTCCGCAGAATTGTCACACCCGGAGCTGCCTGACATCATTGCGACCGCGGCGCCCAGCTACCGGCCGCTGGCGGCTCTTTACGGCGAGGAGCGCTTCAGCAAAGGCGCGCAATTGCTGCTGGTGCACGGCGGCAGCGCGGAGCCGCTGGCACCGCAACTTTGGGCCTCGGCCGAAGCGAATGTGTCGTTTGACGGCCAGCGCGTACTGTTTGCGGGCAAACAGCACCAGGCGGACCATTGGCAGATATGGGAGATGACGCTGCGCGGCCGCTCGCTACGCCTCCTTTTCGCCGGTTACGACGATGCGATCCGGCCCATGTATCTTCCTTCAGGGCAATTTGTGTTTGCCCGGCGCACCGAATCGGGATTCCAGATTGTGGTTGCCGGAACGCAATCGACTGAACCTTTCGCGCCTATCGACGGCAAGGCAGGAACGAAGCTGCTGCCGATTACCTATCTTACGGCGAGCGCGATTCCCGACGATGTATTGGCCGATGGGCGCATTCTGTTTGAGTCGTATTTTCCACTGGGATCGGGATCGACGCCCGAAGAGTTTCTGGTATACGCCGATGGCTCGGGAGTTGAATCGTATCGCTGCGACCACGGGCGTGCGCGCTGGGGCGGCCATCAGATTGCCTCGGGCGACGTGATCTTTACTCATGGCTCGTCGCTGGCGAGGTTTACGTCGCCGCTGGCGCACGAGGCGCCGGTGGCCGCGCCGCACGCCGATTATGCCGGCGCGATTGCGGAGACGCCGTCGGGCGAGTGGCTGGTGAGTTCGCGTGCCGGGGCGAATGCTCACTATGTGCTGCGGCTGATTGCGCCCGGCGTCGCGCCAGCACAGACTTTACTCTCGCGCAACGAGGTTGACCTGGTGGAGCCGGTGCTGGTTGCGCCGCGCACGCGTCCTCATCGTCATCCTTCAGGGCTGCACCCGTGGAACTACGCCAACATGCTGGCGCTCGATTCGCGGCTCTCGCGCGAAGGCGATCTGAAGGCCGCGCCTGCGTCGGTACGGCTCGAGACGCTCGACGCGCAGGGACGCGTGGTATCCAACGGCACAGCGCCGGTTGAAACAGATGGGTCGTTCTTTGTGCAGGTGCCGGGCGACCGGCCCATTCGTTTTGTGCTGCTGGACCAGCACGGTACGGTGGTGCGGCGGGAGCGTGGGTGGTTCTGGATTCGCGGCGGCGAGCAACGCTATTGCGTCGGCTGCCACACGGGACCGGAACGTGCGGCTGAGAACCGCGTTCCCGCTGTCCTGATGCGCACCACCACGCCATTCGACCTGACCGGCGCAAAGACCGCTACGCCAGCGCCGGCGAGCAAGGGCAACTAGTATGAAGCACTTTTCTCTCTTGTTGATCGGTATTTTGTGGATGGGCGAGTATGCAGTGGCGCAAACTGCAATTGGGGCAGCGTCGGTCACACCTGCAACAGCGCAAAACTCTGCTGGCGCACAAGCATCAGCCGCCGCACCGCAGGTGTCTGGCAACGACGCGCAGGCGCATGCCGCCGTGACTCCTGCACGGCAAATACTGCAGTCGACTATCAAGTTTGAAGACGCCACTGCCAGCGCGGGCATCGATTTCACCGAGAGTTTTGGCTCGGCGCAACTGGGTTCGCTGCTTGAGGGCACGGGCGCCGGCTGCGTCTGGTTCGATTACAACAATTCGGGACTGCCTTCACTTTATGTCGAGAGCGGACGGCCGCTCGACGACTCGATGCATCCCTTTCCGCTCAAAGTGAAGCCGAATCCTCCGCCGCATAACCATCTTTACCGCAACGATGGGAACGGCCACTTTACCGATGTAACAGAGCAGTCGGGTCTCAATCCCGATCTGTATTCGGTGGCCGTGACCGCGGGGGACTACGACAACGACGGCAACGAGGACCTGCTGGTGACGGGCTACGGCAGGGTGATTCTTTATCACAACGACGGCAACGGCCACTTTACCGATGTGACCGAAAAGGCCGGCATCAAGGTAGAAGGTTTTGCCATCAGTTCCACGTGGGTGGATTACGACCGGGATGGCTGCTTAGACCTTTTTGTTGGACGCTACATCAAGTTCGATCCCAAGTACCGCAACTATTACGCAGCCGACAATTATCCCGGCCCGCTCGATTACGCGGGCCAGTCGAATCTGCTTTTCCATAACAACTGCGACGGGACATTCACCGATGTGACAGAGAAGTCGGGGATCGGCAACTACATAGGGCGCACCATGGGCGTTACGGCGGCCGACTTCGACAACGATGGCTGGGACGACATTTACGTCTCCAACGACCAGACCGAGAACTTTCTCTTCCACAACAAGCACGACGGAACCTTTGACGAGATTGCCAACGATACCGGCTCGGCATTTGGTCAGAACGGCGAAGCCACATCGTCGATGGGCCCGGTGGCTGCGGACTTCGAAGGCCGTGGAATGCTCGACCTGTGGGTTACGGACGCGAATTATAACCGTTTTCTGCGCAACCAGGGTTCGCAGGGTTTTGAAGACGTGGGCGCAACCAACGGCATCTCGCAGCCTGAGGCGCAGTACGTGAGTTGGGGCACGGGGGTCTACGACTTCGATAACGATGGCCTGCTCGACATCCTGGTCTTTCACGGCGGCCTCATTCACCTGATTGTGCAGGAACACACGCTGTTCCGGGGAATGGGTGACGGGAAGTTCAAAGATGTTTCGCGCGATGCCGGACCTGTGCTGAGCAATCGCACCGTGGCGCGGGGCGCGTGCTTTGCCGATTACGAGAATAACGGCAAGGTCGGCGCCTTCGTGGTGAATCTCGGCGCAAAAGGAACGCTGCTGAAGAACGTCTCAACCGGCACGGGGCACTGGATCGAGATCAAGCTCGCGGGCGGCATGCGTCCCGGGGATCGCGGGGGCGCGCCCGGCCCAGTGGCGAAGAGCAACCGCGACGGCATCGGCGCACGGGTTGAAATCGTCGCCGCGGGCAAGCGCCAGACCGCCGAGCGGGTGACCTCGAGCGGCTATCTCTCTGAGAACGATGGGCGGCTACATTTCGGGCTTGGCGACGCAGCGACTGTCGATCAGATCACCGTGCGCTGGCCGAGCGGGCGCGTGCAAACGCTCACCAACCAGGCCGTGGACCGCGTCATCACTGTTGAGGAGCCCAAATGAGCGGGTCATGGACCAATGCGGGCAGGTCGATGAGCCGCACTGCCGCTGCAATTGTCACCGCGTGTGTCTGCGGGCTGTTTTTCGTAACCTTGTCTGCTTTCGCGCCTGCGACGCGCGCTGCGCAGAATGAAAACGGGCTTGAGAGCTACGCGTCGCCGCTCGAAATTGCGGTCTCGCCGGACGGGGCCAGGCTCTATGTGCTCTGCCAGGACAGCCGTGAAGTTCGCGTGCTGGACGCGGTAAAACACACGCTCATCAAGGCGATTCCAGTTGGGCGCACGCCGCGCGGTATGGGGCTTTCGCATGGCGGCGACCGGCTCTACGTGACCAATTCCTGGGACGACACGCTCTCGGTCATCGATACGCATCAACTAGCGGTGATCGCGACCTGGCCCGTTGGCGGCGAACCTTCGGGCGTAGTCGCCGATCCAGCGGGGAAACACGTTTTTGTCGCTAATCGCATCACGAACGACGTGGCCGTGCTCGACGCGCAGACCGGCGCCGAGGAGAAGCGTCTGATGGCAGGGCGCGGCGCAAGCTATCTCACGTTGTCGCCCGATGGTAGCCGCATCTACGCGACGCATATTTATCCCAATCTTCCGCCGGTTCGCACCGGGCTCGAAAACCGGACCGCGCCTGAATCCGAGATCACGGTGATCGACGCAGCGCGAGCCACGGTGGTCGATCGCATTCAGCTTAAGTCGATTACCGGCGTCTTTCACACCGCATTTTCCGGCGACGGCCGCCTGGGTGCAGTTGCCGAGTACCATCCCAAGAACATGATTCCTCTCGCGCACCTCGAGCACGGAGGCGCGTTTGCCTACACGTTGACGCTCTTCGGCGCCGATGTGGGTGAACCCATCGAGATCCCTCTCGACGAACTCGACCGCTACGCGTCGCAGCCGTTTGGAGTTGCGTTCACGCCCGACAAGCGCACTCTCTACGTTTCGCTCGGCGGCTCTGAAGCCGTTCTCGCCATCGATGTTCAGCGTCTGCTGCACTTCGTTCGCTCGCATCCGCGCCCGGCGAACAACTCGTTCGCTGCGGATCTTGCGGCCAGCGGCAACTATGTAGTCGCGCGCATTTCGGTCGGCGCCAATCCTCGCGGGCTGGCAATGAGTGTAGATGGGTATTCGCTGTTCGTGGCCAATCGGCTCGACGACACGATCAGCGTGATTGACACGCGCACGAACCGTGTGGCTTCGACGATCGCGCTGGGCGACAGCAAGCATATTTCCGCACTTCGTCATGGCGAACAGACTTTTTACACCGCGCGCTACTCCTTCCAAGGCGAAATTGGCTGCTCAAGCTGCCACATCGATTCCACTTTCGACGGCATTACATGGCAGTTGGAGCCGAGCGGCTTTGGCCGCGACATTGTGGACAACCGGCTGATTGAAGATCTGCGCGGCACTGAGCCGTTCAAGTGGAATGGCGGCAACCCGAGCATTCCGGTTGAATGCGGCCCGCGCACCGAGAAGTACTTCTGGCGCTCGGAGCAATACGACGACCGGACGCTCGCCGATCTCTCGATGTACATCCTATCGTTGCCATCGCGCCCCAACCGCTGGCACTCGCCCGACGAGGAACTCACTCCCGCACAAGCGCGCGGCCTGGCGCTGTTCAACCGCTCAGTCGATAAATTCGGGAAGCCGATTCCGCCGGCGAATCGTTGCTTGTACTGCCACAGCGGACCGAAAGGGACAAGCCAGAAATCATTCGACGTGGGTACGCGCAAGCCGACTGACAATTCCGGCCTCTTAGATACGCCGCAGTTGTCGAACATTGCGCTCACTGCGCCTTACCTGCACGACGGATCGGCGCGAACGCTGGAAGAGATCTGGACCATCTACAACCCTGAAGACAAGCATGGCCGCACCAACGACCTGACCAAAGACGAACTGAACGACCTGATCGAGTACTTGAGGACGCGATGAAGAGAAAAATCTTGAACAATCCGTCCATCTGTCTGACCGCGCTGCTGGCCGCATTATTGGCTGGGGGGACGGTCGCGGCACAGCAAAGGAATCATGCTGCGCAACCTGCGGTTGCGGCTCGCGCGCAGCGTGTTTCGCGAACATCTGCGCCGCCTAGGATGCCGCAATACCGTTTTGAGAATTTCACCACCGCGAACGGCCTGCCGGCCGACCACGTGTACGCGGTGCTTGTGGATGGGGATCGCATCTGGGCCGGAACCGACAACGGCCTGGGACTCTACGAGAACGGCAAATGGAAGACCTACACCACGGCCAACGGACTGGCGCATCGGGCGGTGCTTTCGCTGGCTCTCGACAAGCGCACCGGGGACGTGTGGGCGGGAACCATGGGCGGACTGAGCCGCATCTCCGCAGGCCGCATTGATACCTATACGCAACTCAACTCCGGCTTGAGCAACAACGTGGTCTACGGCGTTTCAGTGGAGGGCGAAAACGTGTGGGTGGCGACGGCTTCGGGCGCTTGCCGCCTTAATCTCGACACTGGCCAGTGGTCGCTCTACAACGAGCGGAACACACCCATGGAAGAGATCTGGATCTATGGCGTTTCAGCCGCGGCGGACAAAGTTTATTTTGCCGTGTGGGGCAGCGGGTTGCTTGAACTCACGCAGGCAACCGGAGGCTGGGATCTGTACGCCGATCCCGACAAAGAGACCGAGATGGTTCTTTTCAAAGACCAGGGACTGATTCACAACGTTGTTTCGTCGGTAAGCTACGTCGGCAACATCGTGTGGGTGGCAACCTACTTTGGCGACAGCCGCTACGACGGCCGCTACTGGCACAACTTTCTAACCAAAGACAGCGGGCTGCCCTCGAACTTCACCAACTACGTCAAGGGCGTAGACGCGAATCACGCGTGGTTCTGCACCGACAAGGGACTAGCCTACTACGACGGCGCAAACTGGGCTGTTTACCGGCCGTCGCTGACCACACGCAAGCCGGAGATGCTGGTGCGCGACGCGCAGGGCCATCAATCGAGCGTCGCAGTCGAGACCGCGCCGGCGCACAACTACATTCTGGGAATCGATTTTCAGGGAGACGACATTTGGGTTGCCACTGCCAAGGGATTGAGCCACGGGATTCAAGAGCGACCCGATCATGCAGCAATTCATAAGGAGTCACAACAATGAGCGCATTTGCAGACATACTCGAAACTATTGCCTCCGCGCCGGTGAAAAAGCGCGCGGTAACCAACCTGGGCGTGCTGAACGAAGCCTACGCCTACGCCAAACCGAGTTCATTTTCGCGCGGGATGCGCATCGACCTGAATGGGCTCACCATCCTGCTCGTCTCGGGCACGGCGTCGATCGATGAGAACGGCAAGAGCGTTCACATCGGCGACTTCCGCGCGCAGATGCGGCGCACCCTGGCCAACATCACGGGACTGCTTGAGAGCGAAGGCTGCACCTGGCACGACATCGTGCGCACCACCTGCTACCTGCGCGACATTGAGCGCGACTACGAGGCGTTCAACGAAGAGCGCACGGCTTTCTACAAGGAACAGGGACTCGATCCGCTGCCCGCGTCCACGGGAATCCAGGCCATTCTTTGCCGGCCCGAGTTGCTCATCGAGATCGAAGCCATCGCGATGTTCCGCACCGAGAAGACAAGCTGACGCAGACTCGGACAAAGAAGGACTCGTCATGCGCAAACTGTTGTTGATTTCCGCGTGTTTATTGGCTATGGGCGGCACCCGGGGCGGAGCGCAATCCACAGCGGCGGGGGCCGGACAACCTGCACATGTGTGCGAGTGCGGGGCGCATCCGCCGGGACCCCCGCGCGACCGCACGGTTGTGCCCTATGCCGGTGAGCCGCAGGACATGAGTCCTTACTCGAAGTTCACCGCCCCTTACGACCTGAACTACATTCGCCCGAATATCTACACTGGGGCGGGCCGCGATATTCCCGAACCGAAAGACATCACCGAGGTGCGCATCGGGTTCTTCGGGCCGATTGAACAGAGTCCCGAACAGAAGTATGGACTTCGCATGCTGCGCGGCGCGCAGATGGCCATCGACGAGTGGAATGCGCGCGGAGGCTACGGCGGCAAACCTTTCAAGCTGATGCTGCATAACGACTACAACAACTGGCAGGCGACGGCTGTCTACGGTGACGACCGTTCGACCGATCCCGGCATCTGGGGGTCGGCCGGCGATGAAGCAGTGAAGATGATTTATGACGACGAGGATTGGGCCATCTTCGGCTCGCTCAACTCGGAATCGACGCACATCATGCTGCGGCTCGCGCTGAAGGCCGAAATTCCCATAGTCAACTCAGAGTCGACCGATTTCACCATCCCCGAAACCTACGTTCCGTGGTACTTCACCGATATTCAGGACGATCGCGTACAGGCTTTCACGCTGGCGCGGCGCATCTATACCGAGCTTGGTCTTAAGCGGGTTGCAATTCTGCGGGTGAACAACCGCTACGGCCGTTTCGGTGTGCCCAAGTTCCGCGATGCCTCGCGGCGGCTAGGTCACCCGGTCGTAATTGAGCAGAAGTTTTTGCCGGGCGACACCGATTTCTCGCGGCAACTGCAGGCAATCAAAGATATGCGCGCTGACGGCGTCGTGCTGTGGGCAGACGAAGACACGGCCGGCCGAATTCTCAAGCAGATGCGCTCGATGGGCATGAAGCAGCGCGTCTTCGGATCGCATCGGACTCTCGGTTCTACGATGCTTGCCGAAGCGGGGGATGCGGCGGAAGGATTTGAGGCCGTCTATCCGTACGATCCCACGCGCAACGATCCGCGCTGGCTCCAGTTCAATCGCGGCTACGAGGCGCGCTACAACGAAAAGGCCGATCATTTCTCCGCGCTTGCCTACGATGCGATGAACGCATTGCTTGACTCGATTTGCAAGGCCGGCTTGAACCGCGCGCGTATACACGACGCTCTTGCCGATATCGAGGAATACGACGGCGTCACCGGGCCCATGATCTTCGACCCTAATCAAAAGAACGTCGCTCCCA
The DNA here is from genome assembly GCA_035504315.1 of Occallatibacter sp. GTDB lineage: Bacteria > Acidobacteriota > Terriglobia > Terriglobales > Acidobacteriaceae > Telmatobacter. The sequence goes on from DATJSB010000329.1 coordinate 17,700, forward strand.
TGTACCTGGGCACGGTGCATAACGGCGTCATCACTTACCGGCTCGCGACGATGGAGAAGGAACCCGCAAAACCCGCCGCTGACACCGGCCCCGTTCCTGCGCAACAGCCAGGAGGATCAGCGATCGAGACCCCCTATGCGCGCGTCGGCGAGGATGGAGTAGGGCTGGCCGGTCCGCGCCCGCCAGAGACTCAGGCGGGTGAAGCGAAGGTAATTCTTTTCGGTCCGGGAGCGATTGCAATTGCGCAGTCGGAAGAGATGAAGGCCGCGCTGGAAGCAGGTTCCGGCCGCGCACAAACGTGGACCCTCCTGCCTGTCGAGAGCAATCAGAACTGGGGCGCGGCTTCAACACAGCTCGTCCGCGCGCTCATGGATGGGCACGCTCTAGCGATCGTTGCACTCGATCGTGACAGCGCCCACCTTTCAGAACAGCTCGCGCTCAAGAGTTTCGTTCCGGTGGTGGCGATCAGTGACGACCGCACGCTTACATCGTCAGATATTCCTTGGATCTTCCGCCTGCCCGCTACTACTCGTCCGGCGATGGCCATGCGCATTGTGATGGCCGCGGCTACGCGTTCCGGCGCTTCTCCAAGCCGACTCAGAGACACGCTCGCGTCAGGGAAATCGATTCTGGGCGCTGCCTTCCAACCGAATGGCGAGCCTCGTTCCCTCATGTTCACCGCAAAGCAATAACTCGCGTTCCCTGCCAAAGCCGTGCCTTCATGTTTCCGCAGGACTCGGATACGCGTGTGCGTGTACACTTGCTAAACCCGGGGCCATCTGTGAGCGGCGGGTAAGGTCACTGCACTCTGCGACCGGTCCCCAGGAGCAGACAACATCATGCCTGAACGCTTGCCGAACTTTATCAACGGCGCGTGGCGAGCTTCTACAGCCAGCGAGACAGTCAACGTGATCAATCCGGCCTCGGCAGCAGTGCTGGCTGAAGTGCCGCTTTCACCGGCTTCAGACGTCAACCTGGCCGTCGAGATCGCCGAGCGCGCATTTATTGTCTGGCGGCGCACGCCCGTCGTCGATCGGGTGCAGCCGCTCTTCAAGCTCAAGGCGCTTCTCGAACAGCATCGCGACGATCTCGCGCTATCCATCACTGAGGAGTGCGGCAAGACGCTCACCGAGAGTAAAGCAGAGATGCAGCGGGCGATTGAGAATGTCGAGACAGCCTGCGGCATGCCCATGCTCATCCAAGGAACTAATTGCGAAGACATTGCCGCTGGCATCGACGAGCACATGATCCGCCAGCCGCTCGGCGTGGTTGCTGCAATTACTCCCTTCAACTTTCCCGGCATGATTCCTTTCTGGTTTATGCCCTACGCGGTGGCCGCAGGCAACTGCTTCCTGCTCAAACCATCGGAGCGCGTGCCCATCACGTCGCAAAAGACCTTCGCGTTAATGCAGCAGGCGGGCTTTCCGCATGGGGTGGTGCAACTGGTGAACGGCGGGCGCGACACGGTGAACGGCATTCTCGACCACCCCGGCATTCGCGCCGTCAGTTTTGTAGGTTCCACTGCAACGGCGCGCTACATCTACAGCCGCGCCGCGGCGAGCGGCAAGCGCGCGCAATGCCAGGGCGGGGCGAAGAACCCGGTGGTGGTGATGCCCGATGCCGATATGGAGATGACCACGCGGATCCTTGCCGACTCGGCATTTGGCTGCGCCGGCCAGCGGTGTCTCGCGGCGTCGGTGGCGATTACCGTGGGCGATGCGAGGCCCAGCTTTACGGAACAGATTGCAGCCACGGCTGCCAGCCGCAAAGTTGGTTATGGAGCGGCGCCCGGAATTGAAATGGGCCCGGTGATCTCGGCTGAAAGCAAGGCGCGAATTGAGAGACTGATTGCCAACGGCGTAAATGACGGAGCGCGAGTGCTTGTGGATGGCCGAAATGCAAAGGTCCGGGATTATGAAGACGGTTATTTTGTGTTCCCGACCGTTCTCGACGATGTACCACCGGATGCCGAAGCTGCTCGCACCGAGATCTTCGGACCGGTGCTGACCCTGATGCACGCCGCTACGATTGAAGAAGCCATCGCGCTGGTTAATGGCCGCAGCTATGGCAACATGGCCTGCATCTTTACCACCGATGGCGCCAACGCGCGGCGCTTCCGCTACGAAGTGAATGCCGGCAACGTGGGCATCAACGTCGGAGTCGCCGCGCCTATGTCCACCTTCCCGTTCAGCGGCTGGGGCGAGAGTTTCTTCGGCGACCTGCATGCGCAGGCACAGCACTCGGTGGAGTTCTTTACCCAGACCAAGATTGTTGTGGAGCGCTGGCCGCGCGAATGGAGCCGCAAATTCTAGCCAGTAGCCGCTAGAAAAGAAGTCAATAGCCAGTAGGCAGTAGTTGGATGTGATTGGGCTGGCGGCCTTGCACCGGCCTCATTCGCTATGATTTTTGTGACCTTTTAACACCGCTGCTATATCTTCTTAATCTTCAGCATCGGCACTGATCCGCTGACAGTCAGAGGCTGGTAGCTAGAAGCTGTCTTCGAGGGGATGATGAGCAAGAAGCTTCGTTTTGGAATTCTGGGCGCGGGCCGCATAGGACCAGTTCACGCGGAAACGTTGGCGTACCGGGCGCCACAGGCCGAAGCAGTCGTGGTTGCCGACATCAATCTCGCAGCCGCCGAGCGCATGGCAGCGAGGTACAACATTCCGAAGGTCGTTGACTCGGCCGCAGCCGTCATTGACGACCCCGGAATCGACGCAATCGTTCTTTGCACGCCCACCAACACCCATGCCGATTTGATTGCGCAGGCGGCGCAGGCCGGCAAACATATCTTTTGCGAGAAGCCGGTTTCGCTCAGCCTCAAGAAAATCGACGAGTCGATCGCGGCGATCGAGGCCGCGGGCGTCAAAATGCAGGTGGGCTTCAACCGGCGATTCGATTCGAACTTCATGCGCGTCCGCAGGGCAGTGGAGAGCGACGAAATCGGCACGCCCAACATCTTCCATATCGTCAGCCGCGATCCTTTTCCGCCGCCGCTCAGTTATCTGCGGCCTTCCGGCGGAATCTTTCTGGACATGATGATTCACGACTTCGACATGGCACGCTTTCTCATGGGCGAAGTGGAAGAGGTCTTTGCATCGGGCGCGGTACTGGTCGACCCGGGCTTCGCGGCCGAAGACGACTTCGATACTGCCATCGCGCTGCTCAAGTTCAAGAGCGGCGCCATCGGCACCATCGATAACAGCCGCAAGTCGACGTTTGGTTACGACCAGCGGGTCGAGATACTGGGCAGCAAGGGCAAGATCGAGTCGGGCAATCGCTACGCTAACGAGGTTCAGGTGAGCGGAGAAAAATGCGTCTATACCGATCTGCCGTATAACTTCTTCATGCAGCGCTACCCGGAAAGCTTTGCACTCGAGTTGCAAAAATTCATTGAGGCCGTGCTTGAAGACAAGCCGGTACCGGTGACGGGCGCCGACAGTCGCGCGCCGGTGGTGATGGCGCTGGCCGCGCGCAAGTCGGTTGACGAGCGCAGACCGGTGCGGCTCTCTGAGGTTGAAGAATGAAGCGATCGAGCCACGTTTTCACGCTTCTCGCAATCGGAACCGATGTGCACTTCTGGGTGCCAGTCGCGGTGTTGATTATGGGCGTCGCCCTGCTCATGACGTTGAGGTGACGATTTGAGTCGAAGCGAAGCTGCCGCAGGAACGCGGTCGACCATTTCACTGCATCGGCTCGGAGTTTTCTGCGGGCTTGCGGCAGCCATATGGCTGGGCACGGCAGAGGCGCCCACCAAGCTGGTTAATGCCGGGTTTGCGCCGTTCATCATCTCCATGGGCATGGTGATGGGCGCATTTGTCGCGCGCTGGTCGCTGCCCACGGTCATTAAAGGCACGCGGTTCCTGTTCGACGATTTGCGCAGCAAACCGCACCTGATTGTGTGGGCGCTGCTGGGCGGAATGCTATGGGCCGTGGGCAACACGCTCACCATCTTTGCCGTGCGCGACGTGGGGCTGTCGATCGCGTTTCCGCTCTGGAACACAAATTCGCTGGTGGGACTGCTTTGGGGCTGTCTGCTCTTTAGAGAGCTGCGCGGTTCGCGTGCGCGAGACTGGGCGCAGGTGCTGGGTGGGGCAGGGGCCATCGTCGCCGGCGCGACAGTGCTGGCGGTTGCCGTTGCCGATCGATCGGGCGCATCGCAACACGCTCTTACCGGCATTGTGGCCGCGCTGGGCGCGGGCATGATGTTCGGCACCATGTACATTCCGTATCGCAAGGCGTACATCAGCGGCATGAATCCTCTGTCGCTGGTCACTATTTTCACTTTCGGCGAACTCGTTACTGTCATCGTGCTTGGCCTCGTCTTCTACGGCAGCGTGGGCAATCTCGCGGCCGAACTCCAGCGCGCGCGGCCCATGCTGTTCTGGCCATTTGTGGGCGGATTCTGCTGGGTCATCGGCGATCTCTTTCAGCAATATGCTGCCAAGTACATCGGCATCGGGCGCGGCATTCCCTTGTCGAACACCAACCAGCTTTGGGGTCTTGCCTGGGGCGCCCTGGTGTTTGCCGAATTCGACGGGCTGTCGCCGAGAGGGCGCGTGCTGATTGTGGCGGGCTCACTGATCATGATCGCTGGCGCCGTCTCCATCAGCACGGCAGCGCCGCCGCCAAACGAGCTCGAGAACTGGTTCGCAGCAATGTTGCGAGAATGCAGGCGGTACTGCCTCAACGCGGATGTGGTGGCGGCAGTTGTGCAGGGAAACGACCCGCAAGCCGACGAGCCTCACCAGCGCCGCTGGTGGGAGCTGGCGATCATGCTGGCGGCATTCGGCATCTTTGCCTGGCTGGCTGTGGGCACACGCGCACAGCACATCGCGGTAAGCGTGCCGTGGATGATTGTGCTGACCATCGGCACGTTTGTGCCGCTGATCGTGGTGGGAACGATGCTGCACCGGCGGACGCGGTTCTCGTAAGGGCGGTGGACGGTGGGCGGTGGGCCGTGGTCGGTGGACGGCGGTGGTTTGTTTAGAGTCGTGGTCTCCTACCCATCCGCAAAAGACGCGAATGGATGGGGCACGGAGCATTTATGGCTGGATGGGTAGGGCTGGGCAAGGTTCGTGGTTTCCCACCCATTCGCAAAAGGCGCGAATGGATGGGGCACGGAGCGTGGTTTCCCACCCATTCGCGATGAGGCTGCGAAAAGGATGGGGCACCCA
>DATJSB010000330.1:0-8172 GCA_035504315.1 Occallatibacter sp.
GAGATCGTCTCGCCAGGAAGCGGGTTGCGGAAGGCGCAAGGGTTGAAATAGTTCAACTTGGTTTTGACAGTTCCCGGGCAGGAGGTAAGGCTGGGATTGGTCGGATCGGGTGTGCCGCCGCCAGCAAACGGGTCGCGAACAGGGAAGGCCCGCGCGCTTCCACCTGCTGCCGTGCTGATGTTGGGCGAGACGGTGAAGGGTACCCCAGTCTGCGCGGCCCAGGTCAGGCTCGTCGACCAACCGCCAACCATCTCATCAACCCATCGCGAGCCGTTATTGGCGAATGCCTTACCTCTACCGAACGGCAGCTCGTAATTGCCGTTGATCGTGAACCGATTGCGAATGTCGAAGACGGAGTTCGTGAATTCGTCAATGTATGGAATCAGCGCAGGTTGCCGGTCGCCGATCGCGGTGAAGAGCCCGCCAGCGTCGCTTGCATCGTCCAGGGCATGCGACCAGGTGTAGGTCGCGAGAAATGACAGCCCATGCGAGTAGCGCTTCTCGAGCTTGGCTTGCAATGCGTTATAAGTGCTCACGCCACCAAAATGTATCTGGCCGATGCCGCCCAAATCCGGAAATGGATTGAACGGATTGGTGTTGGTGCCAGGTCTCCACAGCCCCGGGGCGGTGTTTGGAGCGCCGTAGAGTTCCATGTGGCGGGTGAGGTTGCCCACATAAGTAATCGAGGCAACAACGTTGGGCGAAATCTGCTGTTGCACTCCCATATTGAAGCTCATCGTGTAGGGCGGCTTGACGTTCGGATCAATAGAGTGAAAGCCGGGCTGGGAAATGAATGTCTGCAACTGTGCGCCGTCGGTAGCCGGGACCAGTCCAGCCTGCAGGGTAACTCCCTGTGCAGCCAGCGAAGGGCAATTATCTTGAACGCAAGTGGGTGCATAAAAGCTCGCCTGGTTGGACCAGGGGAAGTTTGCCCCCAGATTTCCATTGCCTTCCGACTGCAGGCCGCCATAGAAGATGCCGAAACCGCCGCGCACGACCGTGTCTGGACGCGCCGAGTATGCGAAGCCAATGCGCGGCGCAAAGTCCGTCTTCTGCGACGTCACCAACCGCTCGTTATTGACGAACTGCACGCTGACATTGTCCTCCGCCAATGCATTCAGGAACGGCGCCCCCAGGTTGATGTTCTGCTGGCTTCTGGGGAACTGCACAACGCCGGAGCCGGTGCCTATGCCGAGCGGGCCCGTCACAACAAAGTTGGCCTGCTGTCCCGCGTTCTCCTTGTATGGCTGGAAGTAGTCATAGCGGACGCCAAGGTTCAGGGTCAGTTTCGGCGTAAGCTTCCAGTCGTCTTGCACGTAGCCAGCGTCATACCACTGCGCATCGTTGACGTTGGGAGAGACCGAGAGGGCTGCGTAGTTCTCCTGATCCACCAGCATGTCGGCCACGGCATTGCCGGTGTTGGCTACTCCGGGTACGCCGGTGAACTGGCCGTTCCAGTGGTACTGACCGAGGTCGGCGGGAGCGTAGATGTAATAGAACCGGACGGCCTGGAACGAAACCCCGAACTTCACGGAATGATTGCCCCAGATCTTTGTCACGTTATCCAGAATCTGGTAGACATTCTGCGATTCCCTGCTGATGCCGGTCGAGCCCCACTGCTGGATCGTTCCGTTGACATAGCCTTGCGGCAAACCATACTGGCCTGGCTTCAAGCCGGGCGGCAGCGCCCCCAACCCCAGTGATTGAGCCAGTGTCGGATTGTAGGCATTCGGTTGTTGAAAATTGAAAACTCCCCAGTTGTAGCCGAAGCGGAACTCGTTGGTCAGGCTGGGATTGAAGATATGGGTCTCGCTGCCCATGAAGTTCATAGCTAAGTTCGTATCGTACTGGCCGCCGTAACCGCTGCCGTCGAGCACGGGGCCCAGCGGCAGGCCATTGGTCTTGATCTCATGCAGGTAGCTGTATCGCACGTAGCTTTGATCTTTGGCGCTGATATTCCAATCGAGGCGCTGGTCCCACTGGATCGTGTTGTCTGTGTTGCCCAGGTTCACGATGTAATTGTTGTAGAGCTTGCCCCCGTTGGCATTGGGCGCTGGATAAAGACTCAGAATATTCGCCGCAACCGGGTTGATCTGGTTGGGACATAACACGTTCTGCTGACCATTGCAGACCAGTGGCTGGGCGAGGTTTGCCGAGTTGGGCTCATACAGCAGAGTCGGAGCGCCCACGCCGGTCAGGTTGCCGTTCAGCAGCTCCGAGAAGTTGCCCTGCTTCTCAAGTGCCGACGGCACATTAATGGGCATGGGGTTGCTGATCGAGATGCGGTTCGCCTCGATGTCGCCGAAGTAAAAGAGCTTGTTTTTCAGGATGGGAAATCCGAGTGTGGCACCGAACTGGTTCTGGTGATACGGCGGCGTCGTTGCATCAGGCCCCGCGTTCCAGTTAATGGCATCCAGATTGGTGTTGCGGAAATACTCCCACACATCACCATGGATCTGATTCGTCCCCGACTTGATATTGGCCTGCAGAACCGCACCCGCAGAATGCCCGAATTCCGCGCTGAAGTTGCTGGTCTGCAGGCTGAACTCCGCAAGAGCATCCGGCGGCGGTCGCATGATATAACTCGAACCGTTGAGGAAATCGACCAGGTTCGTATTGTTGTCCACACCGTCCAGGATGAAGTTGTTCTGTTCCGCACGCTGACCGTTGGCAACAAAGTCTCCCGTGCCGCTGCCGCGAGTATTGCCGAAGGGCGGCGCCACCCCAGCCGTCAGCTGGGCGATATAAACCCAGTTGCGCCCGTTCAGTGGCGTGTCATTGATTTCCTTCGTGCTGATAACCTGCCCTACAGCCGCGTCCTGAGTCTGCAATAGAGGCGCCGCAGAGGTAATCTTGACGGTTTGCGAAACCGAGCCAAGCGGAAGGGTCAAATTCAGGTTCAGACGCTGCTGGATATCCAAATGCAGATTCTCACGGCTGACTCTTTCAAATCCCGGAGCGGTCGCGGAGAGCGTGTAGTTCCCAATTTTCAGCGGCGAAAAGACGAAAACGCCGCTGCGATTCGATTTGCCCTCCAGCGACAAGCCTGTATCAACATTCGTGACCGTAACTTGCGCGTCGGGGATCACCGCACCCGAGCTGTCCTGGATCAGACCAGTAATGGCGCCTTGATCGGTCTGTGCATGAGCAGATCCGGCGAACAGCGGCACCAGTCCCGCAAGCATGATCGCGAAAAGTCTCGAAAAAGCAATTTTTGAAGTAAAAGGCCTCACAAAAGTTTTCTGCCTCTCCCAGTCATGGCGCGTCAGACAACGCCCTTGCAACCCATCCAAAATTCGCGCCGGACTGTCTCTAAATTGATTTAATGTAAACGTGTACGTTACCGGACTTAAACGGTATTCGTAACAATTAGGAGTTGTCAAGAAGTACCTGGAAGATTTTTTTTACGCTCTGACGTACCCCTGGGGATAACGGTCGAACAGGAGTCTAAGTCACAGCAGGGTGCGAAATTAGCTCTAGCCATCAGATGCATTGAACATAAGCAGAACTGAGTCTCTGGCGAATAGTTCACCGTCTTCAGAGGAGCATCATGATAAGCGACCATTTACTCGATGCGCCGCTCACAGCGGGACGCCAGGAGGATATGGCTTTGAATCATCAGGAACGTTGCCGGGATCACAAAATGATGCAGTTAACGTTAACGCCATCAAGGATAAACCAGCGCTGTTCTTAACGAATCAAGTACCAGGGAGCTATGAGCACATCGACGCTCAAAGACATCGCACAATTGGCCGGCGTTTCTACGGCGACTGCATCGCGCGTAATAAACGGCAGTCACCGTGGATCTTTACAAGTGCGAACCGCTGTTATGAGGGCAGTATCGGCGTTGCGATACATTCCCAATCCACATGCCACGCATCTCGGACGGGCCAATGGAGGCAGAAAGAGAATGAGCCACAAAAAGCGCAGGCACGAACCTGATGCGATCGTGGTTCGAGCGCTTGAAAGATTGACAACTCAGAATGGAGGTTCGTCTGATTTGAAGTCGCAGTCGCTTCGTCTGGCAAAAGAAAATGCGCACTTGAGACGTGTCATCGTCGAGCTAACGTCAGAACTTCGTCAGGCCAAAGAGCGCACTGGAGGAAATACGGGCGCCATTCGTCTGACCTCGCGGGCAGCATCACCACGAACATAAAGACCGTCTCGAGCCGGACACTTGGGATGTCACCGGTCCGAAATCCTTTCAAAGACAGTACGCCGGATGCCCGTTTCTTCCAGCTTTCCTTGAAATATTCCTCTAACTGCGTTGTTACACGCGGCAAAATGGACCTCTCACAATCCATCTTGCCTTGAAGTGCCTGGTTCAGCCAGCCGAGGATCTTCGTTGGGAAATGGCCACGTGATAATTATGCGTACGAGTTTATAATCCGCAGTACTCAATCGGGAGCGCCGCCCATATACGCGTAATCAGCTTGAGCAAACTAACAAAAAGGATGCCAGTGACGACAACAAGACGTGAGTTCATCCGCAATTCTGCCGCCCTGGCAGTCTTTCCTCCCAGGCTTGCGAGCGCACTGAACGCCCCTCCCGCCCGCAACATTGAATTATGGTATGGAAAACCGGCATCGCGGTGGATGGAAGCGCTTCCGATCGGTAATGGCCGCATTGGAGGAATGGTCTTTGGCGGAACATCAACGGAACGAATTGCCCTGACGGAGTCGACCGTCTGGTCAGGGGCGCCGGGCAGTAACGACGTAAATCCGACTGCTCTCGACAATCTTGGCCCCATCCGTGATCTGATGTTTGCCGGACGGTATGCCGAAGCTGGTGAACTGTGCAAGGAACACCTGCTCGGGCGTGGAACCTCGTTCGGGACGAGTTTGCCTATGGCGAATCTCGAACTGGCATTCGACGACACACCGGTGCAGAATTACCGTCGATCACTCGACCTCGATGAAGCTATCGCGCATGTGAACTACATCCGCGCCAACGCGCAGTTTCATCGCGAAGTATTTTCCTCTAATCCGGATAATTTGCTGGTCGTGCGCATCACTTCGCGCAAAAAAAAGAACATCAGTTGCGACGTGACGTTTGGCAAGCTAATTCTGCCAGGCGTGGTGACCATCGAGGATGGCAACACGCTTGTCCTGCGCGGACATGCCTTCGAGCACCTGCATAGTAACGGCGAGCAAGGCGTTCAGTTTGAGACTCGCGTTCGCGTCGTTGCAGATGCCGGTTCTGTGAGAGCGGATGGGCTAAGCATCCGAATTAAAGATGCTGATACTGTCACTCTGTACGTGGTCGCGGGCACAAATATGCACGGCGCGGACCCCTCAGCAGAGTGCCAAAGCACTTTGGCAGCGCTCAACGGGCGAACCTACGCTGAGGTTCGTTCGAGGCACATCGCCGATCACCAGGGCCTTTTTCGGCGAGTGCACCTCGATCTTGGCGCAGACCGCGTCTCCGAGAACAAGCCCACAGATGAACGGCGCAAAGCCGTGGAGGCCGGCAATGAAGATCCTGGCCTGGCCGCGCTATTTTTCCAGTACGGCAGATATCTGACGATTGCCGGTTCGCGCGCCAACTCTCCGCTACCTCTGGCGTTGCAAGGTATATGGAACGACGGCCTTGCCTCCAGCATGGGATGGACAGATGACTTTCATCTTGACATCAACACTCAGCAAAACTACTGGGCCGCGGAAGTCTGTAATCTCTCCGAATGCCATACACCTCTGGTGCCTTTAATCGAGACCATCCGTACATCGGGGCGAGCTACTGCACACCAGATGTATGGCGACCCAGGCTGGGTTACCCATGTAGTTACAAATCCGTGGGGATACAGCGCCCCGGGTTGGGGATTGGGGTGGGGAATCTTTGTCACCGGTGGCGTCTGGCTATCGCTTCAATTGTGGGATCACTACCGTTTCACTCTGGACAGGCAATTTCTTGAACGGAGCGCCTATCCCGTCTTGAAGGAGGCTGCTGAATTTTTCTTCTCATACATGGTCAAGCATCCTCGTCTTGGCTGGCTCGTAACCGGACCTTCTGTGTCTCCTGAAAACTGGTTCCTTGATGCCGACGGCAAGTCGTGCAGTGAATCGATGGGTCCTACCGTGGACCGCGTGTTGGTGTATGCCCTGCTCAGTGCTTGCATCGACGCGTCGGCAATCCTGGGCATCGATGAGCAATTCCGCGCCAAGGCAAAAGGCACGCGGGATCAATTGCCGCCTTTCCAGATCGGCAGGTACGGGCAATTACAGGAATGGCTGGAGGACTTTCGGGAGGCCGAACCCAATCATCGTCACATGTCCCATCTGACAGCACTCTATCCGGAGCATCAGATTTCGCCGCTCACGACACCTTCCCTCGCCCATGCGGCACGGGTCACCATCGAACGCCGCATCAGCCAGCCGAATTGGGAAGATTCAGAATGGGGCCGCGCCAATTTGGTTAACTTTTATGCCCGCCTCCTCGATGGAGATAGTGCGCACCGTCATCTCGTCGGGTTGCTTGCTAAAGCCGCGGAGGATTCGCTCCTCACATATTCGCGCGCCGGGGTGGCTGGCGCCGAAAGTAATATCTTTGCAATCGATGGAAACTGTGCCGGAGCCGCAGGCATTGCAGAGATGCTGCTTCAGTCCCAGGCTGGAGAACTTCATCTGTTACCCGCATTACCTTCTGCGTGGCCGCAAGGTAATGTCCTTGGTCTCCGCGCCAGGGGTGCGATTGAAGTATCGCTTTCATGGTCCGATGGAAGACTCGCAAATGCCAGCTTGAGAAGCAGTGTTGAGCAGACGTGTCCTGTGCGTTACGGGACAAAGTTGATGCATGTAACCTTACTGCCTCAGCGTACTGTCACGCTGCACCCGAAGGATTTCCTATGAAATGCTTGAATTCGGTGAAACTGAACACGTCCTTGGCCAGGCTATTTACGGTCCTGGCAGCAATTCTCCTGGTCAACGGCATCGCTGCGACGATGCGCGCTCAAGAGCAGGTCTCCAGGCCGGAAGAGATCGAGTGGACATGGGAAGTTCGGCCAGCGCATCCGGATCCCAAATTGCCAAATGTGTTGCTTATCGGCGATTCAATTACGCGGAACTACTACCCTGAAGTAAAACGGCAATTAGCCGACGTAGCAAACGTCTACTTGTTCGCGTCGTCGGCATGTGTGGGAGATCCACGGCTCCTAAGCCAATTATCCGAATTTGCGACGATGGAGTCGGTTCCGTTCAGAGTTGTGCACTTCAATAATGGAATGCATGGTTGGACGTATTCAGAAGCTGAATACAAAGCAGGATTCCCGGATTATCTGGCGAGGATTCGCGCCATCGCCCCGGGGGCGGCGTTAGTATGGTCCACCACGACACCGGTGAAGACTGAATCGGTTCCAGGCCCGACAAATGCTCGAATTCGTGAAAGAAACAGCATTGCCCAGGCTTTCATTCGAGCCGCCACTATACCGATTGATGATCAGTATGCACTTATGCTGAAACATCCCGACCGCTACCAGGACAATGTGCATTTCGATTATCAGGGATCAATCATTCAGGGACAGCAAGCCGCTCAAGATATTTGGAACCTATTGCCGAAGCCTCAAGACTGATGGCTGGCTAGGGGTTTGCAATGCCTGAGGTTCAGTGGACCCGGTAGGGACGCTCATGACTGAGCGCCCCCCGGACAGATCCGTACATGCGCGTCCACGCATACGGCTCTTATGCAGGATGAGTGGCGTAGAAGCGTGCTTCAGGGTAAGGATGCAGGACGTAGGGTAATGGTATGCGCTGCCGGGTGATTGGGTTTTCGCAAGTCCCGTCATGCAGGGAAAGCAACCCTACTGGCCGGACAACCTGATGGAGCGCTACATCCGACCCGTGGCACGAAAGGCGGGCATTCATAAACAGATCGGTTGGCACACCTTCCGCCATACCTTCGGAACTCTTTTGAAGGCGAATGGAGAAGACGTAAAGACCGTTCAGGAGCTTTTGCGGCACGCTACCAGCAGGATCACGCTTGAGGTTTACACGCAGGCAATAACCTCGCATAAGCGGGCGGCACAAAGCAAGGTCGTAAAGATGATGGTGAAAAACGCGGGTGAAACGCGGGTCGAGATGCCCATTCAAGCTGGCCAATAGAGACAGTCTTGGGCTACGGTTCTAGGCTCAAGTCCATACGAATTGTGGAGGTGGGCAGAGGTCGTGGGTGGAACCGGGG
>DATJSB010000331.1:0-11847 GCA_035504315.1 Occallatibacter sp.
CCGCCGCATCCGCAGTAGCGTTCTTTGGGGTCGAGGGTCACGGTGACGTGTCCGCCCTCCCACACGCCCTCCACGTAGGGCCAGCGGCCGTAGCCGATGCCATTGCCGATCGTCCATACCCGCGTGAGCTTGTTGAACCGGCCGTGCGTTGCTGCCACGGCAGCGGCGATGGCGTCAGCGTCGTTGAAAGCATGTACTGGCGCCTGAATGCCGCGCGTGGCCAGCTCTTTGCCCAGTTCCTCGGCCAGGCGCATTCCTTTAATCTGTGCAAGGTTGGGCGAGTCCTCAACCACGCCGTGGCGCACGATGCCGGGAACGGCAACCCCGACGGCGTCGACCTTCCACTCAACCTCTTCAGCCAACGCCGCTACCTGGCCAGCCATCAGGTCCACCAGCTCCCCGCGTGGAATGGCGGTGAGCGCGTCGGTGCTGTCGCCCTCCTGTGGAAAGCGCAGCAAATTGCTTGCCAGCTTCTGATCTTCAAGCCTGCCAGCCACAATATGTTCCGTAATCATGATGCCGATTGCGGTGGTCATGCGCGACCTCCTCCGTCGTGGAAAAGCATGCCGCAGGGCGGGGTCGCCCGCGGCCATCGGGGCTACCCGGCCTGGTAACGATGCAGCCGGCCCAGCCCGTTGAATGCCGCCACTTTATAGCACTCGGCCAGCGTCGGATAGTTGAAAACCGTATCGATAAAGTAGTCCACCGTGCCGCCCAGCGTCATTACGGCCTGCCCGATATGAACCAGCTCGGCCGCGCCCTCGCCAATGATATGGACGCCGAGCACCTTGCGAGTGTCACGATGGAAGATCAGCTTGAGTCGGCCGTTGATGTCGCCGGTAATCTGGCCCCGGGCGACCTCGCGATAGTACGCCATGCCCACCTCGTAGGGCACATCCTCGTCGGTGAGCTGCTCTTCAGTTTTGCCGATGAAGCTGATTTCGGGAATGGTGTAAATACCATAGGGATAAAAGCTAGGATTGGATGTGGCCGCTTGATCGTCGAAGGCGCGGGCCGCGGCGATGCGCCCCTGCTCCATTGAGACCGAGGCCAGCGAGGGAAAGCCAACCACATCGCCCACTGCGAAGATGTGTTCGACCTTGGTCTGGTAGAAGTCGTTCACGGGGATACGGCCGCGCTTGTCGGCTTCGATGCCGGCCGCGGCCAGGTTCAGGTCGTCAATATTGCCCTGCCGGCCCACGGCGTAGAGCAGTGCGTCGCCCGAAACCTTCTTCTTGCTCTCCAGATTGGCTACCACCGTGCCCGGCGTAGTCTCTTCGACGCATTCCACCTCTTCGCCCAACCTCATCGTCACCCGGCTGTCGCGCAGGTGGTAGCTGAGCGCTTCAATAATCTCCTGATCGGCAAATTCGAGCAGGCGCGGGCGTTTTTCAATCAGCGTGCAGCGCACCCCCAGCACCGCGAACATGCAGGTGTATTCCACGCCGATCACGCCTCCGCCTACAACGATGAGCGATTTGGGTAGTGCGTCGAGTCCGAGAATCTGGTCGCTGTTGATGATGGACTTGCCGTTGACCGGAACCTTGTCGGAAGCAGCCGGCTTGGTGCCTACGGCAATGATGATGTGTCCGGCCTCAAGGTTCACTTCGGCCTGCGGGCCTTCAACATGAACCTGTAGGGGATCGACGAAGCGGGCAATGCCGTGCACCACGTCGATACCGTTGCGCGAGAGCTGCGCCTCGGTCACGTCAACCTCGGTCTTGATCACCGCCTGCACCCTGAAGGCCAGGTCGGCCATGGTGATCTTTTCCTTCACCCGGTAGTTCACGCCGTAAATGTTGCGATAGTTGTAGCCGGAAAGGTGCAGCACCGCCTCGCGCATGGTCTTTGAGGGGATGGTGCCGGTGTTGATGCACACGCCCCCCACCACCGAGCGGGCCTCAACCACGGCTACGCGCTTGCCGTTCTTGGATGCGGCCACTGCGGCGCGCTGCCCCGCCGGTCCGGAACCAATGACAACCAGGTCGTACTTGATGGCGCTCATCGAAGTTTCTCTCCCAATGGTTGTTGAGCCGATTCGGCCGGGGCAAGCGAGAAGGATGATGAGAACATGAAAAACACAAAAAAACCAACATACGAGCCACGAAGCTGCTACCCGGAGCGTAACATAGCCACGCGGGCCGAGGCACATGGAGCGGTCGGCGCCGTCCGGACAAGAGTTGGAAGGGGCTGCGCGTGCCGCCTTAATGCACGCGCAGCCATTCGACTGGTGTTGTAGCTGGAGCCCTAGGCGCGCGCCGGCCGCAGTGCCTTTACCGACGCCGGCTGGGCGCGAACCACATTCTTTTTTCCAGGCTGCACTTCATCTTCCAGCCGGAACTGCCGGATCAGATTTTCCAAATCGTTGGCCAAGCCGGCGAGCGTTGTGAGTATCTCAACGGCTTCTTCGGCTCCCTGAACATTTTCGTTGGCCAGCTGCGAAATCTGGCTGGTCGATTCCGCGATCTCTCCCGCAGCAGAGGCCTGTTCGGTGGCCGCAGTGGCGATCAGATTGATCTGCTGTTCCACTTTCTTTGATGCATCGATTGTCGAATCAAGACTCTGCCGGGCACGATCGGTCTCTTCGCGGCCGTTTTCAACCGCGGCGCGGCTTTCCTGCATTACGCCGAGAGTGTTGCGGGTTTCCTCTTGAATGCTGCGGATGGTGGTGGCAATCTCTTCGGTGGCGCCCTTGGTGCGCTCCGCCAGGCGCCGGACTTCTCCGGCAACAACCGCAAAGCCGCGGCCATGCTCGCCGGCGCGGGCGGCCTCAATCGCAGCGTTGAGCGCCAGCAGGTTGGTCTGCTCGCTGATCTCCTGAATCACATTCACTACCCGGCCAATCTCCTCGGAGCGCTGCGCAAGCGAAGTCATCTTCTCCGCGACGGTCTGCGTGGCTGTGGCGATGTGCTCCATGGTTGCGGCCGCGGCGCCCATCACCGAACCGCCCTGTTCTGCAGTTTCAGCTGAAGCCCGGCTGGCCGCCGAGGCATCCTCGGCATTGCGGCTGATCTCGCTGATGGTCGCCGTCATCTCCTGCACCGCGGCGGCAATCTGATTGATCTTTCCCGACTCGGCGCGTGCATTGCCGGCGGTCTGTACCGAACGTGCGCTTACATCTGAGGCGCCCTGGGTGAGCTTGGCCGCATTCTTCGCCACCGAGTTCATTACCTCTCTCAACGAGGCAGCGCAGGTGTTCATCGCCACGCCCAGACGGCCGATCTCGTCGGTTCCGGTGACTTTAACGTCGATGGTCAGGTCCTTGGCAGCGAGGCGCTCCATGATTTCGGTTCCGTATTTGATCCGGGGAGCAATTAGCCTGGTCAGCAACAGGATTGCAAGAACGCCCACGACGAGCGTCAGAATGCTCGCGATTGAAACCAAAAGGCGCGCCGAATTTCCCAGCGATATGGCCTTTTGGGTCGTGTCCCCCGCACCTCCGTTATACATTGTGATGACTTCGTCCCCCACCGTATACGCTGCGTCGTATGTTTCGCGGCTCTTGATGAGGGCGTCGTCAACCGCTGCCTGGTGTGCACCGCTCGACGCTACCTCGATGGCTTTTTTGGAGGCATCGTCATATTCCTGGACCAATTGGTCAAGGTGCGCGAGAAGAGTCTTCTCGCCGTCTTCCGTGGTCAGCTTTTGAAACTCTCTGAAGCCTTCGTCAAGTCGCTCTTTCGCTTCGCTGTACTTGGCGCTGTTTGCGGCTCGGCACTCGGGGTTGGTGCAAAGTGCGGCGTTCAGCGTCGCCCGTTCCATGATGGAGTGCTGGCTATGCATGTGGTCAAGCAGCCGTACACCGGGGAGCCACTTGTCGTTGATTTCCACTGTCGCGCTGCTGACTCTCGCCAGCATGAACAAGCAGAGCGCGGCGATTCCGACTGTCGATGAACAGAGAATGCTGAAAAAAAACATAAGTTTATTGCGGACGCTCAGATTGCGAAGAAACTGCATGGTGAATTCCTTTCCATCCAGCTCGGAAGACGCGCGTTTTGCTGTGCATAAAAGCACGCAAACAATCGCACAACGTGAGTATCGGCGGAATCGTGTTCAGCTTGAGCCGATTTACTGGCAGGAGAGTTTTGCCGGCTTCACAGCGCAACCGCGCGGGGCCGTTTGTTTTCGAAAGCTCATGGTGACAATGCAGTGGCGTAAAGCCTGGGCGCGGACTGGGGTCTTGCTGCTGCTCAGGAGACTGCCGAAGCACCCAGCGCGGCCCGCGCCGAATCGCGGTTCCAACGGACGATCAGCGCGACGGCGATCACGATCAGCGCCAGCGTGAGGCCGATCCAAAGCCCAAAGATCCCGCGTCGCAGTCCGAAACAAAGAAAAAAGCCGAGCGGCAGTCCAAGAATCCAGTAACCGAGGAAATTCGCCCACATAGGCACTCTGGTCTCGCCCAGGCCGCGCAGCGCGCCGGTCGAAACCGTCTGAATGCCGTCGAAGATCTGGAAGGCGGCGGCGATGGCCAGCAGCGACGGGCCCACGGCCAGCACGCGCGGGTCGCTGGTGTAGAGCTTGATGAGCGGCACGGGCAACGCCAGAAAAACAATGGCCGCAAACATCATGAAGCCTGTGCCGAGCGCGATGGAGAGCCATCCGGCGCGGCGCGCGCGGGCCCGGTCGCTGGCTCCCACGGCATGGCCCACGCTCACCGCCGCGGCCGCCGAGACCCCCAGCGGAACCATGTAGGTCAAGCTGGCGTAGTTGATCGCGATCTGGTGCGTGGCCAGCGCCACGGGTGTAAGGTATCCGGCGCCGAAGGTTGCCAGATTCCAGGCGCCCACCTCCATCAGAATCTGGCCGGCGGCGGGCAGGCCGAGGCGCACCAGCACCCGTATCCGCGATATCTCGAGCCAGGCCCAGTGCCGGAAAAGCGGATGGCCACGTTTGCGCTCGTAACGCCAGGCTAATCCCAGCAATGCTGCAGCCATAAAAATGCGCGACGCAACGGTGGAAATGGCCGAACCACGCACGCCGAGCGCCGGAAATCCCAGCTTGCCGTAGATGAGAACCCAGTTGCCGAACCAGTTGATGAGGTTGGCGAAGACGTAAGTGGCTGTTACCACGCGCACCTCGCCCACGCCCTGCAGATAACGGCGCGTGCCGCTGTAGACAAGCAAGGGCAGCGTTCCCCAAAGCAGCAGCCGCAGATACTCCCCGGCAGGCACAGCAACCTCGGCTGTAATGCCGAAGTGTGCAAAGCCTGCGCTCGCGCCGCCGAGCAGCAGCATGATGAGCGGGGTTGCGATGAGGGCAAGATACAAACCCTGCGCCAGCCAGCGATGGCACTCGTCGTAATCTCGGCGGCCGTAAGCCTGCGAAACCAATGTGTCGAGACCCAGCATGAGGCCGATGCCAAAAAGCGAAGGCGTGTAGCAGAGGGCATTTCCCAACGCGACGGCGCCGATGGCTGCCGGTCCCAGCCTGCCCACCATGATGGTGTCCACCACGCCCTGCAGCATCCAGCCAATCTCGCTGAGCACGACGGGCACAGCCAGCGCAACCATCGTGCGCAGCTCCGCGGTCCAATCTGGGCGCAGGCTGGGCGCAGGTGCGGCGTGGGGCTGGGGAGCGGCCATAGAGTAACTTTACCGGTGCGGCGGGAGGACGCCAACTTGACTGTTATGATTAATTATTATTGATCATATTGCCTCTATACGATAGAGATCAATATTAGTTGACTTTATTGCTCGTAACAGTCATAATGATCAATAAAGATTGAGTACTTGTATCGTATCGGGTGACAATCAATTTTTATTGACTATGGCCGAACTGCTTTACGGACACGTTTATTTCTTCGACCACTTCGCCGGGGTGCTGCGCCAGGAGACCGGAGAGCGCTGCTCATTTACATACGACGGTGCATATCTCGATAGCGCGTATCAAGGAGCGGGTTTGCAGCCGATCTCCTTGACTCTGCCACTCACCAGCAAGCCGCAGGTTTATGAAGGCAGGTTGCATCCGTTTTTCGACAATCTGCTGGCCGAGGGGCGGCAGGCCGCGGTGCAGGCGCGATGGCTGGGAGTTCCTGTAGAAGATCGTTTCGCGCGGCTACTGGCCTTCGGAGGCGACTGCATCGGTGCAGTTACGATTCGCGATCCCAAACCTCGCGAGGCGACGGGCGAACCGCCGGAGTCGGCCGAAGATATTGCGGCACTGGCGAGCCGTGCCTCGATCTCCGGCGTGCAGGCCAAACTGCTCGCTGTAAAGACCGCGAACGGTTTTCGCCCTGTGCGCCAAGGCGAGTTGAGCACGCATATTGCAAAGCTCCCCAGCGGCAATCTGGCGGAAGTGGTCGAGCTTGAGCACCTCGCCACGCGAGCTGCCGAGATTTTGCTCGCCGCCGACGAGATTGCGGAGACGGAGATCGCTCCGCTTGATGGCATTGCAGAAACCTGCCTGGTGATTCGGCGGTTCGATCGCATTGAAACCGGCGGTGCGATTGAAAAGCGGCACTTTGAAGAGTTCAACCAGATTCTAGGTCATGTGAGTGAAGACAAATACCAGGGCGCATACGGCGATATGGCAGGTGCAATGCGAGAAGATCCGCGCTGTTCACCGATCGATGTGGAGAAGCTGTTCCGTCGCATCCTGGTGTCGATTCTGCTGGGCAACAACGACGCGCACATGAAGAACTTTGGTCTGCTCTACATCGATGGACGGCTGAGACTGGCGCCCTTTTACGATGTGCTGGCCGCGGCGCTCTATGGGGAATACAGCCGGACCCCGATGGCGCTGCGGCTGATGAGCAGGGGAACTAATCCGACTTCGCTGGCTGGAATTGAAAGGGTGCACCTTGTCGGCCTGGCGACCTCATTTGGACTGAAGAATTCGGCACTGCGCGAAGCCGTGCACGACTTGGGCAAGCGGATTGAGATTGCACGTGAGGCCGTGCGCGAAATGCCGTACGGTTCGAAGAAGCTGAGAGATAATCTCGCTGATTATATGGGGAAACGATGGAACGGGACGTTCAGGGAAATTACCGGCTCGACTGGCCGCGGCTAGTTGAGACAGCAAAAGCGCGACGGAAGCAGATGAAGCTTACGCAACGAAGGCTCGCAGCGATTGCGGGAGTGAGTTTGCCGACGGTGGTGAATTTCGAGGCTGGCGAAGACCTGCGGCTCTCTTCAGCACACAGGATTTTGGAAGTACTTGACATGGCGGTTAAGCCGATTGAAGGAACGTTACGCATCCGCACGGGCGGCACGTTTGGAACAGAGCCTTTTAGCGCGATGTTTGTGCCATACACTGGTCCGGGTGGCGCAATGGAGCCGCATCAATTATCGGATCTCAGCGCGCTGGAAGAGTTTCTCGACGAACTCGGCGTAGACCGCGACGTGCAGGCAGTGGCATTTGGCGAGCTGCGGGCGATGGGCGCGGCGGAGATCGTGAATGTGATACTCACAACGACAGAACTGCGACGCATTTGGCCTGTGCAATTTGCCGCAGCGTAAAGGCAGCTTCGGCGAAGGCTCCACGCATGCACAGTGGAGTCTTCGCTGGCCCGATTGTTTCACTTGCCGGCGTACACCACGCGCCAGATGCTGCGCGAGCCATCGTCGGTCACGTAGAGCGCGCCATCGTGACCCACAGCCACGCCCACCGGCCGCCCCCAAACTTGTCCATCGGCGGTCGTAAAGCCGGTGAGGAAATCCTCATACTCGCCCAGCGCCTTGCCGTCCTTCATGGGGATCATCACCACCTCGTAGCCGCCGCGCCGCTTGCGGTTCCACGATCCGTGCTCGGCTGCGAATGCGTCGCCGGCATACGAGGTGGGAAATCCCTTCTGCCCATTCGGGTAGAAAGTCATCTCCAGCGAGGCCATGTGCGGCTGCAGCAAAACATCGGGCACCAGCACCTTCGACGACATGTCAACGCGCTTGCAGTTGGCGGCCTGCTCCTCGGTGAGCGGCGCGGCTAGCTGCGGATTCGGTCCGGTGCCGTTGGCGCAGGGCTCGGGCAGGCGCGGATCCTGGTGCGGACCGATGTAGTACCACGGCCAGCCGTAGAAGCCGCCCTCCTCAATGTGGGTTACGTAGTCCGGCGGCAGGTTGTTGCCCAACGCATCGCGTTCGTTGGTGGAGCACCAGAGCTGGCCGGTCGTCGGATTGATGGCCTCGCCCACGCAGTTGCGAATGCCGGTTGCATACACCTCGACAAACTTGCCCTCGGGCGTGTATTCCAGCACATCGGCGCGGTGGAACTCACGTGGATGCGTGTCGGGATCGTCGATGTTCGATCCGCTGCCTACCGAAACCAGCAGATACTTGTCATCGGCGGTGAAGGTTACGTCGCGGGTCCAGTGGCCGCCGCCGCGGAGTTGCGCGTAGCCGGGAATGTTGGGAATCACGGTCTCAGGAGTGGGGTCTTCGGCCGTCAGATCGCCGCTCTTGTAGGCAAAGCGTGCAATCGTCGTCGCGTTGCCCACATACACCCATTTCGGATTGGGCCCTGAGGGGTAAAACGCGATGCCAAAGGGGTGGTCGAGACCGGTGGCGAATTCGCTTACCACTTCGGCCTTGCCGTCGGCCGTCACGCCGCGCAGCACAAATATGCTGCCCGCCTGCGAGTCGGCCAAAAACAGGTCGCCGTTGGGCGCGGTGCGAATAACGCGCGGCATCACGAAGGTTCCCGATGTGGGCCCGTAGGTCCGGCGCACGTTGTCTGAGCGCTGCATGGGCTTGGCCGCGTCGCCGCCGGCGTATAGCTGGACTTTGAAACCCTCAGGCGCGATGGGCCAGGCATCAGCCGGCTTGGCGATGACGTAAGGCCCGTTGTCCACCGACTCGGTGGCGAAGGGCGTGGGCAGGTCGGCAACCGTAATCTTGCGCATGGTGCCGGGCTTCTGCTGCGACCAGTCGGCATAGGCGGCCTGCCCGGTGATCACCTGCTGGGCAAAAAGCGGAGCGGAGGAAGGCAGTGCAACGGCAAGGGCGCAGAATGCAAGCGAGCGAAATGCAAGTGAAGAAGAAAGGTTCATCGCATATGCCTCATTTTTTGGGGTTTTAGGGGACAGGCGCGGCGGTTACACCGGATCAGGGCCGCCACCGGGATCATACCGAATAGGACTCGTACCACGCCTTTTGGGATTCAGGCCCCGCGTCTTTGAGCCGGATTCGTCCCGCTTACTGGGAAAAGGGGTGGTATATGGCCCAAGTCTCATCCCTGCAATCGAGACTAGAGTGGGGCAGATGAGTCGTATTTGACACCTTGGTGCCACAAGCGCAAACTTTGAGCATGGCGACGTTTGTGGTCAGAAATCGCGTGCCTTCTCCTGAAGAAATGGGACGCGCATTGGGTTTGAGCCCGAAGCGCGTCGCTTCAGTGCGCCTTATTATGAACTCGCCGTCATCTAGGACCTCGAAGCGCTCGAACGGCAAATCCAGAGCCACGGGGACTGAGACTAGGGCGCGAAAGAAGCGCTCAAGCTCGCGGTTGGTCGGGCGACGGTGAGGAATTCTTGGCAAGACCGAAGCGCATCCTCTCTGTCTTCTTGAATATCCCGTACGATTCGAAGTTTGAGGATCTTTACCTCGCCTACATCGTGGGCCTGACGCAACTGGGGCTCAAAATCAATCTCACGCTGGCGGTTCCTAACCAAGGGCGGCTCGACAGAATTGTCAGATTGATTGAGAAATCAGTTGTCTCGATTCACGACTTGTCCAGAATAGAGCTCTCGTCCGGGATTCCTCGATTCAATATGCCATTGGAGCTAGGGCTGGCCCTATACCGTTCTCGCATGACGAGGGGCCGGCACAAAGTTTTTGTCTTTGAGAGCAAGCCCTACAGAATGCAGCGCTCAACGAGCGATATAAGTGGCATCGACCCGCAGATCCATAACAAAAGGCCGAGAGGTGTCATGGCCGGTTTGCGCAACATCTTCTATCAGGCTGACGGTACTACTGTGCCAGAGATGCTTTCCAGCTTCCGCGCCGTCAAGCGAAGATTACCTGAACTGCGGCGAAATGCCGGCAGCCGATCGCTCTTTGAGGCGTCAGTGTTAAAGGACCTCGTTGTTGCTGCCCTGGTGGAGCGAGAAAAAATCTTAAAACGGCGGCGCCAGACGTGAGGCGCTGGGCATCGAAAACCCATGCGGCGAAAATGACTGTAACTCATCCGGTTGCGCCACAATCTGATGATTAGAGGTTCTTCCCCATGTTCTCCCGCAGGATTATTTTTCTTCTGATTGCCTTGGCCGTGGTGCTGATCGTGACGTTTCGAGCCAAAGCCGCGTCGAAGGGGCCGATTCCGGCGCCCGATGCCGACGATCAGCTCTCCAGTGTTTCCACATCCCAAACGGCCGTTTTTGCCGGGGGGTGCTTCTGGGGAACGCAGTCGGTATTTGAGCGCGTAAGGGGCGTAACTGGCACGACTGTGGGCTACGCCGGCGGCACCGCGGCCACAGCCACCTACGCCCAGGTGACGACCGAGACCACGGGGCACGCCGAGTCAGTCCGCGTGGTCTACGATTCCTCGAAGATCACCTACGGCACGTTGCTGCGAATCTTCTTCTCGGTAGCGCACGATCCGACCCAAGTAGGCGGGCAGGGGCCCGACGAGGGGCCGTCGTACCGCTCGGTCATCTTCTACCTCAACGATGATCAAAAGCGTATTGCCGACGCCTACATTGCGCAACTCACCCAGGAGCATGTTTTTCACTCGCGTATCACCACTGAGGTGACGCCGCTTAAAGGGTTCTACCGCGCCGAGGACTACCACCAGGACTATGCTTACTTGAATCCGGGCAATCCTTACATCATGGTTTGCGACAGACCCAAGATCGGCGCGCTCAAGAAAGAGTTTCCTGACCTGTTTGAGGAGTACACGCCGAAGCGGTAAGCGAGGTCAATCCGAAATTGATTGGCAAACATTATTGGCACAACGTTCGATAGCTTCGAAACACAAAGTTGTGCAACCTGAGCTCATGATTTTCAGACGTAAGCTGAAGAGTAGTCCGAATTGGATTCATCCCCTTGTATTGCAACAAATCTCGCTTGGCCAGCGCTTGAAGCACCTCGGGTATTGTCAGCCCACCAGCAATGCGAGCGCCAAGCATTTGATTACAAATTGAGGGGAACTGGGCAACGAGTTCATCGCTCATTCCACCAAGTGCAATATTAGCGACGAGGTGCAGGGGAGGCGGCGTGGCCAAGTACTTGTTAAACGAGTCAAGCAGCCCGACGTCGGAAGCCACGATGGTCTCTAGCTCTTCGATTTCATCGTTGCTCAGCAGCGAAGCATACGAAATCTCGCAGGTCCGAACAGCGAACGAGCGCTTCCATTTATCGTTGACAATTCTTGCTAGGAAGAGGACTGTCCGAGTCGAAGGGACCTCTGCAACGCCAGGCTCCCACTGTATTTCATTGAAACCAGACAATATCCGGGAAACTCTCCACACTCCGGGCCATAGCGTCGAGACTCTGACCCACGCGCCCTCTGCGATAGGCATATGCGAATCCCCTCCGAAAAGTCTACCGCGCGAGCGACGACAGAACCTGTGCGGCTATTCCCACTTTGCGCCAGTTGTTTTAGGCTCAGGATATGGAATTCAAAGTCATCGAGCTTGAGCGCGAACCGATCGAATTCGACCTCGAACTCGAGCCCGGAGTGGTTGACCTGGGCGGCGAAGCCCAGCAGATTGGCCCTGTTGCTACCAGCGGCAGGGCTGAGGTCATCCACGAACACCGCGGTCCCAAGGATATCGTCGCCGATATCCGGCTTAAAGGCAGCTTCCAGGGCAAATTTGAGTTGCCTTGCGCCCGGTGTGTCGAGCCGGTCGAGATTCCGCTGGCCGCCGAGTTCGACCTGATCTTTCGCCCCATCGGGGTCGACAGCGGCGCT